>NZ_JAUSQM010000001.1:2853048-3170053 GCF_030811215.1 Nocardioides massiliensis
GGCGTTGACGATCTGCGACGAGGCGACCATCGGGTTGGCCTGGGGCTGGTTCTGCACCGAGATGCCGTACTCGACCTCGGTGCCCATGACGCGGCGTACGGTCATCTAGAGGTACTGACCCGTGTTGGAGACCGTGTCGATCGAGCGGCCGGGCTCGGTGCCCTGCTTGCCGGTGACGAGCGTGCGGATGAACACGATCCGCTCGCCCTTCTTGCCCGAGATCCGCGCCCAGTCGTCGGGGTTGGTCGTGTTGGGCAGGTCCTCGTTCTCCTTGAACTCGTCCACGCACGCCTGGAGCAGGTGGGACACCCGCAGGCCGCGCTGGTCGTGGTCGAGGAAGTCCTTGATCGCCATCTTCTTGGCTCGGTCGACGATGTTCTGGATCATCGCGCCGGAGTTGAAGTCCTTGAAGTACAGGACCTCCTTGTCGCCGTTGGCGTAGGTGACCTCCAAGAAGCGGTTCTCGTCGCTCTCGGCGTACATCCGCTCGACCGTCGCCCGGATCATCGCGGCGACGCAGGCCTCGCGGTCGCCGCCGAACTCGGCGAGGTCCTCGGCGTGCAGCGGCAGGCGCGAGGTGAGGTACTTGGAGAAGATGTCGCGCGCCGACTCCGCATCCGGCCGCTCGATCTTGATCTTCACGTCGAGCCGGCCCGGGCGCAGGATCGCCGGGTCGATCATGTCCTCGCGGTTGGAGGCACCGATGACGAGGACGTTCTCCAGGGTCTCCACGCCGTCGATCTCGCTGAGCAGCTGCGGGACGATGGTGTTCTCGACGTCGGAGGACACCCCCGAGCCGCGGGTGCGGAACAACGAGTCCATCTCATCGAAGAACACGATGACCGGCGTACCCATGCTCGCCTTCTCACGGGCGCGCTGGAACACCAGCCGGATGTGGCGCTCGGTCTCGCCGACGTACTTGTTGAGCAGCTCGGGGCCCTTGATGTTGAGGAAGTACGCCCGGACCTCGTTGCCGAGGCCCTCGGCGCCCGTGCGCGCGGCCACCTTCTTCGCCAACGAGTTCGCGACGGCCTTCGCGATCAGCGTCTTGCCGCAGCCGGGCGGGCCGTAGAGGAGCACGCCCTTGGGCGGCTTGAGCTCGTGGTCGACGAAGAGGTCGGGGTGGAGGTACGGCAGCTCGACGGCGTCACGGATCTGGTCGATCTGGTTGCGCAGGCCACCGATCGACTCGTAGTCGATGTCGGGCACCTCCTCGAGCACCAGCTCCTCGACCTCGGACTTGGGCACGCGCTCGTAGACGTAGCCCGACCGGCCGTCGAGGAGCAGGGAGTCACCGGCGCGCAGCGTGATGTCACGCAGCGGCTCGGCCAGTCGCACGACCCGCTCTTCGTCGGCGTTGCCGAGCACGAGGACGCGTTCGCCGTCGGCGAGCAGCTCCTTGAAGGTGACGATCTCCCCGACCTTCTCGAACGCCAGGGCCGAGACCACGTTGAGCGACTCGTTGAGCATGACCTCCTGCCCGGGCGTCAGCGCGTCACGGTCGACTGCAGGGCTGACGTTGACCCGGAGCTTGCGGCCGCCGGTGAAGACGTCGATCGTGCCGTCCTCGTGCGCCTCGAGGAAGGTGCCGAACCCCGCGGGCGGCTGGGCGAGCCGGTCGACCTCCTCCTTGAGGGTGGTGATCTGGTCACGGGCGTCGCGCAGCGTCTGGGCGAGCTTCTCGTTCTGCGCCGTGAGCGCCGAGAGCGAGCGCTGGGCATCGGCCAGGCGCAGGTCGAGGCCGTCGGCGCCCCCGCGGTCGGAGAGCCGTCGGCGCAGCGCGCCCACCTCCGCCTCCAGGTCGGCGACCTGGCGCAGCAGGTCGTCGGTGCTCCGGCTCGAGTGCCGGTCCGGACCCATCCCTGATGTCGGCATCCCCGATGTCGGCATGGCGTTCACCTCCGCAGGCTCGTGGCGACGACACTACCCGCGCCGTCCCCACCTCACCCGGGATATCCGCCCCGGGTGGGTCACCGATTGGTCACGGATCCGGCGTCGTCTCGGGTGCTGGGACGCCGGTGGGCCGCGGGCCCGTGTAGTCGGTCCCGTAGGCACCCGGCGCCGGACGCCGCTTCTTGACCGGTGCGCGCTCTCCCGGGCTCATCCGCCGCGCGGTCACGAGGAAGCCGGTGTGTCCGTTCATGGAGTGGGCCGGGCGCACCGCGAGACCCTCGACGTGCCACTCCCGGACCAGCGTCTCCCACGGCTGCGGCTCGGTGAACTCCCCGTGGGCGCGCAGGGTCTCCACGACCCGACTCAGCTGCGTGGTCGTGGCGACGTAGCAGCAGACGATCCCACCGGCCCGGAGCGCGGTCGCGACGGCATCGATGCAGTCCCACGGTGCGAGCATGTCGAGGATGACGCGGTCGACCGAGCCGGGCGCCTCGACCTGGGGCAGCGCCTCGGCGAGGTCGCCCACGGTGAGGGTCCAGGTGGCGGGGACGTCGCCGAAGAACTGGTCGACGTTCTTCTCGGCGATCGCGGCGAAGTCGTCACGGCGCTCGAAGGACGACACCCGACCCTCGGCGCCGACGGCGCGCAGCAGGCTGCAGGTGAGGGCGCCGGAGCCTGCGCCCGCTTCCACCACGACCGCACCGGGGTAGATGTCGGCCATCGCGACGATCTGGGCGGCGTCCTTCGGGTAGACCACGGCGGCCCCGCGGGGCATCGACACGACGTACTCGTTGAGGAGCGGACGGAACACCAGGTAGTCCGCCCCGAGCGTGCTCGTGACGGTGAAGCCCTCCTCGCGCCCGATCAGGGCGTCGTGGTCGATGGCGCCCCGGTTGGTGAAGTACTGCTTGCCCGCCTCCAGGCGCAGGTTGCGCCGCCGGCCCTTGGCGTCGGTCAGCCGCACCCATTCCCCGGACTCGAGGGGACCTCGGCGGACGCCGGAGGGCGCGGACGGCTGCTCGTTGCTCACCCGCGGGAGCCTACGAGGTCGATGTCGGTCCAGCGCCTTAAGGTCGGCCTCATGACGTCCGAGGCACCCTCGCTCTCTCCCTCGCGGGCTGCGGAGTTCGTCATGTGTCCGTTGCGCTACCGCTTCCGCGCGATCGACCGGCTGCCCGAGCCGCCCTCGGCCGAGGCCGTCCGCGGCACCCTGGTGCACCTCGTCCTGGAACGCCTCTTCGACCTGCCCGCTGCGGAGCGCACGCCTGCGGCGGCGGTCCAGCTGCTCGCGCCGGCCTGGCAGGACCTGGTGGCCCTCGAGCCGGAGTGCCTCGATCTGCACGCTGACGACGAGGAGCGCGACCGCTGGCTGGAGACGGCGGCAGCGATCGTCGAGCGCTACTTCGTGCTGGAGGATCCGCGCAGCATCGAGCCCGCGGAGCGCGAGCTCTTCCTCGAGCACCTGCACGAGTCCGGGGTCGTCCTGCGCGGGATCATCGACCGGGTCGACGCCGCTCCCGATGGAGCACTGCGGATCGTCGACTACAAGACCGGCCGTCCGCCCGGCGAGCGCTACGAGGCGGCGGCGTTGTTCCAGCTGCGCTTCTATGCGCTGTTGCTGTGGCGCACCCGTGGCGTCCTACCGACCGTCTTGCAGCTGCTCTACGTCGCCGACGGCACGGTGCTGAGCATCGCCCCGGACGCCGACGACCTGCGACGCACCGAGCAGCGCGCGCTCGCCGTCTGGCGGGCGATCCGGTCTGCCGAGGCGTCCGGTGAGTGGTTGCCCGGGGAGCGACCGCCATGCTCCTGGTGCGCCTACCAGGCGCTGTGCCCGGCGTGGGGCGGCACCCCTCCCCCGTTGCCTGCGACCCCTACTCCTCGAGCGGCCGACGTCCTATCCTGACCGGAACACTCGGGGGACACGCCGATCATCTGCGGCCGTCTCGGATCATCAGGGGGAAGCAATGGTCAGGACTCGCCTTCGGTCGACGGTGGCGATCTTCGCCGCCGGCACGATCGTCAGCACGGTGGGCGTCGTCGCTCTTGGGAGCCCTTCTGCCTCGGCGTCGCAGGGATGCACCAAGCGCGAGGAGTCGGTGATCACCGGCAAGGGCAGGGGCGTCTGGATCCCCAGCAGCCTCGCCGGTCCGTGGACCGCCGGCGAGGGCTCGGTGTCCATCAGCTGGACGGAGGGCAAGGACTACTCCCAGGCCCGCGGTTCCAGCAGAGCGGTCGGTGGCGAGGGGAAGTTGAAGCTCCCACTCGGCGAGGCGTCAGCGACCTACAACCACCAGTGGAACAAGAACACCACCACCACGACCCGGCGGACGACCACGGTCAACCGCACCTGGACCATCCCGAAGAAGGGCAAGCACCGCATCCGGTGGTACCAGCGCGGTCGGGAGTTCCGGGCGACGAGGTACATCTTCTATGTGAACTGCCCCTCGGTGTCCCGCACGTGGGTGGTCCGGGTCCCTCTGAGGAGGGACACCCAGGCGAACCGACTGATCGCGATCGAGAAGTTCAAGAACCGCAACAAGCCGCGCTACTGACCGACGTACGCTTCCCACAGGTCGGCCACCCGGATCCCGGCCAGCCCCGAGGAACGCACGACGCGTCCCGGTCCCGGGAGGACCGGGACGTGGTTGGGCACCGCGAGCACGCGACAACCGGCGGCCTCCGCGGACCGGGCGCCGGTGTTGCTGTCCTCGATGGCCAGGCAGTCCTCGGCGGGCACGTCGAGCAGGCGTGCTGCCTTCAGGTACGGCTCGGGATGCGGCTTGCCGTGGGTCACGGTGTCACCGGTCACGATGGCGGCGAAGGTTCCCGCAGGGAGGGCGTCCAGCATCGGCTGGACGAAGCGCGTGTAGGACATCGTCACCAGCGCACACGGCACGCCGCGCTCCCCGAGCTCAGCCAACAGCTCGCGCGCACCCGGACACCACGGCACCTCGGTGCGCATCCGCGCGGTCACCCGGTCGAGGAGTTCCTCGACGATCTGGGCCGGCTCGAGCGGCACGCCCGCGTGCTCGGCGATGTAGCGACCGGAGGTCAGGAGGTCGTTGCCGACGAGCTGCAGCGCGTGCTCCTCGCTCCACGACCCCCCGTACTGCTCGGCGAGCTCGAACTCGGCCGCAATCCAGTACGGCTCGGTGTCGACGATCGTGCCGTCCATGTCCCACAGCACGGCCGCCGGCGTCCGGACGTCCGTTGCCGCCACGCTCAGTCCTCGGGCTCGTAGGCGAGGTTGGGGGCCAGCCACCGCTCAGCCTCCTGCTTGGTCCACCCCTTGCGCCGGGCGTAGTCCTCGACCTGCTCCTGGGAGATCCGGCCCACGACGAAGTACTGCGAGTCGGGGTGGGAGAAGTACCAGCCGCTGACCGAGGCGCCCGGCCACATCGCCATGCTCTCGGTGAGCTGGATGCCGGCACGCTCCTCGACGTCGAGCAGCTCCCACAGGGTCTGCTTCTCGGTGTGCTCCGGGCACGCCGGGTATCCGGGCGCAGGGCGAATACCCTGGTAGCGCTCCTTGATCAGGTCGGCGTTGGTCCACTCCTCGTCGGCGGCGTAGCCCCACAGCTCGCGGCGTACGCGCTCGTGCATGCGCTCGGCGAACGCCTCGGCCAGCCGGTCGGCCAGGGACTCGAGGAGGATCGCGGAGTAGTCGTCGAGCTGCTCCTTGAACTCCAGCACCTTCTGCTGCGACCCGATGCCCGCGGTCACCGCGAACGCACCCACCCAGTCGGACAGCCCGGTCTCGCGGGGCGCCACGAAGTCGGCCAGACACTTGTGGGGTACGCCGGCGCGGTGCTGGCCCTGCTGGCGCAGCTGATGCAGCACGGTGCGCACCTCGGTGCGGGTGTCGTCGGCGTAGACCTCGATGTCGTCACCGACCGACGCGGCCGGGAACAACCCGACGACTGCGCTGGCGCGCAGCCACCTCTCGGCAATGAGCCGGTCGAGCATCTCCTGGGCGTCGTCGTAGAGCCGGCGCGCGGCCTCCCCGGTGGCGGGGTTGTTGAGGATGTCGGGGAACGACCCCTTCATCTCCCACGAGTTGAAGAACGGCTGCCAGTCGATGTAGTCCCGCAGCTCAGCGAGGTTCTCGTCCTCGAACACGGTGATGCCCGGCGCCCGGGGCTGCGGCGGCACGTAGTCCGCCCAGTCGATCGGCGTTCGGTCGGCACGCGCATCCTCCAGCCGCACGAGAGGACGCTGCTGGTTGCGGGCCGCGTGCCGCTCACGGAGCGAGTCGTAGTCGGCGGCCAGGTCGGCGAGCAATCCCTCGCGGCGACCCTCCGACAGCAGCGCGGAGGCGACCGGGACCGAGCGCGAGGCGTCCTTGACCCAGACGACCGGCTGGGAGTACTTGGGGTCGATCTTCACGGCCGTGTGGGCGCGCGACGTCGTGGCGCCACCGATGAGCAACGGGATCGAGAGCCCTTGGCGCTCCATCTCGGTGGCGAGGTTGACCATCTCGTCGAGTGAGGGGGTGATCAGGCCGGACACACCGATGATGTCGGCGTTCTTCTCCCGCGCGGTGTCGAGGATCTGCTGCGCCGGCACCATCACGCCGAGGTCGATCACCTCGTAGTTGTTGCACTGCAGCACGACGCCGACGATGTTCTTGCCGATGTCGTGGACGTCGCCCTTGACGGTGGCCATCACGATCGTGCCGTTGCTGCCGCGGTCCTCGACGCCGGTAGCCGCCTTGCGCGCCTCGATGAAGGGGATCAGGTAGGCCACGGCCTTCTTCATCACGCGGGCGGACTTCACGACCTGGGGCAGGAACATCTTGCCGGCGCCGAACAGGTCGCCGACGACGCCCATGCCGTCCATCAGGGGACCCTCGATGACTTCGATCGGCGCGCCACCACGGGCCTCGACCTCAGCGCGCAGCTCCTCGGTGTCGGCCTCGACGTGGGCGTCGATGCCCTTGACCAGCGCGTGCGTGATGCGCTCCGCGGGCGGCAGGCTGCGCCACTCCTCTGCCTCCGGCTCGACCTCGTCGGCGGCGCGGTTGTGCTTCTCGGCGATCTCCAGCAGCCGCTCGGCCGCGTCGGGGCGGCGGTTGAGGACGACGTCCTCGATGCGCTCGCGCAGCTCCGGGTCGACCTGGTCGAAGACGACCAGCGCGCCGGCGTTCACGATGCCCATGTCGAGACCGGCGCGGATGGCGTGGAAGAGAAAGACCGCGTGGATCGCCTCCCGGACCGGGTTGTTGCCCCGGAAGGAGAAGGAGACGTTGGAGATGCCGCCCGACACGAGCGCGCCGGGGAGGTTCTCCTTGATCCAGCTCGTGGCTTCGATGAAGTCGAGTCCGTAGGAGGCGTGCTCCTCGATGCCGGTCGCGACGGCGAAGACGTTGGGGTCGAAGATGATGTCCTCGCGCGGGAAGCCGACCTCCTCGGTCAGGATCCGGTAGGCACGCCCACAGATCTCCTTGCGCCGCTCGAGGTTGTCGGCCTGGCCGTCCTCGTCGAAGGCCATGACCACGACCGCGGCGCCGTAGCTGCGGCACAGACGGGCGTGCTCGACGAACGCCTCCTCCCCCTCCTTGAGGGAGATGGAGTTGACGATCGGCTTGCCCTGCACGCACTTCAGGCCGGCCTCGATGACCTCCCACTTCGAGGAGTCGACCATGATCGGCACGCGGGAGATGTCGGGCTCGGAGGCGACCAGCCGCAGGAACCGCTCCATGGCGGCGACGCCGTCGATCATCCCCTCGTCCATGTTGACGTCGATGACCTGCGCACCGGACTCGACCTGCTGCGCGGCGACCGACAGGGCAGCGTCGTAGTCGCCGTCCTTGATCAACCGGCGGAACCGGGCCGACCCGGTGATATTGGTGCGCTCCCCCACGTTGACGAAGAGCGAGTCGGCGGTCACGGTCATCGGTTCGAGACCGGCCAGGCGCAGTGCCGGGTCGACACTGGGGACGACCCGCGGGGTGCCCTGCGCGGCCACGGGCGCGATCGCAGCGATGTGCTCGGGGGTGGTGCCGCAGCACCCGCCGACGAGATTGACCAGCCCGTCGGCCACGAAGCCCTCGAGGATCGCTGCGGTCTCGGCGGCGGCCTCGTCGTACTCACCGAAGGCGTTCGGCAACCCGGCGTTGGGATAGCAGGAGACATAGGTGTCGGCCACCCGAGCGAGCTCGGCGAGGAACGGCCGCATCTCCTTCGCGCCCAGCGCACAGTTGAGACCGACGGCGAGGGGTTCGACGTGCCGCACCGAGTTCCAGAACGCCTCGGTCGTCTGCCCCGACAGGGTGCGCCCCGAGGCGTCGGTGATGGTGCCCGAGACGATGACCGGCCACTGCCGGCCGAGCTCGTCGAACAGGGAGCGGATCGCGAAGATCGCGGCCTTGGCGTTGAGGGTGTCGAAGATCGTCTCGATCAGGAGGATGTCGGCGCCACCGTCGACGAGACCACGGGCAGCCGTGGAGTAGGCCTCGACGAGCACGTCCCAGGTGACGTTGCGCGCGGCGGGGTCGTTGACGTCGGGCGAGATCGACGCCGTGCGCGTCGTGGGACCGATCGCACCGGCGACATAACGCGGTCGCTGCGGTGTGCTGAACGCGTCGGCCGCGGCGCGGGCCAGCTTCGCCGCCTCGACGTTGATCTCGTAGGCGAGGTCGTCCATGCCGTAGTCGCCCAGGGCGACGGAGTTGGCGCTGAAGGTGTTGGTCTCGATGATGTCGGCGCCGGCCTCGAGGTACTCGCGGTGGATCGCGGCGATGATCTCGGGCTGGGTGATGGTCAGCAGGTCGTTGTTGCCCTGGACGTCCTTGTGCCACTGCGCGAACCGCTCACCGCGGTAGCCCTCCTCGCTGGGCCGGTCGCGCTGGATGGCGGTGCCCATCGCCCCGTCGATCACCAGGATCCGGCGCTCCAGCGCAGCGCGCAGCTCGGCGGTGACATCGGGACGGTGGAGGGACGCGGACACCCGGCCAGCGTAGGTGAGCCCGCCTACCGGACGGCGGTTCTCCGCATGCTGACATGGGCCGACGTCCTAACCTGGAGGTGTGATCGAGATCGAGGAAGTCGACCCGCTGACCGCGCCGGTGCTGATCGCCGCGTTCGAAGGATGGAACGACGCCGCCGACGCTGCGTCCGCGGTGATCGACCACCTCATCGACGTCTGGGACGCCCAGGTCGTCGCGGCCATCGACCCCGAGGACTTCTACGACTTCCAGATGAACCGCCCCGTCGTCGGCACCGACGATGCGGGCATGCGGCGCATCACCTGGCCGTCGACCCAGCTCTCGGTCGCGCGCCCGCCCGGGGCGAGCCGCGACATCGTCCTGCTGCGCGGCATCGAGCCGAGCATGCGCTGGCGCCAGTTCTGCGCCGAGCTGCTCGCCGGCGCCGACGAGCTCGGGGTCGAGATGGTGGTCACGCTGGGCGCGTTGCTCGCCGACACGCCGCACACGCGACCCATCCCCGTGACCGGGACGGCCTCCGAGCCCGAGCTCGCCGACCGGCTGAAGCTCGACCAGTCGCGCTACGAGGGACCGACGGGCATCGTCGGGGTCTTCGAGGATGCCTGCACCCGGTTGGACTTCCCGGCCGTGTCGTTCTGGGCGGCGGTCCCCCACTACGTCGCCCAGCCGCCGTGCCCCAAGGCGACCCTGGCGCTGCTCGGCCAGCTCGAGGACCTGCTGGAGATCAGCATCCCGCTCGGCACCCTGCCCGAGGACGCCCGGGCGTGGGAGCGCGGGGTGGACGAGCTGGCGGAGGACGACGAGGAGATCGCCGACTACGTGCGGGCACTCGAGGAGAGCCGCGACACCGCCGAGCTCCCCGAGGCCAGCGGCGAGGCGATCGCCCGCGAGTTCGAGCGCTACCTCAAGCGGCGCGACGACTCGCAGACCGACTGAGCGGACCCGAGCGGCGTCAGAGGCGGACGCCGAGGGCGGCGTCGACGAGGCGGCGTACGGCGTCTCCCCCGCCGGACCCGCTGACCGCCCAGGCGTCCAGCGCCGCGAGCGCACGCGGGGCGTCGAGGTCGGCACGCAGTGCGGTGAGCACCTCGCCGCACACGGGCCCGGCGTCGCCGTCGGGGCGCGACGCGGCCGCCTCACGCCAGGTCGCCAGCCGCGTCTCGGCAGCGCGCAGCAGGTCGCTGCTCCACTCCCAGTCGCTGCGGTAGTGCTGGGAGAGCAGGGCGAGTCGGATGGCGACGGGCTCGACACCTGCCGTCCGGAGCCGGGAGACGAACTCGAGGTTGCCGAGGGACTTCGACATCTTCTCGCCGTCGAGCGCCACCATCCCGGTGTGGACGTAGGCACGGGCGAACCGCTCGCCGTTCGCGACCACCTGGGTCTGCGCGGCCGACATCTCGTGGTGCGGGAAGACCAGGTCGCTCCCCCCGCCCTGGACGTCGAGGGGCCCCCCGGCGTGGGCACGGGCGATCGCCGAGCACTCCGTGTGCCACCCGGGGCGCCCGCGACCCAGCGAGGAGTCCCAGGCAGGCTCGTCCGGACGCTCGGCGCGCCACAGCAGGCAGTCGAGCGGGTCCTTCTTGCCGGGACGGTCGGGGTCGCCGCCGCGCTCGGCGAAGATCGCCGCCATCTGCTCACGGGTCCAGCCGGAGACCTCTCCGAAGGTCGGGTCGGCGGAGACGGAGAAGTAGAGGTCGTCCTCGACCGCGTAGACCGATCCCGCGGCGCGGAGCTCCTCGATCATCTCCACGACGAGCGGGATGGACTCGACGACGCCGATGTAGGCAGCCGGAGCGAGGACGTTGAGCGCCTCCATGTCGGTGCGGAACAGGTCGGTCTGGCGCTGCGCGAGCTCGCGCCAGTCCTCGCCGTCACGGGTGGCGCGCTCGAGCAACGGGTCGTCGACGTCGGTGACGTTCTGGACGTACTGCACCCGGTGGCCGGCGGTGCGCCACGCCCGGTTGAGCAGGTCGAAGGCGACATACGTCGCGGCGTGGCCGAGGTGCGTGGCGTCGTACGGCGTGATGCCACAGACGTAGAGCCGCGCCGTGCCGTCGGCGGGGGTCAGCTCCATCAGGGAGTCGGAGGCGGTGTCGTGCACACGCACGGCCACGTCGGCGACGGCCGATGCCAGGTCGCTGACGTCGGGCGGGTCGATACTCGGCCAGGCGTGCATGGGGTCAGTCTAGGGAGGGGGTCTCAGAAGGCGGGCCATGGGATGGCCGGCCACTCACCACTGGGGAAGGGCAGTGCCCCGGTGCGTAGCAGGTCCTGGCAGCGCCGCCGGCAGGCACGGACCTCCGCCGAGGTCACGTGCGCATCCAGAGCCATCGCCAGCGGGCTCTCCTGGTCGCCGAGCTCGTCCACGAGAGCCGTGACCGCGGCCCGCTCGTCGGGCAGCAGCGCCTCGCCCGCCCAGCCCCACAGCACGGTGCGCAGCTTGGGGTCGACGCTCATCGACACGCCGTGGTCGACGCCGTAGCGGTGGCCGCCGTCGACGGCGATCACGTGCCCGCCCTTGCGGTCGCCGTTGTTGATGACCGCGTCGAAGACCGCCATGCGGCGCAGCGCGGCGCAGTCCTCGTGGACGAGGTCGACCGGGTGGCCGTCCCCGTCGATCGCCGAGAGCACGTGCCGGAACCCCGGGGCCGGGGTGCCCTCGGGCACCAGGTCCACCGGCTGCGCGCTCGGGTCCGGCTCGACGTAGAGCTGGACCATCCCCGGTCCCGCCGGACCGTCGCGCAGCACGGTCGGGGGCACGACCTCCCAGCCGAGGGCCTCACTCACGAGGTACGCCGCCACCTCGCGGCCGGCGAGGGTCCCGTCGGGGAAGTCCCACAGCGGGCGCTCCCCCGCGACGGGCTTGTAGACGGCACGCACGCCGTCGATCTCCACCAGCAGCGTGGCGTTCGAGGCGGGCAGGATCCGCCCGACGACCGTCAGCTCCGCGTCCGCCAGCAGCGGTGCCGTGGTCGCGAGGGGCTCACGCACCGGACCGCTTGAAGCCGTTGGCGCGCGGACACAGGTGACCCTCCGGGTCGACCGGTCCCCCGCAGAACGGGCACGGCGCCCGGCCGGCGGCGACCACCCGCTCGGCGCGCTCGCAGAAGGCGCGCGCCTGACCGGGTCGCAGCCGGACGAGCAGGATCTCCGCGGGCTCGGGTTCGCTGATCTCCTCCTCCGGCTGGTCGGGCGCGATGACCGACTCCTCGGTGAAGGGGAAGACTTCGACCACCACGCTGTCGTCGCTGTCGTCCCAGGCCAGCGTCATGGTGCCGGCGCGGAACTCCTCGACGATCGGCTGCTCCAGCGGCAGGTCGTCGGCGAGGTCCTTCGGGGTCACGGCCGGCACGACGACGTCCTCACCGGCCGCCCGCATCACCTCGTCGAGGAGCTCGTCGATGCGGTGGGCCAGCGCTGCGACCTGCTGCTTCTCGAGCGCGACCGTGGTGATCCGAGTGCCGGCGCGGGCCTGCAGGAAGAAGGTGCGTTGTCCTGGCTCGCCCACGGTCCCGGCGACGAAGCGCTCGGGAGGGTCGAAGCGGTGGATGACCGGCATGGTTCGACTCTAGGGGCACTGGTCCAGCGGGCTCAGACCCCGGTCGTGCCACCGACCACGGCGTCGCCGTCGGCGGCTGTCGCGCGCCGCTTGCGCTTGCGTGGCGGCGGGGCCAGGTGGGCCAGGGAGCCGGCTTGGGTGTTGGTCGCGAGCACGAAGGCCCGTTGGGGGGTGTAGCGCACCACCGACAGCGACCCGGGGTCCACGACGATGCGCTGGAACTCGTCGAGGTGCAGGCCGAGGGCGTCGGCGAGGATCGCCTTGATCACGTCACCGTGGCTGACCGCGACCCAGATCGCGTCCGCGCCGTGCTCCTCCTCGGCCACGCGGTCCCAGCGGCGTACGGCCTCCACCCCCCGGGCGGACATCGCCGCCAGGGACTCCCCGCCCGGGAAGTGCGCGGCCGAGGGGTGCGCCTGCACCGTGCGCCACATCGGCTCCTTGGTGAGGGCCCGGATCGGCTGGTTCGTCCACGTCCCGTAGTCGCACTCGGTGAGGCCCTTCTCGCGGGTCACCGGCACGTCGAGGTCCAGCCCGGCGAGCAGGCCCTTGGCCGTCTCGCGACACCGCTCGAGGGGGCTCGTCACCACGGCGGTCGGACGCAGGCCGACGAGCCGCTCCCCCGCCTCTCGTGCCTGGCGTACGCCGTGGTCGTCGAGGTGCACGCCGCGTGAGCGCCCCGCGAGGACACCTGCGGTATTGGCCGAGCTCCGCCCGTGCCGGGCCAGGATGACGGTCGCCATGGTGGCCGAGCCTAGACCTCAGGCGGTCAGGACCCCGCCGGTGAGAAGGCCCAGGACCGCCACGCCGAGGACGACGCGGTAGACGACGAACGGCGTGTAGGAACGGGTGGAGACGTAGCGCAGCAGCCAGGCGATGGCGGCGTACCCGACCACGAACGCGATCGCGGTCGCGAAGATGGTCGGTCCCCAGCCGTAGGGGTTGGTCGAGCCGGAGACGTCCTTGAGCTTGTAGACCCCGGCGCCCACGACCGCGGGGACAGCGAGCAGGAAGGCGAAGCGGGTGGCCGCCGCACGGTCGAGGCCCAGGACGCGTCCCATCGAGATCGTCGCCCCGGACCGGGAGACGCCGGGCACCAGCGCCGCGGACTGCGCCAGGCCCATGAGGACGGCGTCGCGCAGGCGCAGGTCGTCGGTGGTGCGCCTCATGGAGCCCCAGCGGTCGGCTGCACCGAGGACGAGGCCCATGGCGATGAGCATCACCGCGACCACCCAGAGGCTGCGGAACTCCCGGTCGATGAGGTCCTCCAGGGTCAGCCCGAGGATCACGACCGGGATCGAGCCGATGATCACGTACCACCCCATCCGTGAGTCGAGGTGGCCGCGCAGCTCGGGTCGGAAGAGGGACCGGACCCAGGCGTTGCCGATGCGCCAGATGTCGTGGCGGAAGTAGAGCAGCACGGCGACCTCGGTGCCGATCTGCGAGACCGCGGTGAAGGCCGCACCGGGGTCCTCCCAGCCGAACAGCTCCGGGAAGATGCGCAGGTGGGCGCTGCTGGAGATCGGCAGGAACTCCGTGAGGCCCTGCAGCAGGCCGAGCACGGCAGCCTGGAGGTAGTCGAGCACCGCGCAAGGCTACGGCGAGCCGAGCAGCGCGCGCGAACGGGTGCCCGCTAGGTTTCCAGGCATGCAGCAGCGCGCGCTCGGCCGATCCGGCCTGCGGGTCTCCCGGCTGGGGCTGGGCACCCTGACCTGGGGCCGGGACACCGACGAGCACGAGGCCCGGGACCAGCTCCGGGCCTTCGTCGACGCCGGCGGCACCCTCGTCGACACCGCCGCGGGCTACGGCGACGGTGCCAGCGAAGAGCTCCTGGGGTCGTTGGTGGGTGACGTCGTCGCCCGCGACGACCTCGTGATTGCGACCAAGGCGGGCATCGGCCGGGTCCGCGGCGAGCGGGTCACCGACCTGTCCCGCGGCCGCATGCTGCGCACGCTCGACGCGTCGCTGCAGCGGCTCGGTGTCGACCACGTGGACCTCTGGCAGGTGCACACCTGGTCCGACGACGTCCCGCTCGAGGAGACCCTCGGGGCGCTCGAGACCGCCGTCACCAGCGGTCGGGCGGCGTACGTCGGGGTGTCCAACTACGCCGGCTGGCAGCTCGCTCGCGCCGCCACCCTCAGCGCGGGCGGGGTCGCGCCGGTGGTCGTGCACCAGGGTGAGTACTCCCTGCTCAACCGGGCCGTCGAGGCCGAGGTCGTCCCGTGCGCCCAGGCGCTGGGCATCGGTCTGCTGCCGTGGTCCCCACTGGGCCGGGGCGTGCTGACGGGCAAGTACCGCACCGGTACGCCGGCCGACTCCCGCGCCGCTTCCCCGCACTTCTCCGGGTTCGTCGGCGCCTACCTCAACCCGTCGGCCCAACGTGTGGTCGAGGCGGTGGCCGCCGCCGCCGACGGGCTCGGTTGGTCCCTGATGGAGGTCGCGCTCGCGTGGGTACGCGACCGTCCGGGCGTGACCGCACCGATCCTGGGGGCGCGCACGGCAGACCAGCTGCGCGGGTCCCTGACGGTGGAGGACTGCGTCCTGCCCGCGGAGATCATCGAGGCGCTCGACGACGTGTCGAGCGGGGAGGGTTCATGAGCCATCGTCTCGACAAGGCCGCCAAGGCGCAGGCCCGCCGGGCCCTGGGCCCGGGCGTGGAGTACGAGTTCGAGCGGCTCGTGCTGTCGCGCGAGCACTCGCGGTCGTTTGTGACCCGGCTGCTCGTCGACCGCGCCGAGCACGGCGGCTGGGAGCTGGTGCGCGTGCGCATCGACCACGACGGCACGCGTCGGGTCGTCCTGCGCCGCCGGATCATCCGGCAGCGCCAGCAGCAGCTGCTCCTCAGCTGACCGGACGTCCGAGATCGCCGAGGAAGCGGTCGAAGACCCGAGCGCCGAACTCCAGCGAGTCCACCGGCACCCGCTCGTCGACGCCGTGGAACAGCGCGGTGAAGTCCAGGTCGGCCGGCAACCGCAGCGGCGTGAAGCCGTAGGACTGCATCCCCAGCTTGCGGAAGTGCTTGGCGTCGGTGCCGCCGCTCATGAGGAACGGTGCGACGAGCGCGTCGGGGTCCTCGGCGAGCAGCGAGCGGTGCATGGTGTCGACCAGGTCACCCTCGTACGGCGACTCCCACGGCTGCTGGTGGCTGACGAAGTCGATGTCGACGTCCGGGCCGCAGAGCTCGGCGAGCGTCGCGAAGAACTCGTCCTCGAACCCGGGCAGGAAACGGCCGTCGACGTGGGCGCTGGCCTCGGTCGGGATCACGTTGACCTTGTAGCCGGCGTCGAGCATGGTCGGGTTCGCCGTGTTGCGGATGACGGCGCCGAGCATCCGCGCGGCGCTGCCGAACTCCTCGATCAGGGACTCGGCGTTCTCGGGCGTGGCCTCGGTCCCGGCCAGCTCGCCGATGCTGGCGAGCAGCACCTTCATCGTCGGCGTGAGCCGCACAGGCCAGGGGTGCGTGCCGATCCGCGCGACCGCCGCCGACAGCGCCGTGACGGCGTTCTCGCGGTTGATCATGGACCCGTGGCCGGCCCGGCCCCGGGAGGTCAGGCGCATCCAGGCCATCCCCTTCTCGGCGGCCTCCACGAGGTAGACCCGGCGCCCGCGGACGGTGGCGCTGAAGCCGCCGACCTCCCCGACCGCCTCGGTGCAGTCGGCGAGCCACTCGCGGTGCTGGTCGACGAGGATCTCCGCGCCACGGTGGCCACCGGCCTCCTCGTCGGCGGTGAAGCAGAGCACGAGGGGCCGGTCGGGCACGGCGCCGGCGCGCGCACGGGCGCGGACGGTGGAGAGCAGCATCGCGTCGAAGTCCTTCATGTCGACCGCGCCCCTCCCCCAGACCGCGCCGTCGTGGATCTCGCCGGAGAACGGGTGGACCTGCCAGTCGGAGGCATCCGCCGGCACGACGTCGAGGTGTCCGTGCAGCAGCAGCGGATCGCCCGACCCGCTGCCCCAGCGGGCGAGGACGTTGGCGCGGCCGGGCTCGCCCTCGACGATCGTCGCCTCGATCCCGACCTCGTCGAGCAGGGCGGCGACATGCTCGGCCGCCTTGCGCTCCCCGGGCCCGGAGTCGTCACCGTAGTTGGTGGTGTCGATGCGGATCAGGTCGCGACAGATCTCGACCACCTCGGCAGCGGGGTCGTAGGCCTGGTTGCTCGTCTCACCCGAGTGCTGCTGCTCCATGGGGCCCATGGTGGCCCATGCCCACAAGATCCGCCTCAGCGGCTGCTGCGTGCCGTGCGGCCCTTCACGATGCCCACCATCTCCTGGCACAGCGCGTCGTCGTCGGCGCGCGGCCACACCAGCGCGACGGTGGTCGGGTCGACCTCGTCGACCGGGCGCCAGATGAGGTCCTTGCGCTGGTGTGCCCGTGCGACGGACTGCGGCACGACCAGCAGGCCCTGTCCTCCGGCGACGAGCGCGGCGCGGTCCCGGGACGGGAGTGTCGGCGCGAGGTCGTCTTCGGTGAGCAGTTCCTCGCGCACGTCGTCGAGCGCGACCGCCTCGTGGTCGTCCAGCGCAGCCAGGACGTGGTCACGTGGGGCGAGGACGACCTGGCGCTCGTCGTACATCCGGACCACGTGGAGGCCCTCGGGCCCGAGCCCGCCCGCGGCGAGCAGCGGGAGCCTGGCGACACACATGCGGATGCGGCCCTCGGCCAGTGCCGCGACCTGCTCGTGCTCCTCGACGGGGACCACCTCGAGAGCTGGCCGCCGGACGCGCTCGGCCCACACCTTGGTCCACCGGCGGGCGACGACACCGGGGACGAGACCGAGGGGGAACGTCGGCGAGGGCACTGCTGGATCGGGCACTGCTGGATCGTAGGCTCCCGCCATGGTGCTGATCGCCTCGGACCTCGTGCGCGCCGCAGCGGTGGTCAGCCTCGTCGTGGGCACGGTGGTCTACGGATGGGTCGGTGCGGCGCTGTTCTTCCTCGTGCTGGGCGGGACCTTCGTGCCCCGCGCGGTCGGCGCCCGGCAGTGGCTGGACGCGCTCTACTGCGCGACCTTGATCTTCGGCGCGTGGGCGGCGCAGCTGGACTGGTACCTCGCCGTGGAGTGGCTCGACATCGCCGTGCACGCAGCGGCCACGGGCCTCATCGCCGCGGTCGCGTGGCGGTTGCTCGAGGTCCTCGGGGGCGTCGGCGACGCTCCCACCTCCGTCACCGTGATCGTCACCGCCTCGATGGCCACCGCGCTCGCAGCGGTGTGGGAGATCCTCGAGTGGGCCGGCAACCGCTGGATCGACTCGCGCATCCAGGTCGGCTACGACGACACCGTCGGCGACCTGGCAGCCGGCGTCGCAGGCGCCGTGGTCGCCGGGGTGGTCATCAGTCTCGCGCGCCGGCGCGAACGGGTCGACCGGTGACGCGCCCCCCGGTCTCCGTGGTCATCCCGGTGCGCGACGACGCCACTGAGCTCGCCGTCTGCCTGGAGCACCTGGCCCGCCAGCGGGTGGCTCCGTACGAGGTCGTCGTCGTCGACAACGGCTCCAGCGACGACTCCGCCGCGGTGGCGCTGGCGCACGGAGCACGCGTGGTCGCCGAGCCGCGGGTGGGGATCCCGTACGCGGCGGCGACGGGGTACGACGCCGCCGCCGGTGCGGTGATCGCGCGGCTCGACGCCGACTCGCGGCCCGGACCCGACTGGGTCGCCCAGGTAGGACTGGCGCTGGCGGTCCCCGGCGTCGACGCGGTCACAGGCCCGGGCCACTTCCACGACCTCCCACCGGTGCTCCGCCAGGTCGCCACGGCGCTGTATCTCGGCGCCTACTTCGTGCTCGGCACGCTGGCGATCGCGAAGGTGCCGCTGTGGGGATCCAGCATGGCGCTGCGCCGGACGAGCTGGGACCGCGTGCGCGACCAGGTCCATCGCGACGCCGACGTGCACGACGACATGGATCTGACGTTCGTCCTCGGGCCGCGGGCGCGGATCCGCTTCGACCGTCGCCTGGGCGTGGGTGTCTCCGCGCGCTCGCTGCGCGGAGGACCGCAGCTGCGGCGTCGGATGGGGCGTGCCGTGACGACGTTGCGCCTCAACTGGGCAATCGTGCCGCCGTGGCAGCGGTGGTGGACCCGGCTCAGCGTGCGCTGACTCGACGCATGCTGATCCAGCTCACCGCAGGGTGATCCAGATCAGCAGCTGCGTCACGAGGAAGCCGGTGACGAAGTTCAGCCACAGGAACCGGCGCCACCCGGCGTTGGCGCGCTCGCAGTCGCCGTCGGTGATGGTGAGGAACGGCGCGACGTTGGCGACGTACGGCAGCACGAGCACGCTCGCCAGCGTCGCCGGCCACGGGAGCACGAGCAGCAGGACGCCGGCGAGCACATAGGCGGCCAGTGCGAACCACGTGGTCGGCCGCGCGCCGAGGACGGTCCCGATCGACCCGATGCCGGCCTCGCGGTCGGCCGTCACGTCCTGCACGGCACCGAAGGCGTGGGAGCCGATGCCCCAGAGGAAGAAGCCCCCCAGCGCGGCCACCACCGTGAGGTCGAGGTCGACGTCTCCCCCGCGGGCCGCCGCCAGCGCGAGCCCATAGGCCGCGGGGCTGACGAAGTGGGTGCTCGAGGTCACCGAGTCGAGGAACGGGCGCTCCTTGAATCGCAGACGCGGTGCCGAGTAGGCCACGACCGCGAAGACGCTGACGGCGAGCACGGCGGCCGCCTGCGCCGACCCCAGCGCCAGCAGTGCCACGATGAACGGGAGGTTGGACAACGCCGCCGACCACAGGGTCGCGCGGTGCAGGCCCCGGTCGAGCACGACGCCCTCGACCCCGCCCTTGCGGGGGTTGCGCAGGTCGGACTCGTAGTCGAAGACGTCGTTCACGCCATACATCAACAGGTTGTAGGGCACGAGGAACCACACGCACCCGACCCAGAAGGCGACGTCGAGGCCACCCCCCGCCAGGAGGTACGCCGCCCCGAACGGGAAGGCGGTGTTGACCCACGACAGCGGTCGCGAGGAGGCCACGACCTGGCCGGCGCGCCTCATCGCCCGCGCCTCCCGGCGAGCAGCAGCACCAGCGACGGGACGAGGACAGCGGCGGCGATCGGCCAGGCGAAGTCCTCGATCGGGGCGAGCCCGACGTGAATCCCGGCTAGGGCGTCCTCGTCGAAGCGGAACAGGTCGGCGGCGATCATCAGCGAGTCGAACACCGCCGTGAGGACCACGAGACACAACGCGGTGAGCGCGGTCGCCGCCCACCAGCGGCGCGTGGGTCGGCGTACGACGACCGTCAGCAGCAGGACCGGGAGCGTGACCGCGACGAAGACCCCGGCCAGACCGAGGTAGGTCATCGCGTCGCCTCCCGACTCGCGAGGATGCGCTGCCACAGCCCGTGGAGGACGCCGGTGAGATAGCTGAGGAAGGTGATGAAGAACAGCTCCTCGATCGGCAGGTGCGGCGCGACGTCGATACCGGTCATCGCCGGCGACTCGCCCTTGCTGTAGAGCTCCAGCTCCAGCGCGACCAGGTCCCAGACGAGGAAGAAGGCGAAGCCGGCCGCCACGGCCAACAGGGCCACGCGGGGTCGGTCGAACAGGAAGAGCCGCCAGCGTCGGTCCACCAGACCCATGCACACCGTGGAGACGACGATGAAGCCGAGGTACAGCAGGCTCATCACACCCCCACGCCGCCAGCGGCGACCCGGGCGAGGGCGTGCGTCGTCGGGCCCGTGGAGCGGTCGCCACGCAGCCGCTTGAGCACGAGCTCGGCACTGATCAGGCACATCGGCAGGCCGATGCCGGGGATGGTGCTGGACCCGGCGTACAACAACCCGTCGACCTTGGCCGAGGCGTTGCGTCCCCGCAGGAAGGCGCTCTGGCGCAGGGTGTGGCCGGGCCCGAGCATGCCGCCGGACCAGGCGTTGAGGTCGGCGGCGAAGTCACCGGGACCGACGGTACGCCGCACGCACACCCGCGCGGCGAGGTCGGGGATCTGCGCCCAGGCCGCGATCTGGGCGATCGCGGCGTCGGCGGTGGCCTCGACCGCCGGGTCGCCCGCGCCGTCGACGCCGCCTCTCCCGAGCCCGACGTCGGCGGGCACCGGCACCAGCACGAACACGTTCTCGTGCCCGGCCGGCGCGACCGAAGGGTCGGTCGCCGACGGCTTGCAGACGTACGCCGAGGCCGGGTCCGGCACGCGACCGGGCCGTCCGAGCACGTCGGTGAAGTTCGCGTCCCAGTCGCTGGTGAAGAACAGCGAGTGGTGCTGCAGCTCCGGCAGCTCCCCCTCGACGCCGAGGTAGACCAGGACGGCGCCGGGCCCGGGGTCACGGCGGCGCCACCAGGACTCCGGGTAGGTCTGCAGCGCGGGCGGCAGCAGTTCGGTCTCCAGGTGGTGCAGGTCGGCGGCCCCGACCACGACGTCGGCCGCGATGGTCTGCTCGGCTCCGTCGCTGCCGCGGTAGGTGACACCACGGACTTGGGCGCGACGACGGCGCAGGCCGGACGAGCCGACCCGCGGTGCCGTGTCGATCGCGGTCACCCGGGCGCCGGTGTGGATCCGGACGCCGTGCGCCCGCGCGAGGTCGGCGATCGCTTCGATGAGGCGTGTGAACCCACCCTGCGGGTAGAGCACGCCGTCGGCGAGATCCATCCAGCTCATGAGGTGATACATCGCCGGTGTCCGCGAGGGTGATGACCCCAGGAACACGGCCGGATAGCCGAGCACCTGGCGCAGCCGCGGGTCTGCGAAGCGAGCTGCGACATGAGACTCCAACGAGCGCGCGAGCAACGGCAGCAGCTGCGGGCCGCTGCGGAGCACCGCGGAGTTCAGCAATGCCCGCGGGTGCTCGAAGCTGGTGTAGAGGAAGTTCGCGACCGCCGCCTGATAGGTGCGCTCGGCGGAGTCGAGGTAGTCCTCGAGCGCGACACCGGCCCCGAGCTCGACCCGGTCGAAGAGCGCGACGCTCGCCGCGCGGTCGCTGCGCACGTCGAGCGGCTCGTCGTGGTCCTCGAAGAACACGCGGTAGCCCGGGTCGAGACGCTGCAGGTCGAGTTGCTCCTTCGCGCTCGAGCCGAGCAGGCTGAAGAAGTGCTCGAAGACCTCGGGCATGAGGTACCACGACGGCCCCGTGTCGAAGCGGAAGCCGTCCTGGGACCAGCTCCCGGCGCGCCCACCGAGCTCGTCGCGCTGCTCCAGCAGGTCGACCGACCGCCCGTCCGCGGCGAGCAGGGCAGCCGTGGCGAGCCCGGCGATCCCTCCCCCCACGACAACGACCCGATCGCCGTACCGGCTCATGCGACTCCCCGTGCCAGCGCGCGAGCGATGACCTGGGCCTTGCGCGGGCCGGGCACGCGAACGCGCTCGGCGCGGATGCGGGCCGGCGACGTACGACGCAGCCGGCGCGACAGCTCCGCGAACAGGGCGTGCGCGGCGCAGACGGCGCGGCGGCTGCTCGGCGGCAGCTTCGCGATGGCCAGCGCCGCGGCCGCGAGGTCGGCGTCGATGTCGTCGAGCAGCCGGTCGCGCGTCGCGACGTCGAAGTCGGCCGCGGTGAGTCCGGGGAAGTAGGAGCGCCCGAGCTCGTCGGCGTCCGCGGCCAGGTCGCGCAGGAAGTTGACCTTCTGGAACGCCGCACCCAGCCGTTGAGCGCCTTCCCGCAGCTCGGCGTACTCCTGTGCGGCGTGCGGGCGTCCGAGCAGGAACGCGCGCAGGCACATGAGCCCGACGACCTCGGCGGAGCCGTGGACGTAGGCGGCGAAGCTCTCCTCGTCCTGCTGGTGGCGGAACAGGTCGGTGCGCATCGAGGCGAAGAACGGGTCGATCAGATCGGCACCGATGCCGCAGGTGCGTGCGGTGCGTGCGAACGCGTGCACGACGAGGTTGGCGCTGTGTCCGGTGAGCAGCGCCTCGTGGACGCAGTCGTGCAACTCGTCGAGCAGTCGCGCCTGGTGGGCGCGGCTGGAGCCCGGGCGGGGAGCGTCGACGATCTCGTCGGCCACCCGCACGAGGGCGTAGGTGTTGCGGACGTGGGTGCGGATCGGCTCGCCCAGCAGGCGCGAGGCGACCCCGAAGGAGGTGGAGTAGCGCTTGATCACCAGCGCTGCGGACGCGTCGGCCACCTCGTCGTAGAGCTCGTACGGCGGCACCGCGGCGACCGGGCGGGGCCCGGGACAGGCCGGGGGCGCGTCCGGCGGGTCAGCAGCGTGATGCGTCATGGTGGTCCTCTCCCCAGGCCAACCGGTGGTCAGTCCCTCGTTCGCAGCAGACGGGCGTCCGGATGGGGTGACGCACGTCACCCTACGGGGCCGGGCTGCGGAACACGCTGATCGCGAAGTCGGAGGCGTCGGTGAACGGGTCGAGGTCCCAGGTGCCGAACCGGTGCTCGAGCATGA
Source organism: Nocardioides massiliensis (assembly GCF_030811215.1). NCBI lineage: Bacteria > Bacillati > Actinomycetota > Actinomycetes > Propionibacteriales > Nocardioidaceae > Nocardioides > Nocardioides massiliensis. Next base: position 2,875,789 of record NZ_JAUSQM010000001.1, read on the forward strand.
GGCCCGCGGCCTGCGCGTCGGCGTCGAGGTCGGTGTAGGAGTAGGTGTCGGGCTCGCGGCGGAAGCCGAGCACGACGCGCCCGCCGGGTCGCACATGGTTCCGGAGCCGCTGGACCACGGTGCGCTCGGTGCCCGGGGCGAGGAAGACCATCACGTTGCCCGCGCTGACGATCAGGTCGAACGGCTCCCCCTGCAGGTCCAGGTCCGCCAGGTCCATGACGTGGTACGCCGGACCCGGGTGGTCGACGGCTGCCGCCTCGATGAGCACCGGGTCGACGTCCACGCCGACGACGTCGTGCCCGCGCCGGTGCAGCGCCCCGGCGAGCCGTCCCGGCCCACACCCGGCGTCGAGGATGCGCGCCTCGCGCGGCGCCATCGCGTCGACGAGCCGCGCCTCCCCCTCGAGATCGGCGCCCTCGGCGGCGAGGTTGCGGAAGCGCTCGACGTACCACTCGGAGTGGCTCTGGCCGGGTGCGGCGGCCGAGGAGTGGTGGTCGAACCAGCGCGGCGTGGCAGTCATGGCCCCATCCTTGCCGACGATGCCAGGAACGTGGCTACCCATCAACGACGCGGTAGTCGCCCGCCTTCGCCAGGGCTTCTGCGATGAGCTGGCGGCTCGGTGCCCGACCCTCCTTGTGCTTGATCCAGAGGCGGGTGGGCTCACCGGGCACGATCTCGAACGTCGCCTGGCCCAGGCCGTGGGCGGTGAAGATGTCGAAGAGCGACTGCATCGCGTTCTTCGTGTCCGAGTCATCGTCGACGCCCTCGACGAGGAAGCGTGTGGACTCGATCCTCGTCACGGCAGTCAGATCCTTCCGTTGAACGCCTGCAGGGCGGAGTCCTCCCGCGTGCCACCGCGGCCGTCGCCATAGTCGGCATAGTCGTGGACCCACATGACGCGCGAGACCCACTTGACGTGCTTGTAGCCGTGGTTGGACTCGACCCGCAGCCGGGCAGGTGCTCCGAGGTAGTCCTCGATCTCGTGACCGTTGCGCTCGTAGGCCATGATCGACTCCTCCTCCTCCATCGTGTCGAGGTCGATCGCCGCGTAGAAGGGCTCCCGGGGGCGGTTGTCGTACATCTTCTGCGCCAGGCCGTAGGACTCGGCGAGCAGGTAGCGGGCGCCCTCCGGTCGCGGCCCGAGCACCGACATCAGATCGGTGAGGCGTACGCCGGTCCAGCGCGACGTCGCCGACCAGCCCTGCATACAGGTATGGGTCGCGATGTAGGAGTGTCGCGGCAATGCCTTGAGGTCGTCGATCGTCAACTGCTTCTCGACGTCGTTGATGTCGTCGCGCACCGTGATCGTCAGACCGGCCCAGTTGCGCTCGCGCGCTTGCACCCACAGCTCGGACTCCTCCTCGGTGGGCGGAAGACCGTTGGTCCAGTGGAACTCAGAGATGTCGTCGTCGGTGTAGGCGGTCTTCTTCGCACCCTGCGGGCGCAGCCAGTTGAGGAAGATCTTGCGCCCGATCTCGGTGAAGCCGGCGGTGAACCGCTGGGCCCGCACGCGGTCGGCGAGCGACCAGTAGGACAACGCGATCCAGAACACAGCGACCGCCACGATCACGGCGACCATGATGACCATCGCCTGGGCGGCACGCGCGTTCGAGACCTCGATCTGGGCGCCGCCGAAAACCATGTTGACGAGGTTGCGGTCCCGGTGCACCAAGAAGACCAGCGACACGTGCATCACGATGAATCCGGCCATCATGATCATGCCGATGAAGTGCAGCGAGCGGGCACCCTGGTGACCACCCAGCATCTTCACGAACCGCGGGAAGCGCCCGCGCACCGCCGGTGCCATGGCCACCCCCGTGAGCATCATGAAGGGCGCCAGAATGAAGATGACGAAGGTGTAGCCCAGCATCTGCAGCGCGTCGTAGGGCTGGAAGTGGCTGATGTCCGGGACGTCGAAGCTGAGGTAGGTCTTGAGCGAGTCCCAAGCTTCCGGGAAGACGTCCCACGAGGTCGGGATGATGCGCCGCCAGAGCCCAGTGGCGAACAGCAGGATCACATAGATCACGCCGTTGAGCACCCACAGCATCACCGACAGCCCGTGCCAGTGACGGCCCAGGCCGATGTTCTCGCGGCCGGGGAGCGACAGCAGGGGGTGGACAGCCTTCTCGTCCATCAAGGAGGTGTAGACCCCCTCCTCCTTCGGCAGTTCGCGCTTGGTGAACTTCAGCCATTCGGTGCCGGGGGCGCAGTCCTGACGCCACCACAGTCGTGGCAGCGAGGAGAGGATCTCGATGCCCGAGCGGATCAGCATGCCGATCAGGACGAAGTTCAGCAGGTGTTGGGCCCGCAGCCAGAACGGGAAGTCGTTGACGGCTTCCATCAGCTGTCTCCTTCGTGAGGGGTGTCCGCGCCAGCGGTTGTTCAGAGGGTGGGGTGAATCAGTCTTGGCGAGCGGCGGGCTCGTCGGCGTCGCCGACCGTCGCCCGAGGGATCGGCTTCCCCGGCTTGTCGAGGAAGTGGAAGATCGTCCAGTAGAGGACGCCGATCATCACGCCCCCGCCGACGATGTTGCCGAGGGTGACGGGCAGCAGGTTGTCGCTCAGGAAACTCGTCCAGGTGAGGTCGGCGTACGCCGAGGCCTCCAAGCCGGACGCGGCCCAGAAGTCGGCACCGGCGAAGTCACTGATGAGGATGCCGAGCGGCACCATGAACATGTTCGCGACGGAGTGCTCGAATCCGGAGGCGACGAAGAGAGCGATCGGCATCGTGACGGCCACGACCTTGTCGACGGTGGTCCGACCGCTGTAGGCCGCCCAGATCGCCAGGCACACCATGAGGTTGCACAGGATGCCGAGCACGAACGCAGTGAGGAAGTCGTGGTGCACCTTCTTCAAGGACACGTCGAGGACGACAGCTCCCCAGCTGCCACCTGCCTGCTCCCACGTCCGCCCGAGAAAGATGAGTCCGACGATGGTCAGTGCCCCGATGAAGTTCCCGACGAAGACCACTCCCCAGTTGCGCAACAGCTGCCACGTGGTGAGGCGCCCACTCGCACGTGCAGTGAGGGTGAGCGTGGAGGAGGTGAAGAGCTCTGCGCCGGTCAGCACGACCAGAGCGAGTCCCGTGGCGAAGACGATGCCGCCGAGCACCTTGGCGACCCCGTACGGCAACTGCTCCGCACCGACCTGACTCGTCACGAAGAAGACGAACCCGAGAGCGATGTAGCCGCCCGCCGTCAACGCGAGCAGGAACGACTTCAACTGATGACTGGTTGCCTTGCCGAACGCTGCGTCCTCAGCTGCCCTCGCCATCTCGGCGGGCGTGAGGATCCACCTGTCATCGGTGATGGGGCGCCCCGTTCTCGAGCGCGACGTCAGGATCTCAGTCGCGCGCTTCGTAGTCGTCGATTTCGTGCACCTTCGGGCCGTACGGTCCCAGGGGATCGTGGCGCAGATCGAGCCAAAGGTCCACCAGGGCACACGCATGTGCCGGTGCGATCACGTTCTGTCCCAGACAGAGGATCTGGGCGTCGTAGTTCTCGACGGCCCCACGCACCGTGATCAGGTCATGGGCGGTCGCGGCGCGCACGCCGGGAACCTTGCCCGCCGCGATCGCCGTGCCCACGCCGGTACCGCAGACGAGGATGGCTCGGTCGGCCTTGCCATCGACGACCGCCTGCGCCGCGTTGAAGGAGACCGCCGGATAGGTCACGTCGGGTGTCGACAGGTCGACGACCTCGCTGACTCGCGGGTCACGCTCGAGGAGGTCCTTGATCGCTTCCTTGAGAACTTCGCCGTTGCCGGGTGCACCGATCACGATTCGCATCTGGCTCACCGTACGGGGTGGCGTCGAGGATCCGTTCCTTCTGTGTGGCCAGTCTGTGTGGCCAGTCTCTGTGGCCCGACGACGGGTCGGGCGACGGACTAGGTTGGTGCGGCACGAGGTGTTCCTACAGCGAGGAGCGGACCGATGGCGGAGGAGCAGTTCGTCGAGTCGGACACCATCGGATTCGGCGCGCCGCGCAAGAGGCGGGGACCGGCGCGGCTCGCGGTCAATGAGGATCCGGGGTACGTCGAGATGTCGGTGATCCGCACGCCGCTCGGAGCGGGCCAGATCCGGCCGGATGCCGAGGAGTATGACCCGTTCGTCGACATCGACTGGACGACGCTGGGTGAGCTCGAGGACTGGGGCGAGCAGCTCGACGCGACGATCGCGGCCTGCGACCGGAGATGACGGCGGGCACGCCCCGGAAACGCCGAACGGCGCCGGAGATCCGGCGCCGTTCGCGATGGTGTCCGAGGGGGGACTTGAACCCCCACCCCCTATACGGGGACTAGCACCTCAAGCTAGCGCGTCTGCCTATTCCGCCACCCGGACAAGGGTGTTGGCGCTCTCGCGAGCGCGCCGCGCAACTGTAGCAAAGCACCGCCCCGACAGTCGCATCCGGGTGCAGGTGCTCATGCCGGGTCCGGCGACTCCAGCTTGCCGCGGTGCTCGGCGAACCACGCGGCCAGCTCGCGGGCGCTCGCGTCGACACGTTCCGGCCACTCCCAGGCGCTGTCGTCGGCGGCGTCGGAGACGTGCTTGACCAGGGTGCAGCGCGAACCGAAAGCAGCGGCGGCGAACGCCACGGCGTACCCCTCCATGTCGACGAGGTGCGCCTCGGCCGCGAGCCGGGCGCGGACGTCGGCGTCGGTCACGAACGTGTCGCCGCTGGCCAGCGCGACGGCCGGGTCGCCGCCGGAGAGGGCGAAGGACTCACGGGGGTCGTAGCCGAGCGTCCGGATCGCCTCCGCGTTCAGGTCGTGGTTGTGGACGAGTCCCGGCCGGAAGATGCCGGTCAGGCCGTCGCGCAGCGCACCCGCGGTGCCGAGGTTGACGACGTGGGTGTTACGAGGGTCCGGGCGCGACGCCAGAGCCCGCGTCAGCGCCACCGCGGCGGCGGTCTTGCCGAGACCGGTGAGCACCAGCGGCAGCTCGTCGGGGAGGTACGCCGCCTCGGCCCTCGCTGCGACGACGAGGACGATGTCCATCCGGGTCACCACGCGTGTCACCACCCTGCGGGGAGCGGGCGACCCTCGTGGAACCCGGCCGCCGACTGGACCCCGACGAGCGCACGCTCGTGGAGCTCGGCGAGCGTGCGGGCGCCGGCGTACGTGCAGGCCGAGCGCACGCCCGAGCAGATCTCGTCGATCAGGTCCTCCACGCCGGGACGCCGCGGGTCGAGGAACATCCGCGACGAGGAGATCCCCTCCTCGTAGAGCGCCTTGCGGGCCCGGTCGAACGCGGAGTCGCCAGAGGTGCGGTTGGCGACCGCGCGGGCCGAGGCCATGCCGAAGCTCTCCTTGTAGGCACGGCCGTCGGCGTCCCGGTTGAGGTCGCCCGGAGACTCGTGGGTGCCGGCGAACCACGACCCGACCATGACGGCGCTTGCGCCGGCGGCGAGGGCGAGGGCGACGTCGCGCGGGTGGCGGACTCCCCCGTCGGCCCAGACGTGGGCACCGAGCTCGCGCGCGGCGGCGGCGCACTCGAGGACAGCGCTGAACTGCGGTCGGCCGACGCCGGTCATCATCCGGGTCGTGCACATCGCGCCCGGGCCGACACCCACCTTGACGATGGACGCACCCGCCTCGACCAGGTCGCGGACCCCGTCGGCCGAGACCACGTTGCCCGCAGCGACCACCGCGCCCGGGGCGGCGTCGCGGACCGTCTTCAGGGCCTGGATCATCCGGTCCTGGTGACCGTGGGCGGTGTCGACGACGAGGGCGTCGACACCGATGGACGCCAGCGCCGCGGCCTTCTCCCCCACGTCGCCGTTGACGCCGACCGCTGCCGCCACGCGCAGGCGTCCGGACGCGTCGAGGGCGGGACGGTAGATCGTCGAGCGCAGCGCACCGGTGCGTGTGACCACGCCGACGAGCCGCCCCCCGGCGTCGACCGCCGGCGCGAGCCGACGGCGGGCCTCGTGCAGGGCGTCGAACGCTGCACGGGGGTCGAGATCGGCGGAGATCGTCACGGGGTCCGGCGTCATCACGGCGCTGACCTGGGTGAACCGGTCGACGCCGGTGCAGTCGTCCTCGGCGACGATCCCGACCGGGCGACCGTCGGCAACGACGACCGCCGCGCGGTGGGAGCGCTTGGGCAGCAGCGCCAGGGCGTCGCCGACAGTGGCGTGCGGGTCGAGGACGATCGGGGTCTCGACGACGGTGTGCCTGGCCTTGACCCACGCGACCACGTCGGCCACCACCTCGAGGGGGATGTCCTGCGGAAGCACGGCGAGGCCCCCACGGCGCGCGACGGTCTCGGCCATGCGCCGACCCGATACCGCCGTCATGTTCGCGACGACCAGCGGGATGGTGGCCCCGCTGCCGTCGGTCGTGGTGAGGTCGACGTCGTAGCGCGAGGCGACGTCGGAGCGTCGCGGCACCATGAAGACGTCGTCGTAGGTCAGGTCGTGCGGCGGCTTGCCGTCCAGGAACTCCACGGCCGTCAGCCTACGGGCGGGGGTGAGTATCCCTACTCAGCGCAGGTCGGGGCGTCGTACGGATTCGGGGGTGCCTGGCCGACGCCACGCTGGAGCCATGACGCACACACCTCCCACCAAGACCACGCAGGCCTTCTTCGTCCAGGCCGGACTGTCCTTCGCGATCGCCCTCGGCTCGGTGATCATCGGGATCGCCTATCTGCCCGTCGACGGCTGGATGCGCGCGTTCCTCGCCCTCGGCGCGGTGTTCCTCACGACCTCGACCTTCACCCTCGCCAAGTGCGTGCGGGACGCCCAGGAGACCCAGCTCGTGGTCTCCCGGCTCGACCAGGCGCGGGTGGAGAAGCTCCTGGCCGAGCACGACCCGTTCGGCCCGATGGCCGCCTGACTGCCTGACTGCCTGACTGCCTGACTGCGGCTACTTGAGCTCGGCTGACGACAGTCCGAGCACGCGGCGGGCCACGATGAGCTGCTGGATCTGCTGGGTGCCCTCGAAGATGTCGAGGATCTTGGAGTCGCGGCTCCATTTCTCCAGCAGCTCGGCCTCGCTGTAGCCGACCGTGCCGCACAGCTCGACGCAGCTGAGCGTGACGTCGGATCCGACCCGGCCGGCCTTCGCCTTGGCCATCGACGCCTCGAGCGAGTTGGGCTCGCGGTTGTCGGCCATCCACGCCGCCTGCATCATCAGCAGCCGCGCGCCCTCCCAGTCCGACTCCAGCTGGAGCAGCTTGGCCGCGGCGGCGTGCTGCAGGTGGGCGGGGCGGTCGTAGTCTACGGCGACGCCGGCCTGCTCGAGCAGGTCCTTGGTCAGGTCCAGCGCCGCGCGGGCGCACCCGATGGCCATCGACGCGACCAGCGGGCGGGTGTTGTCGAAGGTCGCCATCGCGCCGGCGAAGCCCTGCTTGACGTCGATCTCCGGCGAGCCGAGCAGGTTCTCGGCCGGGACCCGGCAGTCGTCGAAGATGATCACCGCGGTGTCGGACGCGCGGATGCCGAGCTTGTGCTCGAGCCTCTCGACCCGCATGCCCGGCGTGCCCTTCTCGACCACGAAGGACTTGATCGCTGCGCGACCGAGCGTCTTGTCGAGCGTCGCCCAGACGACCACGGCGTCGGCACGCTCGCCGGAGGTCACGAAGATCTTCTCGCCGTTGAGGACGTAGTGGTCGCCGTCCTTGACCGCGGTCGTCTTGATGTTGGCCGAGTCCGACCCGGTGCCGGGCTCGGTGATGGCCATCGCCGCCCACACGCCCTTGAACCGCTCCTGCTGCTCGGCGTCCGCGACCGAGGCGATCGCCGAGTTGCCCAGGCCCTGGCGGGGCATGGAGAGCAGCAGGCCGACGTCGCCCCAGCACATCTCGGCGATCGACATCACCGAGGCGAGGTTGGAGCCGTTCTTGACACCCTGGGCGGCCTCCTTCGCCGCCTCCGCCTCGTCGCGGCGTACGCCGGCGGCACCCGCGCCCTCCGACGCGCCGGACTCGGAGAGCCCGTCGATCATCGCCGCGAGCATGTCGAGTTCCTTGGGGTACTCGTGCTCGGCGCGGTCGTAGTGGCGCGAGATCGGCCGCAGCATGTTCATCGCGACCTGGTGGGCCTGCTCGGTGAGGGCCCGGAACTTCTTGGGGTCTTCGAGATTGATCATGGTGTCTCCTGGCTGGTGAGGGCGCGCCTCAGACCAGCACCGCTCCTTCCGCCAGTCCGATCGCCCGCAGGTCGCGGTACCACCGCTCCACCGGGTGCTCCTTCACGAACCCGTGGCCACCCAGCAGCTGGACGCCGTCGAGGCCGATCCGCATCCCGTGGTCGGCGCACGCCTTGCGTGCCAGGGCCACCTCGCGGGAGAAGTCCTTGCCCTGGGCGGCGCGGGCCGCGGCGCGGTAGGTCAGCAGCCGCATCGCCTGCAGCTCGATCGCGATGTTGGCGACCATGAAGGCCACCGACTGGCGGTGGGCGACGGGTTCGCCGAACGCCTCCCGCTCCTTGACGTACGGCGTCACGTAGTCCAGCACCGCCTGCGCCGTACCGACCGCCAGGCCGCACCACGCCAGGCGGGACAACCGCACGCACTCGGTGTAGGTCGAGCCGTCGGTGGCGCCCAGGACGTTGGCCGCGGGCACCCGGACGCCGTCGAGGTGCAGCTTGGTCAGCGCGCCGGCGCGCACGCCCATCGACGGGTCCGCCTCGACGCGGACGCCCTCGGTGGCCGACTCCACGATCACCAGGACGGGCTTGCCGTCCAGCTGGGCGCCGACCACGAAGAGCTCCGCCTCCGCCCCGCGCGGGACCAGCGACTTCACGCCGTCGAGGACCAGCTCCTCGCCCTCGCGGCGCGCGGTCGTGGCCGGCGCCAGCGCGTCGAAGAGGACGGTGGGTTCGGCCAGCGCGAGAGCGGCGGCCGGCACCGACTGCTGCGCAGCCTCGCCGGTGAAGGCGGGCAGGTAGGTCTGTTGCTGCTGTTCGTCGCCCCACAGCGACAGCGCGGTGGCGACCGCGCCGGGCGCGAGGGTCGCGACGCCGATCCCGAGGTCACCCTTGGCCAGCGCCTCGGCGACGAGGACGCCGGCCATCGCCGAGCGCTCCTCGAAGATGCCGCCCAGCGACTCGGGGACGCCGAGCGTCGGGATACCGACCTCGAGGCTCGCCTCGAGCACCTCAGCGGGCGCGGCGCACGCCTCGTCGGCCTTGGCCGCGGCCGGGCGGATGAGCTCGGTCGCGAGCTCGGTGACCACGTCGACGAGCATCTGCTCGTCCTCGGTCGGGGTCAGGTCGAAGACGTGCTGCGGGTTCGCCGCCGGCACGCGTACGCCGCCCTTGCCCGCCGCTCCCCTCCGCGCGAAGCTGCGGCTCGCCGCACCCAGCGCCTTGAAGCCCCCGCGGGTGGTCGTGAAGACCGCTTGCTCGGTCTGCTTGCGCAACCCCAGCCGGTCGATCAACGGGCTCTGCGCGACGACGTTCAGCGCGGCGACGGCGAAGCCGATCGGATCGCGCGACTCCTTGGAGGACAGCCCGTGCTTGCCGCCGGGCCGGAGGCTCTTGGTCAACGACATGACGCAAATGTAACTGCGAGTTACACCCACTGTCACGCATTCGTCCGCGTGGGTCAGGTCACGACGCGTCCGGCGCCGGGCTCTAGGCTCAGGAGCCATGTCCCGCACTCCCCCTCGCGACGCTCACGCTCCCTACGGTCCGCTGCCCGAGGGCGGCAGCGTCCGGCCCATCACCCGGTGGGGCACCGAGGTCATGCACCGGCCCAACCTGCCGGTCACGCGCTTCGACGACGAGCTGCATGCGCTGGTCGCCGACATGGTCGCCACGATGTATGCCGCCGACGGCGTCGGGCTCGCCGCGTGCCAGATCGGTGTGGACCTCGCGCTGTTCGTCTTCGACTGCCCCGATGAGGACGGTCGGCGCCATGTCGGCGTCGTCGCGAACCCGGTTCTGGAGCTGCCCGAGGGCCGCGAGCGTCGCCTTGCTGACGAGGACGAGGGCTGTCTGTCGTACCCCGGGGCGTACGCACCGTGTGCCCGGCCCGACTTCGCGATCGTGGAGGGCCAGGGGATCGACGGCTCCCCGGTGCGGTTCAGCGGCGACGGCCTGCTCGCACGCTGCCTACAGCACGAGACCGACCACACCCGGGGCATGGTCTTCGGTGACCGCCTCAACCGGCGTGACCGCAAGCGGCTCGACAAGCAGCACGCCGACGCGGCGGAGTCCTTCGCCCCGTCCTGGCCCGCCGAGTGAGCCCGTGCAGTCCAGTGCCGTCAGCCGGTGCCGTCAGCCGGCGCCCGGTCAGCCGCGCTGGGTGACGACGTAGCAGGCGATCGCCGCTGCGGCGCCGACGTTGAGCGAGTCCACGCCCGGCTGCATCGGGATCACGGCGCGGTGCGCCGCCGTGGCCTGCCACCGCGGCGAGATCCCGTGGCCCTCCGTGCCGAGCACCAGGGCGACCCGGTCCAGGCCGGCCACAACGTCCTCGAGGGGTACGGCGTCGTCGGCCAGGGTCAGCGCGACGGTGGTGAAGCCGCGCTGCTCGAGGTCGAGCAGGGCGTCGTACCACTCCGGCACCCGCGTCCACGGCACGGAGAACACCGCGCCCATCGCCACCTTGACCGCGCGGCGATAGAGCGGGTCCGCGCAGCGCGGTGACAGCAGGACGGCATCCACGCCGAGGGCAGCACAGGTGCGCAGGACCGCGCCGACGTTGGTGTGGTCGACGATGTCCTCGAGCACCACGACCGTGCGGGCACCGTCGAGCACCTCGTCGACGTCGGGCAGTGGCGTGCGGTGCATCGAGGCGAGCGCGCCACGGTGGACATGGAAGCCGGTGACCGCCTCGGCGAGCCGCTCGTCGACGACGAAGCACGGGGCGTCCGTGGCCTCGAGGACGTCGGCCAGCGAATCGAGCCAGCGCGGCGCCATGAGGAACGAGCGCACGGGGTGACCGGCCTGCACCGCACGACGGACGACCTTCTCGCCCTCGGCGAGGAAGAGGCCGTGCTCGGCCTCGATGCTGCGGCGCAGGGTGACGTCGCGCAGGTCGCGGTAGTCGGCCAGGCGTTCGTCGGCGGCGTCGTGGATCTCGACCAGTCGCGCCATGACTACCCCGTCCCGCCCGGACGGGCGAGACCGACGACGTCGCCGATCACGATGATCGCCGGTGGCTTGACCTGCTCGGCCTCGATCGCCGCTCCGAGCCCGTCCAGGGTGGTGATGACCTCACGCTCGACGGCCATCGTCCCGTCGGAGATCACCGCGACCGGCGTCGTACCCGCGCGCCCGTGCTCCACGAGCGCCTCGGCGATCGTCCCGGCGTTCTGAACGGCCATGAGCAGCACCAGGGTGCCGCGGGTGCGGGCGAGTGCCTCCCACGCCACCAGGCTGTCGGGGTGTCCCGGGGGCAGGTGCCCGCTGACGACCGTGAACTCGTGGGTCATCCCGCGGTGGGTGAGCGGGATCCCGGCACGGCCGGGCACGGCGATCGCGCTCGAGAGGCCGGGGATCACCTCGACCGGGACCCCGGCTGCGGCGCAGGCTTCGATCTCCTCGAAGCCACGCCCGAAGACGAAGTTGTCACCGCCCTTGAGCCGGACCACGCGCTTGCCCGCGAGCGCCCGTTCGACCAGCACGCGGTTGATCTCCTCCTGCAGCGCGGACCTGCCACGCGGCAGCTTGGTGACGTCGACGAGCTCGACATCCGGTGCCAGCTCGCTGAGCAGCTCGCGCGGCGCGAGCCGGTCGGCGACGACGACGTCGGCCTCCGCGACCGCCCGCCGGGCAGCCAGGGTCACGAGCTCCGGGTCACCGGGTCCGCCACCGACGAGCGTGACGCACGCGGCCCGCGGCTCCGCGCGGACGTCGACCAAGCCGTCGCGCAGGGCGCCGAGCAGCTGGTCGCGGATCGCTGCCGAGCGCCGGGGCTCGCGGTTGCCGAGGACGGCGACCGTCATGCCGGCGTACCTCCCCGTCGCCGGTGTCCACGCGCTGGCTGCGAGCCCGTCGTCACTGCGCACGCAGAAGACCCGCCGCTCCTCGGCCGCCGCGCTGACCGCGCGGTTGACCTCGGCGTCGTCGGTCGCGGCGATGACATACCACGCGTCATCGAGGTCGCCGGCCTCGAACCCGCGCGGGGTCCAGGTGATCTCGCCACCGCCCGCGAGCCCCTCCAACGCCGGGGTGACCTCCGGGGAGACGACGGTGACCAGGGCGCCGGCGGTCAGCAGCGTCGGGACGCGTCGCTGGGCGACGTGGCCGCCTCCGACCACGACGACGCGACGTCCGCCCAAGCGAAGCCCCACCGGATAGATGGCAGGCTCGTCGTCGGTACGGCGGCGGGTGCCGACTCCTTCGCGTGTCTCCATGCCGCCATTCTCGCGGCTCGGCGCACGGTCACCGGTCGGTGTCCGCCGCAGGGTGTGACCGGCTCGACACGGGTCGGGCCAGGACCACGGTGTTCGACCGGAACGCGCTGCCGTCCCAGTCCGCACAGGTCACCACCGCCAGGCGGTGCGGACCGGTCTGGCGGAACAGCCGCGCGGACCGCGAGGCGAGGACGTCCTTGCTGAGGGTCATCACCTCGGTCACGGCGTAGGTGAGTTCTTCGCGGGCGGTCTGCACGGTGAGCACGTCACCGGGGCGGAGGACGTCCATCCGGTCGAGAGCTCCCCCGCCGCCACTGACCGCATGACCGGTGAGGAGCGCAGTGCCACGGAGGGCCCCGGCCGGGGCGCCGTCGCTCCACCAGCCGAGCCGGGCGGGGTCGACCGGCGGCAGCAGCGTGGATCCCCTGGCGCGGACAGGAACGACCCGTGCCCGGATGTCTGCGGCGGGCGCGGACACGATCCGCGGCGCACGCGGGGTCCACGTGCCTCTCGGTGGCGCGGGGGCGACAGCCTGGGTCTGCGTCCCGGCTGCCGGTGCGGCCGGGAGGAGCCCCGACGGCGCGAGATCGGCGCCGGTGGTCCACGCCCGCAGCCCCGCCGCGAGGAGCACGACGCCGACCAACCCCACCAGGGCTGTCGCGACGCGTGCGCCCCGCGGCGAGCGAGGCACCTCAGTCCCCGACGGGGCCGCGTGCTCGGCGACGCAGGAGGACGGCCGCGGCGACCAGTCCGGCGCCGAGGATCATCGTTCGCAGGGGGGCCCAGGGAGCGTTCGTCCAGACGCCGCCGATGCCCGCGGCGATGCGGGAAGGAATGGATGCGGACGTCTCCACCGGCGCATCGCCGCTGCCGGCGGCCTCGCGGATCTCGCCCTCGACCCCGCCGTTGAGCTGCGGGTCGGACGACCAGTCCTGCACGCCGCCGCCGCCGACCGCGAGGGGGCCGGGCGTGGGGCGCTCGACCGGGGCGTCCTCGTCGACGGGCGTCGGGACCGGGTCGGTGCACGGGGCCACCCAGAACACCTTCGTCTTGGTGTCGTTGCCGTTGGAGCGCGGGGTGGAGACGGTCAGCTTGACGTGGTAGCCCTGCTTCGGGTGGGGAGCTCCGTCGAAGGAGAGACGGTAGGTCGCCACGGCGTCGAGGCCGTCGTTGCCGGCGCCACGACCGGGCGAGCCACCGACGAAGACCTGGCGGGGTCCGTCGACGCTGAGACCCACGTCGCGCGTGGGCGCGTGCATCGCGAAGGACACCGTGGAGATCACGTCCGCGCCCTCGTCGAACCCGTACCACTCGACCTGGAAGGAGCACCCGGGATGCGGCGTGTTGTTGGGGATCTGGTCCATCTCCCCCAGCGGCGCGATCTTCACCGTCCCGTTGTTGCCGGGAGGCGATCCGGCGCGTCCGGTCCCGTTGACGCTGCCCGTCCGGTCTGCGCTCGCACCTGCGGCGGGCGTGTTGGCGCTGTTGCCCGGGCTAGGCTAGCGGGCTTGCCCGCGTCGGCGGGCTTGCCGGGGTTGGCGGGCGTGTTGGCGCTGTTGCCGGGGCTGGCCGGCTTGCCGGCTTCGGCCGGCTTGCCCGGGTCGGCGGGCTTGTTGCCCTGGGCACCCGGCTGCGCGCCGTCGGCGTGCGGTGGCCGGGGGACGTCGGTCGGCGGCGCAGCGACGGCGGCACCGACGGACCCCGCGCTCAGCACGACTGCGGCGAACGTAGCGACGAAAGGCCGGACGAGAGGTCGGCGTGAAGGGGCACTGGACAGGTGCATGGGGGCTCCCGGGGATGGCCGCACGTCGGTGCGGCGCGGACTGGTGGGACGTGAGGTCCGCGATCCTCGGTTGTCCGGCACGGTCCTCCCCCCGTCCCGAACGCGCGCCCCTCCCGGCGCACGAGGGTGATTCCCCTGTGCCCGCATCCCAAACACGCGTGCGCGGCCCGGATTCCGGGCAGGGTGGCAGCGCTACCGAACCAAGGAGGAACGATGAGCATCGAGCGTCCCGTCGCGCCCAACCCTTACGAGCTGCTGCCCGCTGTCCCGAGCTTCACGCTCACCAGCGAGGACGTCACCGATGGCCAGCCGCTGAAGCAGGACCAGGTCGCCGCGGGCGGCAACATCTCCCCGCAGCTGAGCTGGAGCGGTGCGCCGGAGGGGACGCAGAGCTTCGTCGTCACGTGCTTCGACCCCGACGCCCCCACCCCGTCGGGCTTCTGGCACTGGGTCCTCGTCGACGTGCCGGCCGACGTCACCTCACTGGCGACCGGTGCTGCCGCCGGTGGGCTGCCCCGCGGGGCCTTCCACGTCCGCAACGACGGTGGTGAGGCCGGCTTCATGGGCGCTGCCCCGCCGGAGGGCGACCAGGTCCACCGCTACTACTTCGTCGTGCACGCGGTGAAGGAGCCCACCCTCGGGGTCGATGCCGCTGCCTCGCCCGCCGTCGTGTCGTTCAACCTGGCGTTCAAGACCCTCGGCCGCGCGATCATCCACGGCACCTACCAGCACTGACCTGAGCTGGCGACGGCTCACCGTCCCCCGGCCAGGACGGCGTACTCCTGCGACTCCAGGAGCTCGCGCAGGATCGTCGCTGCGCCGGGGGCCAGGTCGAGGCGGCCCGCACGCACGGAGTCGGGGTCGACGAACACGATCTGCCGTCCCTCCCCGAGGACGACGTCGACGTCGGTCGCGGTCGTCGTGCCGACCCACACCTGCCACCGGTCGGTGAGCGCGGGGTCCCCCTTCGGGGCGTGCACGAGCTCGACCTCGCGCCACAGCCGCAGATCGGGTACGACGTCCGCGTCCAGCCCGGTCTCCTCGCGCAGCTCGCGCCATACGGCTTCGGTCCAGTCCTCGCCGGGATCCACGTGCCCACCCACGAGGCCCCACTGCAGCGGCGCGACGGGTGCGTGCTCGTCGCGCTCCTGCAGCAGCAGGTAGCCACGCGCATCGACGAGCACCGCGGTGGCCAGCCGGCACTGCGTCCGCGCGCACTGGGCAGCGCTCACGCCGGCCTCGGAGGAGTTCATGACGACGAGACTAGGGCGCCGCGTCGACGACGAGCCGGGACGAGATCTCGTCCTCGAGGAGGAGGGCACGGCGCTGCCGCGCCACTACGGTGCCAAGCAGAACCTGTCACTCCCCTGGAGGTCTGCATGCCCGGCACGCTGGTCGACCGTCTTCTCGCACGCCTCATCGACGGCGTCATCCTCGCCGTCGTCGTCTGGGGCGTGGTCTCCTCGGTGCTGAGCGCGGTCATCATCGGCGGCGCGCTCGGCTACCGCAGCAGCGCCTACTTCGTCCTCGGCATCACGCTGGCGGTCCTCGGACTCGTCATCAACCTGGGCTACTACGCCGTCCTGGAGACACGCACCGGTCAGACCGTCGGGAAGATGGTCATGAAGCTGCGCGTCCAGGGCCCTGACGGCGCCCTGCCGACCGTCGAGCAGTCCCTGCGCCGCAACGCCTTCCTGGCGGCGGGCGTGGTGGGCACCGTGGCCTCCAACATCCTCGGCATCGTCCCCGTCATCGGCGGCTTCCTGGGTGGGCTGGTCTCCCTGATCGCCGGACTCGGGGCTCTCGCGCTGGTCCTCTACATCGCCTACACGATCAACGAGGACGAGACGGGCCGCCAGGGCTGGCACGACCGGTTCGCGGGCGGGACCCAGGTGCTGAAGGAAGCGGTCAGCCCAGCGCAAAGCTGACGAGCGCGACGCATCCGACGACGACGATCACGCAGCGCAGCAACCACGGCGGGAGCCGGCGGCCGACGGAGGCGCCCACCTGCCCACCGATGACGGCGCCGACGGCGATCAGACCGGCGATCGCCCAGTCGACCTCGGCGATGATGATGAAGAGCAGGGCGGCGACGCCGTTGACGAGCCCGGCGAGGACGTTCTTGGTGGCGTTGTTGCGCTGGATCGTCTCGTTGAGGCCGATGCCCAGTATCGCGACGAGCAGGACGCCCTGCGCGGCGCCGAAGTACCCGCCGTACACGCCGGTCAGCAGGACCAGCACCCACACCCACCAGGACCCGTTCTCCGGAGTCGTCCTGCCGCCGCCGACGCGGTCGACCCAGGCCCTGACCCCTGGTTGGAAGGCCACGAGGAGGACGCCCAGTCCGATGAGGACGGGCACGATCGCGCGAAAGGCCTCCTCGGGGAGCACGAGGAGCAGCAGCGCGCCGATCACGCCGCCGATCAGGGACGCGCTCCCGAGTCGGATCAGCCTGCTGCGCTGTCCGCGCAGCTCGCGCCGGTAGCCGATGGCCCCGGAGACCGAGCCCGGGGCGAGGCCGATGGTGTTGGACACGTTGGCCACGACGGGCGGGACCCCGAACGCCAGCAGGGTCGGGAACGTCACGAGCGTTCCCGACCCCACCACGGTGTTGATGGTGCCGGCGGCGAGCCCTGCGAGCAGGATCGCCGCCATCTCGAGCAGACTCACTCCGGTGGTGCGCTCCCGGTCTCGGGTTCGATCTCGAGCTCGGGGGCGGCGGGCTCGGAGGCCGCGGCGGCCCGGGCTGCGGCCCCGGCACCGGATCTCGTGTTGCTCGCCTGCTCCGCGGCCGCGATCGCGGCGGCGACCTCGTCCTGGGTGTCGCTGGTGTCGCCGATCTCCTCGACGCTGGGCGCGTTGGCACCCATGTCGACCCGCTTGGCCGGGCCGTCGACCTCGTCGGGGATGCCCTTGAGACTGTTCATCGTGGAGCCCAGACCCTCGAGGGCCTTGCCGATCTCGCTCGGGACGATCCAGACCTTGTTGGCGTCGCCCTCGGCGATCTTCGGCATCATCTGCAGGTACTGGTAGGCCAGCAGCGACTGGTCCGGCCGGCCGTCGTGGATGGCCTGGAAGACCGTCTGGATGGCCTGACCCTCACCCTGCGAGCGCAGGATGGCGGCCTCGCGGTCGGCCTGGGCGCGCAGGATGAGCGCCTGGCGGTCACCCTCCGCGTTGAGGATGGCCGACTGCTTGTTGCCCTCCGCGGTGAGGATCGCCGACTGCCGCTCGCCCTCGGCGGTGAGGATCGCCGCGCGCTTGTCGCGGTCGGCGCGCATCTGCTTCTCCATCGAGTCCTTGATCGACGGCGGCGGGTCGATGCCCTTGAGCTCGACCCGGTTGACCCGGATACCCCACTTGCCGGTGGCGTCGTCGAGCACGCCGCGCAGCCCGGAGTTGATCGAGTCGCGGCTGGTGAGCGTGTCCTCCAGGTCCATCCCGCCGACGATGTTGCGCAGCGTGGTCATCGTCAGCTGCTCGATGGCCTGGATGTAGTTGGCGATCTCGTACGTCGCCGAGACCGGGTCCGTGACCTGGAAGTAGATGACGGTGTCGATCGAGACGACCAGGTTGTCCTCGGTGATCACCGGCTGCGGTGGGAACGACACCACCTGCTCGCGCATGTCGATGACGTAGCGCACCTTGTCGACGAACGGCACGACGATGTTGAGGCCCGGGGTCAGCGTGGTGCGGTACTTGCCGAACCGCTCGACGATCCCCGAGCGGGCCTGCGGGATGATCCGTACCGTCCGGGCCAGCGCCACGACGGCGAAGAACGCGATCACCAAGAGGATGATCAACACTGTGGGCATCAGGCTCCCCTTCTCAGCGGGACCGGTGTGGCCCCACGGTTTGGCTGACGTGCTGCGTCGCGCCCGGTGGCGCTACGCGTCGAGCTCCGGCACCGGGTGGACGAGTGCGGTCGCGCCGCGGATCTCCAAGATGTCGACGGTCGCCCCCTCGGCGATGACCAGGGTCTCGTCGTAGGGCCGAGCGGTCCAGACCTCGCCCCGGATGCGGATCTGTCCGTCGTGCGCGGTGATCGGGGCCAGCGCGATCCCCTGCTGGCCGACCAGGGCCTCGTGGCCGAGCGTCAGCGACGGTCCGGCGTGCAGGCGACGCGCCATGCTCGGGCGCACCAGCCACAGCATCGCCACCGCGGTCACGACCGCGAGCAGCGCCTGCAGGACGACGGGTCCGCCGAACGCTGCCGTCAGACTCCCGCCGAGCGCGCCGACCGCCAGCATGAGGAGGACGAACTCGAGGCTGAACAGCTCCGCGACGCCGAGCAGGACGGCCAGCACGAGCCAGCTCTCCCAGGCATGTTCGCGAAACCACTCCATGACGCCACCCTACCGGCGAGGTGGGCGCGTCAGTCGGTGACCAGATAGCGGTCGAGGTCGGCGCTCAGCGCGGTGAAGATGCCGTGGTTGAGCCGGAAGGCCAGCTTCACCTCGGCAAGAGCGTCGGCCCGCTGCGCGGGACCCAGGTCGAGGGAGTCGAGACGAGCGCGGTAGCCGTCCTTGTAGGGCTTGGGCTTCTCGATGCCCGCGAAGCGGTAGAACGCGGTGCCCTCGCCGTCGGCCAGGTCGTAGGTGCGGGCGATGATCCGCCCGATCGCCTGACCGCCCGACAGGTCGCCCAGGTAGCGGGTGTAGTGGTGGGCGATGAAGAGCCCGCCCCACGACCGGGAGTGCTCCAGCCGCTCGACGTACGCCGTGACGGCGGGGTCCGTCGAGACCCGGGCGCGCCAGTCCGGTCCGGCGAAGAAGGTGAGGTCCTCGGCCAGAGCGGCGGCGCGCTCGAGGAGCGGGTCCCAGACCGCGGCCGCGAGCGGGTCGGGCCGCGCGGCGTCGCCGACGAGCGCACGGCCGGCGGCCTCGAGGGCGTCGTACACCGGTGCCATCGCCAGGAGGTAGGCGGCGTACCCGTCGCGCGACACCTTGCCCTCGAGGAGGAAGGACATGAAGTCGGAGGTCTCGGCCTCGGTGTGCTCGCTCTGGGAGCCCTCGCGCAGCAGGCGCGACAACGGAACGTCCGTGGCGGCGAGGGGGCTGGCGGTGTCGATCGTCACGAGGGGCCTCTCTGGTGGGACCGCGGCCACGGGCCGGCGGTGAGCCTGATGATGACAGTGTGTCATATCGAGGTGACGATGTGTCATGTTGACATGGAGCGAGATCTTAGGCAAGCCTTAGTGAGCCCAGGCTAACCTGGCGCAGCCGCCCCCTCCCTGTCCCGAAGGTCGTCCGTGCTCCCACGTCCCGCCGTCGCCACGCTGCTGCTGGCTCTGGCGTTGGTCCTCACGGCCTGCGGAGGCCCAGGCACACCGACGACAGCGAGCACGACCGGCGAGGTCCGCACCGAGTCGCTGGCCGAGGCCACTGTCCTCGAGACGCCCAAGGAGCATGTGGGCGCCGAGGTCGCGGTCCTCGCGGACCGGCCGATCGCACCCCCGGCTGAGCCGGTCGAGCCGCAGCTGCCGGCCACCGTCGTCGACAACCAGGGCACCGAGGTGACCATCACCGACACGAGCCGGGTGCTCGCGCTCGACCTGAACGGCACCCTCGGTCGGCTCGTCGCCGAGCTGGGCATGCTCGACTCGCTCGCCGGCCGCGACACGTCCACCACCTTCTCCGAGGCCCGGGACCTGCCGTTGGTGACCCGCGCGGGTCATGACCTCAGCGCCGAGGCCATCTTGGAGGTGCAGCCCACGCTGATCATCACCGACACGAGCCTCGGCCCGTGGAACGTGCTCCTGCAGATGCGTGAGGCCGGCATCCCCGTCGTCGTCGTCGACTCCGCGCGCTCCACCGAGAACGTCGCCGAGCTCGCCGAGCAGGTCGGTGCTGCGCTGGGCGTTCCCGAGGAGGGCAAGACGCTCGGGGCGCGCCTCACCACCGAGGTCGAGGACATCCGCACGCAGATCGCCGCGATCGCACCCCGCGAGCTGACCGACAAGCTCCGCGCGGTCTTCCTCTACGTCCGGGGCCAGGCGGGCGTCTACCAGATGCTCGGCGCCGGCACCGGTGCCGACAGCCTCATCGAGGCACTCGGTCTCTACGACATCAGCGCGGAGATCGGCTGGTCCGGCGCGCGGCCGCTCAACGACGAGGGCCTGCTCGCCGCACAGCCCGACGTCGTCCTCACCATGGCCAAGGGTCTCGAGTCGGTCGGCGGGGTCGACGGGCTGCTCGACCGCTACCCCGCGCTCGCCGACACCCCGGCCGGACGCAACCGGCGCATCGTGGCGATGAACGACGCCGACATCCTGGGCTTCGGTCCGCGCACGGCCGACGTCCTCGAGGCCCTCGCCCTCGCGATCTACGCCCCGGCGGACGCCCAGTGACGGTGTCTCCGACCGCCGTACGCCGGCCCGACCCGAAGCGGGTGCACCCACGTCCTGACGGTGGGCTCCCCCGCCGGCGCGGGGTTGGCGCGCTGCTGATGGTCCTCGGTGTCGCGCTCGTGGTGATCGCGCTGGTCGCCGCAGGCCGTGGACAGCTCGCGATCAGTCCCGGTGAGGTGCTGGGCTCCGTGCTCGACCGCATCGGGCTGGGCGGTCTCGGCGGGCTGCCCGCCACGCCCAGCCACCCGAGCGGCGAGGTCGCGCTGTGGTCGATCCGGTTCCCGCGCGTCGTGATGGGGGCGCTCGTGGGTGCCTGCCTGGCTGCTGCTGGTGCGCTCATGCAGGGCGTCTTCGGCAACCCGCTGGCCGAGCCGAGCGTGGTCGGCGTCAGCGCCGGTGCAGCCGTGGCCGCCGCCGCTGCGATCGTGACCGGGGCCGAGGCGTTCGGCGCCTGGACCGTCGCCGTCGCCGCCTTCCTCGGCGGGCTCGTCACCACGCTGCTCGTCTATGCGCTGAGCCGTGCCGACGGCCGCACGGAGGTCGTCACACTCCTGCTCACCGGCATCGCGGTCAACGCCGTCTGCTCGGGACTCCTCGCCCTCTTGATGTTCCTCGGCGACACCCAGTCCCGCGAGCAGATCGTCTTCTGGCAGCTGGGTTCGCTCAACGGCACGCGCTGGGTCTACGTCGCCGCGGCCGCGCCCGCCGCGCTCATCGGCCTGGCCGGCGCGGTCGCCATGTCGCGCCGGCTCGACCTGCTGGCGCTCGGCGACCGGTCGGCGCGCCATCTCGGCATCAACACCGAGCGCACCCGGATCGTCATCATCGTGCTGGTCGCGCTGCTCACCGCGGCGGCCGTGGCGTTCGCTGGGATCATCGGTTTCGTCGGTCTGATCGTCCCCCACCTCGTGCGCATGCTCGTGGGTCCGTCCCACCGCGTCCTCGTGATCGCGAGCGCACTGGGCGGGGCGGTCCTCCTCGTGCTGGCCGACCTCGTCGCGCGCACCGCCGTGACCTACGCCGACCTCCCGATCGGGATGCTCACCGCCCTCGTCGGTGGACCGGTCTTCTTCTGGCTGTTGCGCCGCGCCAGGGCGACCTCGGGAGCCTGGGCATGACCGGCCCGCAGCGCGCCGTGGTCGAAGCGCGCGGGGTCGTCGTACGCCGCGGCGGCCGTCCTGTGGTCGACCGCGTCGACCTCGACATCCTTCCCGCGACCGTCACCGCTCTGGTCGGCCCCAACGGGGCCGGCAAGTCCACGCTGCTGTCGGTGATCGCCGGTGACGTCGAGCCCGATGAAGGCGCGGTCCTCGTCGACGGCACCCCGCTGGCGAAGTGGCGTCCCCGGGACCTGGCCCGCACGCGGGCGATGCTCCCGCAGGAGCACCAGGTCGCCTTCGGGTTCCGGGTCGCGGAGGTCGTCGCGCTCGGTCGCTCGCCGTGGCGCGGACTGCCGGAGGAGGACCACGACGAGGAGGTCGTGCTGGCCGCGATG
The DNA here is from genome assembly GCF_030811215.1 of Nocardioides massiliensis. Classification (NCBI taxonomy): domain Bacteria; kingdom Bacillati; phylum Actinomycetota; class Actinomycetes; order Propionibacteriales; family Nocardioidaceae; genus Nocardioides; species Nocardioides massiliensis. The sequence goes on from NZ_JAUSQM010000001.1 coordinate 2,897,719, forward strand.
GCCAGCACCGACGTGTCCCACCTGGCGGAGCGGTCGTTCCCCACGCTGTCGGGTGGCGAGAAGGCGCGCACGGCACTGGCCCGCACCCGCGCGCAGTCGACGCGGATCATGCTGCTCGACGAGCCGACCGCCGCCCTCGACATCGGCCACCAGGAAGAGATCATGGGCCAGGTCCGCCAGGAGGCGGCCGACGGCAGCGCCGTGGTCGTCGTCCTCCACGACCTGAGCCTCGCCGCGGCGTACGCCGACCGGGTCGTCGTGCTCGACGAGGGCCGGGTCCGCGCGGACGGCCCGCCCGCCGTGGCGTTGGAGGCCGACCTCCTCAGCTCGGTCTACCGCCACCCGCTCGAGGTCATCACCCACCCCACCACCGGTGCGCTGCTGGTCATCCCCCAGCGCGCGCCCGCCTACTCGGAGGTGCTCAAGTGAGCCGCAGGATCCTTGCGGCGCTGCTGCTGGTCGCCGGCGTCGTGCTCGGCACGACGGCCCCCGCGCACGCAGCCGCGTCGGTGAGCGTGTCCGGTCCCGACGGTTCGGCGTCCGCCGCACCCGACACCGCCACCACCGTCACGGTGAGCGGGCGCGGCTTCACCGCCATCAAGGCCGGCTTCGGTGGCATCTACGTCGCCTTCGGGTGGGTCGCGGACCCCTCCCGTGGCACCTGGCGTCCGAGCCGCGGTGGCATCACCGGCGAGGACTACCGCTACGTGCCCGACACCGAGGACCGCGAGAACGCCGGGCGGTTGCGCTACGTCGCCTTCCCCGGCAGCTCCACGGCGGCCGAGGCCAACGGCGGCGCTCTCAGCGAGGCCGGGGACTTCCGGGTCCAGCTCACGATCCCCGGCGCGCGGTTCACGTCCACCGACCGCAGCGGCGCGAATGTCGCGGTCGACTGCACCGAGGTCCAGTGCGGCGTGATCACCTTCGGCGCCCACGGGGTGGCCAACGCCGACAACGAGACCTTCACCCCGGTGCGGTTCAACGCTCCCGCGTCCGGTACTTCCCCGTCATCGACGACCGACGAGGCCGACGCACCCCAACCCAGCGCCGCCACAACCCCTCAGCCACCGGGTGCACAGCCGGTGACCACCGTTCCGGACGGCGACATCCGTCTCAGCATCGACGCCGCCACGTCGATGGCCGGGCGGGTCATGACCTTCACCGCCGTCGGACTGCGCCCGGGTGAGCAGGTGCTCGTCCGTCTCGACGACGGTGTCGCGGCTGCCGGTCCGTTCACCGCCGGGACCAGCGGTGACGTCGCCGGCATGATCGAGCTGCCGGGCGATCTCGCAGCCGGCACCCACGAGCTCCACCTGACCGCTGCGGCGAGCGGTCGCGCGACGACGACGAACTTCGCGGTCCGGGCCGGCGACACCGCCGGCGACGCGGAGGTCGCACCGGTCGCGTCGGGGTCGAGCGACGGCGGCGACATCGCCGGCTGGATCTTCCTGGGCGCCAGCGGCACCGTCCTGCTCGCGGTGCTGGTCTGGCGCCTGCTCGCGATGCGGCGCACGCGTACGACGGGGGTGGCCGCGTGACCACCGCGCTCCCGCGTCGATGGGCGGCGCTCGCCGGGGCCGCCGTCCTCGCACTGGTCGCGCTGACCGTCGTCGTACCCCCGTGGGCCGCGGCCGAGGAGGAGTCCGCCGGCGTCAGCATCACGGGCGCGACCCTGACCTGGGCCCTCAACGACGAGATCGGCAACGCCGGCTTCGCGCCGGGCACGCGCAACTTCCTGCACGCCGGAGAGGTGCCGAACCCCGGTCGCGGCGGCTGGCAGATGCCGAAGAGCGCCTGGCGCTCCGCCCACGGCAACGTGACCATCGAGAAGCCGGACGCGGGCGGAACCTACCGCGAGGCCACCTGGGAGGGACTCGCGACAACCCCCCAGGGCGAGCCGGTGCTGATGCCGTTCGACGGAGGCGTCTCCAAGATCCGGGTGCGCATCGACGAGGGCACCGGGTGGTACGACCCCACGACCGGTCGTGCATCGCTCGGCTGGGATGCCACGTTCGGCGTGGTGTCCTACTCCGGCTTGTCGTTCTTCAACGTCTCCGGCATCCGCCTCGAGGTGCGGGCCGACGGCAGCGGTGTCGTGACCGCGTCGCTGGCCGGCTACGAGGGCTCGCCCAGCGACGCCGACGTGTGGAACCCGATCCCACCCACGTCCGTCGTGCTGGCCGAGCTGCCGAAGGTCGAGCTGTCGGCCACCGGCGCAGAGGGGTCGAGCGGCTCGCTGCGCGCGACCCCGGCGTACACCGGAGTCACCTTCGAGCCCGGTGGCGCCGCGGCCAAGCAGGTACGCACCGGGACGTGGGGGGCGTGGCCCCGCTCCTTCGTGCGCTTCCAGGAGCGGCTCGGCACGGCGGAGTACTGGTACTCGACCGGTGCGGCGACCGATCGGCTGAAGGTCGCACAGCCGCTGGCCGTCACGTTCACCGTAGGCGACGAGACGACCGTGCCCGGGCCGAGTGAGCCAGTGCCTGTCGACCCCGACCCGGTGGACCCCGGGCCGGGCAAGCCGGGCACCCCCTCCGAACCCACCGACCCGACTCCGGCGCCCCCGGGTGGCGGACCGAAGGCGGGCAAGCAGCCCTTCACGGTGAAGAACGCCCAGCTGCGGTGGGGCATGAGTCGCGAGGCGGGCAACGCCGCGCACCTGCCCGGCACCGTCAACCTGTTCAGCGCCGGAGAGCTCCCCAAGGGCTCGAGCCCGTTGGCGCAGCGCGAATGGCGCGCGCGAGCAGGCGCCGTACGCATCGAGAAGCGCAGTGCCGCCGGCGACTACCGACTCGCGACCTGGGGTGGGCTGTCCACCACTGCGACGGGCGCAAGCGTCGCGCCGGCGAGCAGCGACGCGTTCAGCGACCACCAGGTCGTCATCGACCACGGGTCCGGTCGCGTCGACCCCGCGCGCAAGAGCGCGACGATCCGCTGGTCGGGCCGCTGGTCGGTGGCGTTCTACTCCGGCCTCACCCGGTTCACGGTGGCCGACCCCGAGCTGCGGGTGCGCAACGGCCGCGGTCGGCTGTGGGGCACGCTGAGCGGGTACGCCGGGAGCCGCGAGGACGCCGTGAGTGGCGAGGAGTCCGTCCTCACGCCGATCCCCAGCAAGCGCGTCGTGCTTGCGGACCTGGGTGCGGTCCGGGTCGACCGGGCACGCGGGTTCGTGGTCACCCCGCGCTACGACCGGGTGCGCTACGACGCCAGCGGTGCCAACGCCGCGCAGGTCCGCACCGGCCCGTGGGGCTCGTTCCCCGCCGGGTTCATCGACTGGCTCGAGCCCGCCGGCGTCTCGGGGTTCTGGTATTCCACCGGTGGCAGCACCGACCGGCTGAAGGCCGCGCTGCCGGTCAGCGTCAGCTACCGCGCGTCCGCGCCGGTCGCCCAGCCGAAGCCCGAGCAGACCCCGACCCCTGAGCCCGTCCCCACGCCCGATCCTCTCCCGAGCGGCGGCAACACGGGTGTGCCCACGACGAGCGGCGCACCGGAGCCCGCCACGGCCACCGGTCCCGCGCTCGCGCCCCTGGCCGCTGGCCTACCGGCCCTGGCCACGCCCTTCTACGGCGGCCAGGCCGAGTCCGTCACGGCGCGCCCGATGGCGCTGCGCAGTGCCGCCGCTCCGTCCTCCGCCGCCCTCCCCTGGGCCCTCGGCACCGCCTTCCTGGCGCTCGCCGTCGCCCTGGCGCTCACGACACCTCGAACTTCGGCGCGTCGATGACGCCCGGATCCCTGCGCTCCCCCGGGAGCCACCACCTAGAAGGAGAACGATGAACAGCACCCGCAGTCGCCGCGTTCGTGTCGGCGGCACGCTGGTCGCGCTCGTGGCCGGCCTGTTGGCCGGTCCGGCCCTGGCCGTGTCGCCCGCCGTCGCGGAGGAGACCGCCGTTCCGACGGTGTCGGTCTCGAAGACCGCATTCCTGCCTGACGAGACCGCCGCGATCACGGTCACCGGCACCGGCTTCGACCCGGAGCTGGCTAAGGGCGCCCATCCCCCGTTGGCCGGTCGGCCAAGCGGCGTCTACATCGCTTTCGGCCGCTTCTCCGACGACTGGGCGCCGTCATCCGGGAGTCCGAGGAGCAGCAGGCCAGCGGCGGATGTGAACTGGGCCGTACTGGCCGAGAACCTGTTCCTGATCGGCGGCGCCGCCAACGGCGGGATCGTTCTGACCCCCGAGGGAGGATTCGAGGCGACTCTCACGGTCTCGAAGGACTCGGCTGATGCAGCTGCGAAGGACCTTGCGGGCGGCAACTATGGCATCTACACCTACCCCGGAGGAGGCGCAACCCAGCCGCTGTACGAGACCTACACCCCGATCACCTTCGGCACCACGGCCGAGCCTGCTGCTTCCACCATCACCCTGGCCGCTGGACCGGCGGCCTACGGTCGAGCTGCTACTGCCACCGCGACGGTGACGGCCGAGGGCGGCGCCACCCCGAGCGGCGAGGTCGAGGTGCTCCAGGGCGCCAAGGTCCTCGGAACCGCCACCCTCGACAACGGCACGGCGGTGGTGAAGCTCCCGGCGCGCCTGCGCGCCGGCACGCACCAGCTGACGGCGCGTTATGCCGGTGACACCGGTGTTGCGCCGAGCTCGACCACCGCGACCCTGCGCGTCGCCAAGGCCGCATCGCGGGTCGTCGCCAAGGTCGCGAAGAAGCGCGTCAAGGTCGGCAAGCGCGTGCGTCTGAACATCCAGGTCGGCTCGCCGGTCAAGGGCGTGCGTCCCACCGCCGGCACGGTTCGGGTGCAGATGCGCGGGTTCGCCAAGGTCGTCAAGATCAACAAGGCCGGCAAGGCGCGCGTCGTCCTCCCGGCGCGCAAGAAGGCCGGCAACTTCAAGGTCGTCGTCACCTACCGGGGTGCGGCGAACTTCAAGGCCGCCCGCACCACCGCCGTTCAGCGCGTCGCGCGCTGAGCCCTGATCCACCGATGGGTGGAGAGTTGAGCGTGGCGTAGAACGAGAATGCCCTTGCTGGGCGAGAGAATCGGAGTTACCACACACACGATTCCGGGCCGAGCAAGGGACACCTCGTAAGTGAAAGCCTCTCACACGATCAGGCCCGTCTTCGATGATCCGAACTTGGTGTCGGCCGCAGGTCTGGTTCCGGCGCTTCGGTTGGCCGAGTCGGCCGGCCTGCACGATCTCCTCGCGCAGCGACTGACGGTGCCTTCGCCGAATGCGGCGACGAAGGCGACCAGCGTGGTGGGCGGGATGCTCGCGGGCGCAGACAGCATCGATGACCTGGACCTACTCCGGCACGGCGGGATGGGTCGGCTGTTCGGCGGGGTGCGGGCACCCTCCACGCTGGGCACGTTCCTACGTTCCTTCACCCACGGGCACGTGCAGCAGCTCGACGCGGTCGGTGGCCGGCTCCTGGCCGGCCTCGCCGACCGGGTTCCAGGACTGGTCGCTGGCGGCGATGCCGCTGAGGAGACCGCGTTCATCGATGTCGATGACACGATCCGCGAGGTCCACGGCTATGCCAAGCAAGGCGCCGCCTACGGCTACTCCCGGGTGCGGGGGCTGAACATCCAGCTCGCCACGGTCTCCACGCCGTTGAGCGCGCCCGTGATCGCTCGGGCACGGCTACGCAAGGGCAACACCGCGTCCGCAGCGGGTGCCGGCCGGCTGCTGGCCCAGGCCATCGGCACCGCCCGTGCATCGGGCGTGAAGGGCCCGATCCTGTGCCGGGCCGACTCGGCCTACTACGGATGGGCCTTCGTCGGGACCGCGATCCGCGCGAAGACCTGGTTCTCCGTGACCGCCCGGATGACCCCCAGCGTGAGCGCCGCAATCACCGGCATCGACCAAGAAGCATGGACACCGATCAAGTATCCGAACGCGATCTGGGAGGAGACAGAGCAGCGCTGGATCTCCGACGCGGAGGTCGCCGAGGTGGCCTTCGTGGCGTTCACCGGCCGCCGCAAGGCCGAGCACGTGGCCTGCCGGCTGGTTGTGCGCCGGGTCAAGCGGCTCCAGGCCCTCGCCGGCGACGGCACCGAACAAGGTGAGCTGTTCGCCAGCTACCGGCACCACGCGTTCATCACCAACTCCACCCTCGACATCGTTGAGGCAGACCAGGCTCACCGTGACCACGCGATCGTCGAGCAGGTCATCGCCGAACTCAAGGACGGCGCCCTGGCGCACCTGCCGTCGGGGAAGTACGCGGCGAACGCCGCGTGGGTCGCGCTCGCAGTGATCGCGTTCAACATCGCCCGTGCCACCGCCGTCGCCGCCAACATGGCCAAGGTCCGATGGGCGACCCTGCGCAAGCGGATCATCAACATCCCCGCCCGGATCGCGGCCACCGGCCGCCGACTCATCCTGCACCTCCCGATCCGATGGCCCTGGGCAGAGCAGTGGGACACCCTCCACGCGCTCGCGACCGGACCACCAACACCCGCCACGACGTGACCATCCAGCCCAGCACGGGCGCAACCGAGGACCCTGAAGTGGAAGAACCGGCGTAGACCGGCAGGTCCCGCACGCCCACGACGCCGCGATACCCGCCAGCGCCGAGAACGACCACTACAGAAACAACGTCGGTGGATCAGGGCTGAGTCGAACCCATCGAGCGGCCCCGCACCCGTGGTGGCCTGTTCGGCTTTTAGTGTGGTTTTGGGCGCGCCTTGTCCGGCCCTCCCGGTAGCCTTGACCCTTCGGTCAGGGCCCGGGAGGGCCGGTTCGCGTTCGGAGGGGGTCGCTGGTGGTTGCCGCCCGCGACCTCGAGGACGGCACTGCCGGTGGGACCGGCGCCGGCACGCTGTCTGGCGGAGACGTCCCGCCAGGAGGACAACTGACCGACGCAGCAGCACCGCAGTGCCCGGACCCGTCACACGCGGGGAGCCGGGTGCGCCGCCGTGGGCTCAGGGCCTCCGCGGCCGGCACGCGGCAGCGGTTCGAGTGCCTGCCCGAGACCGGAAAGCGGCACTTCTTCACCACCCCGGCCGCCGGAGCGGTCGAGGCTGGACGCTCACCGAGGCAGCGGTGCCCTGACCCGCGGCACGCCGACGCCCGGGTCCAGGGACGAGGCACGCGCACGACGAAGGCGGGCACCTGGCGGCGGTTCCGGTGCACCCGGCCCGACGGCAGCTCGCACTTCTTCCAGGTGCTCGCCTCGGCGGCCGGCACCCAGCTCACCTCGCTCGACCGCCCGCCGGGGTGCCCCGAGCACGCGGTCTCGAAGGTGACCCGGCAGGGCGTGTACGGCCGCGGCGCCACGAAGCGGCAGCGCTACCGCTGTGTCCCCGCCGACGGCACGGCGCCACACACCTTCACCCCGCCACTGGCACGGGAGGCCGTCGAGGTCGGTGTCGAGAGCTGCACGACTTGCGACGAACTGCTCTCCCCGCACCGCGGCGCGCTCACCGGCGCCCGGCACACCCCGTGGACGCTCGCGTTGTACGCCCGGGCGCTGAACGAGCTCTCGATGGGCGCCAGCTACGCGGCGGTGTCGCTGATGATGCGCGAGTACCGCGACCGAGCCAGCCGCCACCTGCTCGAGCACCATGGCGGCGGCGCGCTGCTCGACGGGCAGGCGACCGGGGCCGCGCAGTCGTACACCGCCGCGCAGGGCAAGTCCGCCTGGCACCTCGCCGCCGACCTGGTGGAGCAGTACGCACCGCTGCTGTGGCGCCCCGTCGAGCAGCAGATGCGCGACCGCGACCGGCAGCAGCGCGCCGCGAACGACCAGCAGCTCGCCGCTGCACCGAACGCCGCGCTCGCCACCCCCATCACCTGGCTGCTCGACGAGCAGCCGGTCATTTTGTCCGGCCGTCGCCGGCGCGGCCAGCAGCGGCGCCTGGAGCGGAACCAGTGGAGCTTGCTGGTGGTCGTCGAGGTCCGCTGGCACCCGGCCGAGGACCCGATGAGCTACCCGCGTCGGGAGTACCGGCTCCGGCTGGCGCGCGCCTACCCGCGCGCGAACGAACAGGCGTGGCGGCTGGTGCTGGACGAGCTCGGCGAACGCCCGGACTTCATCGTCGCCGACAACGCCGAAGCCATCAGCAACGCGGTGACGAAGCAGTACGGCGCAGGGGTCGTCGGACTGGTCCCGAGCCTGTTCCACATCCAGCGCAACCTCCGCGACGCACTGAGGAAGCTGCCAGGGGCGACCACCAAGCTCGAGGGGCGCACCGTGCTGGTCCCCGAACTGGCCAAGCACCTCGACGTGCTCGCTCGCGACGAGCTGCTCAACCTCGGCCCCGCCGACTGGACACGGTGGTGGGACGACCTCATCGGAGCCGTCGCCACGCTGCCGGCGCCCGTGACCGGAGTGCTGGAGCAGCGCCGCATCTACGAACCCCGGGTCGCGGCCGCGCTGCCCATCCTGGCCCGACAGCCGCAGCTGCCGGCGTCCAACGCCGCGGTCGAGAACCGGATCCGGCACGCGCTTGAGCCGTTCCTGGACAACCGCAAGCAGCTGTACCGCAACCTCGCCCGGACGAACTTCCTGCTCGATCTCGCGGTCGCCCGGGCCCAGGGCGCGTTCACCGACCTCGACGAGGTCACCCGGCTGCTGCGCGAAGACAACGAGGCCGCCGGCGGGTGGGCACCCGCCCCGCGCACCCTCGCCGACGCTCAACCGCCACCGCGCGCCGAGGGTGAGCCGCCACCGGTGTACTCCTCGCTGTTGAACCCGCTGCTGGTCGCCGCGCTCGCCGAGCAGCGGCTCACCCAACCACCCGTTCGGCAGCAGGGCGGGCAGCAGAGCGGAGGGCGACCGTGACGCTCACCGACGCCGGCTTCGAGCTGTTCCAGCACCTCACCGCCCGCACCTTCCTCGTGCTCGACACCGAGTACACCCGCGACCCCGACGGGGATGGCGACCGCATCATCTCCCTGGCCATCACCCCGGTTGTCGGCGGGAAACGGGTTCGCGACGGCGAGCTGTACGTCGAGATGAACCCCGGCGTGCCCGTCGACCCCCGCTCCACCGCGGTGCACGGCTTCACCACCGAGGCCGTGGCCCGCAAGCGCCGCTTCGGCTACTACGCGCCCGCGGTGCTCGACGCCCTCACCGTCCCCGACGCGGTGCTGGTCTGCCACACCGGCAGCGACATCCGGGTGCTGCGCCGCGAGTTGGAGCGGCTCGACGAGGCGAGGGCAACCGGGGACGCGACGGTGACCGTCGGCCTCGAGCAGCTGCCCGAGCTGCCCATCATCGACACCAGCCCCCTGCCGCGACTGCTCCGGCTGCCCGGCGTCGGTCAGCGCGGCGTCGTCAGCCTCGCCACCTTGTGCCAGCTCGTCGGGGTCGCCAACGCCGAGGCGCACCACGCCCGCGCGGACGCCCGCGCCACCGCCGACGCCCTGGTCAAGCTGCTCCTTCACGCCGCCGGGGCGTTCGCCTACGCCAGCCTCGAGGCGCTGCTCGAAGATCACGCCCGGGGCACTACCCACGACCCGAAGCTTCCTGGCTACATCCGCAGCCGCCGCGAAGCGCCCGTCGTCCCGACCGAGCACCTGGTCCGCCACGACTCCCCTCTCACCCACGCGGGCACTCCGGCCGAGCAGCAGGCGTGGTTGGAGCTGGCCGTGGAGTGCGTGCGGCTGCGCTGCCCGCACCTGCGCACCGAAGCCACCCTCGCCGCCCAGGAGAACGGCGCCGCGCTGTTCGACCCACTCGTCGCGCTGCTGGCCACCGTCACCGAGCCCGGCCAGGCAGGCACCCTGCTCGGCGCCGTCGCCGCGCTCATCACCGCCTCCAGCCCTGGTGCCGACCCGCCCGCGGCCGCGCCCGCGCTCGCGCACACCCGGGCGCTGCGCTGGTGGGCCAAGCAGCGGCCCAGGTCGAAGCCTCCACCCCGTGCGAGCCGTCCGGGTCTCCCTCCTGCCCCGACTGCTGGGAAGGTCACGGTTGCCCCCGCGACACGCTGTACCAGCCGGTGACCCGGATCGCGGTGCTCGGCGAGCAGGGCAGGCTCACCAAGACCGGCATCCGAGACCGCCTCTTCGGCAAGCGCGAGGACCGTCGCATCAACCGCTGGTCACCGACCCACCCGCGCGAGACCGCGTACATGGCTTGGATGGTGTTCACCTTCACCGTCGAGGAGGACCGGGTCCTCGCCGCGAACGACTACCTCGCCGCCGCGATGAGCAAGGACCTCCACCTGCACGAGCCGCGGCTGGCCCGGATCGCGTGCCAGTCGATCGCGGAGACCCGCGGGCTGACCGCAGCGAAGGAGGCCGCGGGGACGGTGCTCGCCGGCCGCACGACCGACCCGGCCTACGATGAGCTCGAACTGTGGATGACCTGGCACGAGCAGGCCGCGGTCGCCACCGCCCGGGCCCAGCAGCCGCGCACCATCACCCACCGGCGCCTCGCCCGCCCCGAAGGGCGCGTGAACCCGAACCCCTACCTGCCGCGCTGATGGACGAACCAGTCGGACATCCCAGCCGGCGTTGAAGCGCGCGCCCCCGTTCTCCCACCGCGATGAAAGAAATGTTCAGCGCACACTGTACTATTCAGCACATGCTGACCACTGCTAGCCGTCTTGACGTGATGAACAGGTTGGGTCGGGCGATGGCCGACCCCACGCGCTCCCGCCTACTCATGGCCCTTCTGGAGGGCCCCGCCTACCCCGGCGACCTCGCCCGCGACCTAGACCTGACCCGGTCCAACGTGTCGAACCACCTCGCGTGCCTGCGCGACTGCGGCATCGTCGTAGCCGAACCCGAAGGCCGACACACGCGCTACGCCGTCGCTGACCCGCACCTCACCCGGGCTCTCACTGCGCTCATCGACGTCACCCTCGCCGTCGACGAGAGCGCACCCTGCATCGACCAGCAATGTGTCCTGCCCGGGTGTGGCACCCAAGGGGCCGGCGCCTGATGCTGACCTCCGCAGCGCAGGCCATCGGCCTGTTCATCGCCACCAACATCGACGACATCATCGTGCTGTCGCTGTTCTTCGCCCGAGGAGCTGGACGGCCCGGAACCACGTCGCGCATCCTGGCTGGGCAGTACCTGGGGTTCGCCGGCATCCTCGCCGCGGCAGTGCTCGTGTCGCTCGGCGCCGGAGCCTTCCTGCCCGAGGCCGCGATCCCCTACTTCGGCCTCATCCCGCTCGTCCTCGGCCTCTGGGCTGCATGGCAGGCATGGCGCGATGATGATGATGATGACGACGACGCCAAAGTCGCCGGCAAGGCCGTCGCAGTGTGGACCGTCGCCGCCGTCACCTTCGCCAACGGCGGCGACAACATCGGCGTCTACGTCCCCGTCTTCTTGAACGTGGGCCCCGCCGCGACAGCCGCCTACTGCGTCGTCTTCCTCGTCCTCGTCGCCGCCTTGGTGGTCGCAGCCAGGTTCGTCGCCACCCGACCAGGAATCGACGAAGTCCTCGAACGCTGGGAGCACATCCTGTTCCCGGTCGTCCTCATCGGCCTGGGCCTGGTCATCCTCTACAGCGGCGGAGCCTTCGGGCTCTGATGCTTCGCCTGGCCAGCGGTCGAGCACGTGCAGGTAGCGCGGGCCTAGTCGCCGTCACCCTCGACAGGAGAACGCTCCTCCGCGCGCCGGTCACGCTCGAGTAGCGCTCGCCGACACGCCGCCCGACCGCTACCTGCCCCCGAGCTCCGCCCATCGCGTGCAGGCTGGAGCCATCGGCTCGGAGGCGCAGACGCGAAAGCGCCCCCCGGTCCGATCGGACCGGGGGGCGCTTCGATGCGCCACAGGCGCGCCGTGAACCCACACTAAAAGCCGAACAGGCCCGTGGTGGTGCGGGGCCGTTCGTCTTGTCCCCAGGTGCGGTGCAGTCCTTGCCTGGATCGAACAAGTGTTCTAGAATGGTGAGATGGATCACGGTGACGGCGTCTTCGAGGAGGACCTCCGCGAGGACTTCTGGGAGCTCTGGGACGACGGCCCGCCCCCACCCGATGCTGCGCCGTCCAAAGCCGACGACTCCATCGTGCTCGACCCCTCCGACATCGACTCCTGGGACGCCGACGAGCTGTTGGAGCTGATGGAACGCCAACGCGCCTACGCAGCGAAGTTCGCCACCGACAAACTCCTCGCCGCATCCCGGATCGCCCAGCGCTACCCAACGATGCATGACGTCGCTGTCGTGGAGGGGACCGACCCCGAGCGTCCCCGGATGGTCGCGCTGGCCGGCCCCGGAGCACCACTGGTCCACGAGCACGCGCCGTTGGAGTTCGCGGTCGCGTTGGGCGCCGGCCCTGACACCGGCCGGATGATCATGGGCCAAGCCGTCGAGCTGGCCCACCGGCTGCCGCGCCTGTGGGAGCGCGTCGTGGCCGAGCAGATCCCCGCGTTCCAGGCCCGGCAGATCGCCAACGAGACCATGAGCCTGTCGCTCGAGGTCGCCACCAAGGTCGACGAGCTGATCGCGAAGTCGACACGGCGCCTGACCAAGGCCGCCACCGAGGAGATCGTCACCGACGCCCTGCTGCTGTGCGATCCCGACGAAGCAGCCCGCCGCGAAGCAGCCGCTCAGGAGAAGCGCGGCGTCTGGCTCAACAAGGACAACATCACCGGTTCTGCGACCCTCAAAGACGTGTTCGCCCGCCTCGACGCACCCGACGCCGAAGCACTCGACGCCACGCTGGAGAGGGTCGCGCAGATCCTGCGGCGCCTCACCCCCGAGGATGCCGAACCGGTGCCGCATCAGGCGCTGCGCGCGACCGCGCTCGGGATCCTCGCCGACCCCCACGCTGCCGCCGAGCTGCTCGACACCGAGCAGCTGCGCGCCACCAAGCCCGCCACGGTCTACGTGCACCTCGAGGCCGACGACCTGGCCGCCTTCCTCGCCACCACGGGGGAAGGCACCGGCGAACACACCGGCGCCGATCATGGCGCGCGGATGGAACGCTACGGCCCCGCCACCCTGCACCTGGTGCAGCAATGGCTGCAGCGACGCGACGTGAAGCTCACCCCGGTGATCAACATGAGCAACGACGCCAGCGTCGACCAACACGACCCACCGACCTGGATGGCCGAGCAGGTCGCGCTGCGTGACGGCACCTGCATCGTCCCCGGCTGCACCCGATCAGCCCGGGCGGCAGACAAGGACCATCGAGACCCCTACGTCCCACCCGACGAGGGTGGGCCACCGGGTCAGACCCGACCATCGGCACTCGACTCACTGTGCCGCAGCCACCACCGGATGAAGACCTTCGCCGCGCCCCGCTTCCGCGCGCTGCTGACGCGAGCGCACCGCTACGCACTCGCCGCCTGAGCGAGACGAGTGCGCGAGTGCGCGCCCCGTCAGTCCGCGCCGAGCGCACGCAGCACGAACGACTCGACCGTGCGCAGGGCCTCCTCGGCGCCGGGGCCGGTGGGGAGGCGACGGCCCTGCAGAGCGGCGTGCACGAGCGGGACCACGATCTCGGGGTCCTGGGGCGGGATCTCGCCGGCTGCTGAGGCCTCCCGCAGCGTACGACGCAGCACGTCCTCGACGACCCGGATGTGCTCGTGGATCTGCCGGCCCGCCTCCGGCGAGAGCACGGCGTACACCTCCGGCCCGAGGCCGAAGTGGAACGACTCGGCGAGGTGCAGGTACTCCCGCACGTAGATCCGCAGTCGCTCGATCGGGCTGGCAGCCTGCGACATCGCCCGCTCGAGGTCGGCGACGTAGCGCGACGTCTCGTCCATGGCGTACTCGAGGAGGATGTCCTCCTTGTCGCGGAAGTGGTTGTAGAGCGACGTGCGCCCCACCCCCGCCTCGCGCGCGATGTCGGACATCGAGACCCCGGCGTACCCGTGCTCCGACACCAGTCGGACGAAGGCCGCGAACACGCGGCGTGTGGTCTCGGCGCGGTGCTCCTCGAGGCTGTCGCCCAGGATCTTGGGCATCAGGAGCTCGTTGCGCGGGTGCGCCGGCGGGCGGCCCAGCGGCCGTCGCTGTGGCTGACCTGCAGCTGCATCCCGAAGGTCTCGGAGAGCAGCGGCTCGGTGAGGGTCTCCTCCAGCGGGCCGGCGGCCACGACGGCACCCTTGCGCAGCAGCAGCGCGTGGGTGAAGCCCGGGGGGATCTCCTCGACGTGGTGGGAGACGAGGACCGTCGTGGGCGAAGCGGGGTCCGCCGCGAGCACGGCGAGGGTGGAGACGAGGTCCTCGCGCCCGCCCAGGTCGAGGCCGGCCGCCGGCTCGTCGAGCAGCAGCAGCTCGGGGTCGGTCATGAGCGCCCGGGCGATCTGCACCCGCTTGCGCTCGCCCTCGCTGAGGGTGCCGAAGGTCCGGTCGGCCAGGTGGGCGACACCCACCTCGGTCAGGAGCTGCGCAGCACGCTCGTGGTCGAGGTCGTCGTAATGCTCGCGCCAGCGCCCGACGACGCCGTACGACGCGGACACGACCACGTCGGCGACCCGCTCCCCCCGCGGGATCCGGTCGGCGATCGCCGCGCTGGTCAGGCCGATGCGGGGCCGCAGCTCGAACACGTCGACCGTGCCCATGACCTCACCCAGCACACCGACGACGCCGCTGGTGGGGTGGATCTGCGCCGAGCACAGCTGCAGCAGCGTCGTCTTGCCCGCGCCGTTGGGGCCGAGGACGACCCACCGCTCGTCCGCACCGACTCGCCACTCGACGCCGTCGAGCAGGGTCGCCGTACCTCGTCGAACGGTCACGTCGGCGAGCTCGAGCACGGCTTCCATGGTCTCCTCAGGGCGTTCAGGGATGGAGTGGAGGGCGGGGCACGGACACCGCCGCAGATGAACACCGCCAACTTACGCCACCGACGGGCGCCTGCGGAGCCCCGATAGCCTGCACGGCGTGCCCGCCGACCTGCCGGACTCCGCGCTCCTCGCCCTGTGGCTCGATGCCTGGGTCCGTGGGGCCGCCGCCACCGACGACCTGCTCGACGCACTCGGTGAGGACGGCAGCGTCCACACGATCGTGACCGAGGACGGTACGGCGGAGCCTCTCGCGCTCGCCCTGGGCCGGTTGCGGCGCCAGACGACGGGCGCCGGCATCGCGCTAGCCACCCCCGGGGACCCGGCCGGCATCGCCGGCCCGCGGAAGTTCGCGGACGCGGTGATGGAGGTCGGCGAGGGGGTGGTGCTCCTCGGATCGGGTCTGGGGTTGGTGCCGGACTGGGCGGGTGACGAGGTGACCTGGACCCTCCACCCGATCACGCTCCCCCGGCCCGTCCCGATGCTGCCGGACGCCGCCCGTGCGCTGCGGGTCGCGCTGGTCGAGGCCGCGCAGGCGCTGGCCGCACTCGACGTCGCCCGGTGGCGCCCGGAGATCGCCGACGAGCTGGTCGACCTGCGCCGCCCGCGCGTCGACCTGGCGGTGCCCGGCATCGCGCCGGAGATCGGCCCCGTCATCGCCCAGGCACTGCTGAGTCGTGGGGTCATCGAGCTCGCGCTGGACGACGAGGGTGCAGCCGTGGACGTCGCGACCATGGAACAGCGGCGAACGGTGCTCCGCAGCCTCGACCAGGCAGCGAGACATGCCCTGGTCGCTGCCTGCTCCGCAGACGCCCAGCGATAGCCTCACCTCGCCATGGTCTCGCCACTGCCGCTCCCCGACGACTCCGCGCCCAAGACGGTCCTCATCACCTTCACGGGCAAGGACCGACCGGGAGTCACCTCCGCGATCTTCTCCACCTTGGCGCCGTACGGCGTCGAGGTGGTCGACATCGAGCAGATCGTGCTGCGGCGCCGACTGGTGCTCGGCGTGCTCGTCACCGCGCCGCGCGACCTCACCCCGCTGCGCGACGCCGTCCACCAGGTCGCAGACGACCTGGGCATGCAGGTCGAGGTCGAGCGAGGCATCGGTGACAACCGCAGCCGCCGCGAGGGCCGCAGCCACGTCACCGTGCTCGGGATGCCGCTGCGCTCGCGCGCCTTCGCTGCCATTGTCGGCCGCATCGCCGACACCGGTGCCAACATCGACCGGATCGAGCGCATGGCGCGCTACCCCGTGACCGCGATCGACCTGCACGTCTCCGGCACCGACCCCGTGGCCCTGCGCGCGATCCTCGCCCGCGAGGCGGCGCACCAGCAGGTCGATGTCGCCGTGCAGCCGGCGGAGATCTGGCGCCACGGGCGCCGGCTCATCGTGATGGACGTCGACTCGACGCTCGTGCAGGGCGAGGTGATCGAGATGCTCGCCGAGGAGGCCGGGTGTCTCCCGGAGGTCGCCCGGGTCACCGAGGCGGCGATGCGCGGCGAGCTCGACTTCGAGCAGTCGCTGCGCGAGCGCGTCTCCCTGCTCGCGGGCCTTCCCGCTACCGCGCTGGACGCGGTGTGGGAGCGGCTCCTGCTCTCCCCTGGCGCCCGCACCATGGTGCGCACGCTGAAGCGTCTCGGCTACCAGTTCGCCATCGTCTCCGGCGGCTTCACCCAGCTCACGGACCGGCTCGCCGAGGACCTCGGCATCGACTTCGCCGCGGCCAACGAGCTTGAGATCGTCGACGGCCACCTCACCGGGCGCATCATCGGCGACGTCGTCGACCGGGCCGGCAAGGCGGAGGCGCTGCGCCGCTTCGCGCAGGAGGCCGGCATCCCGCAGGCCGCCACGATCGCCATCGGCGACGGCGCCAACGACCTCGACATGCTCTCCGCGGCCGGGCTCGGCATCGCCTTCAACGCCAAGCCGGTCGTGCAACAGGCGGCCGACACGACCGTGAACGTCCCCTACCTCGACACGATCATCTATCTCCTCGGCATCAGCCGCGAGGAGGTCGAGGCCGCCGACGCGGCCGCGGGCATCGTCACCCCCGCCCCGCCCCTGGGCTGAGCCCGTGCGTCAGTGCCGGATGGAGAGCGCAGACAGCGTCGCGCCGCCGGTGGCGAGGTCCGCCCAGTCCCGCGTGGTCGTGAGGACCGCGGCGCTCGCCGGCGGGAACCCACCGCTGACCTCCACGAGCAGGCCGGGGTCGCCGCCTCCGTCGTCGAGCTCGAGCGCGAGGGTCGCCACGGTCGGGTTGTGCCCGAGCACCAGGACCGTGCGCGCCTCGGCGTCCGCCACGTGCACCGCTTCGAGGACGGAGTCGGTGTCGCCGGCATAGATCGCGCCGTCGACGATCGGTTCGACGGTGAAGCCGCCGCCGGCCACGACACCGGCCCAGGTCTGCTGGGTGCGCACGGCGGTCGACACGATCGCCACGTCGGGGGCAAGACCCTCGGCCGCGAGCCACGCGCCGAGTGCGCGGGCCTGGGCATGGCCGCGCGCGGTGAGAGCGCGCTCGTGGTCGCTGGCGGCGTACGGCTCGGCCGTCGCGTGCCGGACGACGACGAGCGTGCGCTGCGCCGGTGCGGTCATGCCATCAGGATCCCACGTGTCAGGTGCCCATGGCGTGGAAGCCACCGTCGACATGGACGATCTCACCGGTCGTCGCCGGGAAGAAGTCCGACAGCAGCGCGACGACGGCGCGGGCCGTCGGGTTGCGGTCGCCGTGGTCCCAGCCGAGCGGCGCCCGGTCGGCCCACGTGGACTCCAGCTCCTCGAACCCCGGGATCGCCTTGGCGGCGAGGGTCTTCAGGGGGCCGGCCGAGACGAGGTTGACCCGGACGCCGCGCGGGCCGAGGTCGCGCGCCAGGTAGCGCGAGCAGGACTCCAGGCCGGCCTTCGCCACGCCCATCCAGTCGTACGCCGGCCAGGCCACCGTGGCGTCGAAGGTCAGTCCGACCACGGACGCGTCCTCGCTCAACATCGGCAGGCAGGCCCGGGTGAGCGACATCAGGCTGTAGGCAGAGACCTGCACGGCCTGCGCGACGTCGGGCCACGGACCCTCGAGGAACTTGCCGCCCAGCAGCGTCTCAGGATTGCCGTAGGCGATCGAGTGCACCACCCCGTCGAGTCCGTCGAAGTGCTCCCCGAGCGCCGCGGGCAGCGCTTCGAGGTGAGCCTCGTCGCTCACGTCCAGCTCCAGCACCGGCACCGGCTCGGGCAGCCGGTTCACGATGCGCCGGGTGATGCCCAGCGCGCGGCCGAAGTTCGACACCACGACTTGTGCGCCCTGCTCCTGTGCGACCTTCGCGACCTCGAACCCGATGGAGGTGTCCATCGTGACGCCGGCGACCAGGATGCGCTTGCCCTCGAGAATGCCCATGTCTCCCTCTCCTCGACCGATGCGGTCCGTCAGTGGCCCATGCCGAGGCCGCCGTCGACCGGGATCACGGCCCCGGTCACGTACGCCGCACCCGGCGACGCCAGCCACGTCACCGCGGCGGCGACCTCCTCGGTGCTGGCGTAGCGCTGCAGCGGGATGGCGGCGCGGTACTCGGCGCGCTTCTCCTCCGGCAGCTCGGCGGTCATGTCGGTCTCGACGAAGCCGGGTGCGACCACGTTGGCGGTGATCGACCGGCTGCCGAGCTCGCGGGCGAGCGAGCGGGCCATCCCGACCAGCCCGGACTTGCTCGCGGCGTAGTTGACCTGGCCGGCGGAGCCGAGCAGCCCCACGACCGAGGAGACGAAGATCAGCCGTCCCCGGCGCAGCCGCAGCATGCTCTTGGACGCGCGCCGCGCGACCCGGAACGACCCGGTCAGGTTGGTGTCGAGCACCGACGCCCAGTCGTCGTCGCTCATCCGCAGTACGAGGGTGTCGCGGGTGATGCCCGCGTTCGCGACGAGCACCTCGACGGGCCCGTGCGCCTCCTCGATCGTCGCGAAGGCGGCGTCGACCTGCGCCTGGTCGGTCACGTCACAGGCGACGGCCAGGGCGCCCTCGGGTGCCTCGCCGGAGCGGGAGGTCACCGCGACACGGTCACCCTGGGCGAGGAAGGCCTCGGCGATGGCGCGGCCGATGCCGCGGTTGCCGCCGGTGACGAGCACCGAGCGGGGTTCGGGAGCAGGCGTCGATGTCACGTACGCCGACGCTAGTGATTACCGCTGGGTACCCCGAATCGGCGCGCGTGAGTGGGTGTCGTTCGGGGTTCAGTCGTCCTCGAGCCGGAAGCCGACCTTGAGTCCCACCTGGAAGTGCTCCACCTCGCCGTCCTTGATCTGGCCGCGGACCTGGGTGACCTCGAACCAGTCGATGTGGCGCAGCGTCTGGGCGGTGCGCGAGATGCCGTTGCGGATGGCAGCGTCGATCCCGTCGGGCGAGGTGCCGACGATCTCGGTGACGCGGTAGGTGCGGTTGGTCATGGCTGTCCTCCACGGGTCGGATCGGCCGGGATTCCGGCTCGCTGGCAGTCTGCCACCACCGACGTACGCTGGAGCAGTGCCCTTCCCCCGTCCGTCGTCGCGGAGCCACCAGCCCGCAGCCGTGGAGATCACCTCGGCGCCGATGACGCGCGCACAGGAGCTCGCCGGCCGGCAGAAGCGCTACGCCATCTCGATGACGCTGCGCACCTTGTGCTTCGTGGGGGCGGTCGCGGTCGGTCCGGGCATCCTGCGCTGGGTGCTCATCGCGGGCGCGGTCTTCTTGCCGTACGTCGCCGTGGTGCTCGCCAACACCCGCTCCTCGCTCGCCCCCGGGAAGCCCCGGAACCCGGGCCCCGCGACCCCCGGGACACAGCTCCCGCCCGGCCCCACGCACTGACGCGCCGGGTCGCCACCAGACCGCGGGTGGCCGTTGGATTCGTCCGTCGGTCGTGCAAGAATCAACAATGAATCCAGCCTCCCCCGTCTGGGTTCCGCGATGCCGGACAGCTTCCCCCGTGGCCGTCCGGCATCGCCTGTCTCCGGGTCCTGTCAGCAAGGCCTAGGCTGGCCGGGATGAGCGACGAACTCGACCCCCTGTGCTCGGCCAAGGGCTGCCAGCAGCCGGCGACCTGGGCGCACCGGTGGAACAACCCGAAGCTGCACACCCCCGAGCGCCGCAAGGTGTGGTTGGCGTGCGACGACCACCGCGCGAGCCTCGGCGACTTCCTGACCGCGCGCGGGTTCCTGCGCGAGACGGTGCCGTTCGACCCCGACCAGACCGAGGGCCTCGCCGTCTGAAGCGCCAGGTGATCGGCGCTCAGCCGCCGATCGCGGACATCGGCCGGCTGGGCTGCAGGAAGCTCGGGTCGTTGATCCCGTGCCCGGGGAGCTTGGTCATCATCGCCGCGCGCCACCGCTCGGCGATGGTCTCGTCGTCGGCGCCTCCGCGGAGCGCCGCGCGCAGGTCGGACTCCTCGCGGGCGAACAGGCAGTTGCGGACCTGGCCGTCGGCCGTCAGCCGGACCCGGTCGCAGGAACCGCAGAACGGCCGGGTGACGGACGCGATGACACCGACGGTCGCCGGACCCCCGTCGACCAGGAAGCGCTCCGCGGGCGCACTGCCGCGCGACTCGTCAGCCGGGGTCAGCACGACCTCGCGCTCGAGGAGGGCGAAGATCTCCTCGGCCGTCACCATCTCGCCGCGGTGCCAGTCGTGCTGGGCGTCGAGCGGCATCTGCTCGATGAAGCGCAGCTGGTAGTCGTGCTCGAGGCAGAACGCCAGCAGCTCGGCCGCCTCGGCATCGTTCACGCCGCGTAACAGCACCGCATTGACCTTCACCGGGGTGATGCCGGCAGCCTGGGCCGCGGCCATCCCGGCGAGCACGTCGTGAAGGCGGTCGCGACGGGTGATCGTCGCGAACGTCTCCGGCCGGACGGAGTCGAGGCTGACGTTGACCCGGTCGAGCCCGGCTGCGGCCAGCGCCGTGGCGGTGCGGGCGAGTCCGAGGGCGTTGGTGGTCAGGGAGACCTCGGGACGCGGGTCCAGCGCGGTGACCTGCGCGACGATGTCGGGCAGGCCGCGGCGCAGCAGCGGCTCACCACCGGTGAAACGCACCTCGGTGATGCCGAGCTGCTCGACGCCGATCCGGACCAGCCGCACGACCTCCTCATCGGTGAGGACCTCGTCGGTGGGCATCCAGTCGAGGCCCTCGGCCGGCATGCAGTAGGAGCACCGCAGGTTGCACCGATCGGTCAACGAGACCCGCAGGTCGGTCGCCACCCGCCCATGTCGGTCGGCCAGGCCGGTGCTCGAGGCTGGGGCCGCTGTGACTGGCGTGACGGAAGGCATGCCACCCAGGATAGGAGCCGGGTCCAGCCGGTCGTAGGCTCGAGTCGTGCGAGTCCTGTTGAGCCGGCGCTGGGTGGTGTTCGCTCTCGTCGTCGCCCTCGCGGTCTGGGTCGCCTATCTGCTGGGTCAGTGGCAGTTCGACCGCCAGACGCAACGCGAGTCGCGCAACGAGATCACCCGCATCAACCTCGCCGCCGACCCCGTGCCGGTCGGTGAGGTGCTCGCGCCCGGGCAGCCCGTCGACCCTGAGGACGAGTGGCGCGTCGTCGAAGCGCGAGGCACGTACGCGGCCGACGACACGATCGTCATCCGCTACCGCACCCGCAACGGCGCCGCAGGCGTCGACCTCGTGACGCCGCTGGTCACGACCGAGGGTCCCGCCCTCCTGGTCGACCGGGGGTGGCTGGAGACCGACAGCCGCCCCATCGAGGATCGCTCCATCCTCCCCCAGCCACCGGCGGGCGAGGTCACTGTCCGCGCGTGGGTCCGGGTCGATGCGACCGGCCGCTCGGCGGAGGTCGAGGACGCGTCGGCCCGAGCCATATCCAGCGAGGAGATCGCCCCGACGCTCGACTATCCGGTCTACGGCGGGTTCGCCGACCTGGTGGAGGAGTCACCCGCGGCAGCCGACCCGCTCGAGCTCGCCCCTGGGCCCGACCTCGGTGAGGGGCCGCACTTCTTCTACGGCCTGCAGTGGTGGTTCTTCGCAGCGATGGCCATCTTCGGCTTCGGCTACCTCGCCTTCGACGAGATCCGCGCCCGGCGCCGGGGTGAGGACCCCCGCCGCGGCCAGCGCTCCCAGAAGCGCGGGCAGAACACCGGCGCTCAGAGGGCGCGCAGCATCCCGCCGTCGACCGGGAGCATCGCGCCGGACACGAACGACGCCGCCGGCGAGAGCACGAAGGCCGCCACCCGGCCGAACTCGTCGGGCTGACCGTAGCGACGCAGGGGGATCTGCTGCTCGATCGCAGCCCGGGCCGCGTCGGGGTCGCCGCCGATCTCGTCGAGCTCGCGCACCCGCTCGGTGTCGATGCGCCCCGGCAGCAGACCGTTCACGCGTACGCCGCGGGGGCCGAGCTCGTCGGCCAGGGTCTTGGTGGCCATCGCCAGTCCGGGTCGCAGTCCGTTGGACACGGCGAGTCCGGTGATCGGCTGACGCACCGACGACGACAGCACGACCGCGAGCGCTCCCCCGTCGTCGAGCCCGGCACCGAGGTCACGCGCGATCCGCAGGCCACCCAGGAACACGGAGGAGAAGGCGTCGCTCCACTGCTCGTCGGTGATGTCGAGCAGGGCACCTGCGGGCGGTCCACCGACCGAGACCAGCGCACCGTCGAGACGTCCGAACTGCTCCATCGCCACCGTACGCAGCCGCGCGGGCGCCTCGGGATCGGCGTTGTCGATCGCGACGGTGGCGACCTGGTCGGCCGCGCCGTAGACCTCCGCCAGCGACCGGGCCGCCTCGTCGAGGCGCTCGGCGCTGCGGCTGCTCAGCACCACCCGCGCGCCCTCGGAGACCAGGACCCGCGCCGTCGCCAGCCCCAGACCGCGGCTGCCGCCGGTCACGACATAGGAACGTCCTTCGAGTCCGAGCTCCATGAGCCCATCCTCGCATCGCCTCAGTGGACGCGATCGGTCAGGTCGTCCCTCAGGTCATCGATGAGCTGGGTGCGCGCGAGGTCGGCGTAGAGGCCCTCACGCGCCATCAGCTCGGCGTGGGTGCCGCGCTCGCGGATGCGGCCGGCCTCGACCACGAGGATCTGGTCAGCGTGCCGGACCGTCGACAGCCGGTGGGCGATGACGAGGCTCGTGCGGCCGGCCAGTGCCGTGTCGAGCGCCTGCTGGACGGCGCGCTCGGACTCGGAGTCGAGGTGGGCCGTGGCCTCGTCGAGGACCACGATCGGCGGTGCCTTCAGCAGCAGCCTGGCGATCGCCAGTCGCTGGCGCTCGCCACCCGACAGCCGGTAGCCACGGTCGCCCACGACGGTGTCGAGCCCCTCGGGGAGGCGGCGGACAAGATCGCCGACGTGGGCCTGCTCCAGGGCAGCGAGCATCTCGGCGTCGGTGGCGCCCGGACGCGCGTAGCCGAGGTTGCCGCGGATGGTGTCGTGGAACATGTGGGCGTCCTGGGTGACGTAGCCGACCACCTCCTCCAGCGACTCCAAGGTCACGTCGCGGACGTCCTGGCCACCCACGCGCACCGCCCCGGCGTCGACGTCGTAGAGCCGTGCCACGAGGTGGGTGATCGTCGTCTTGCCCGCTCCGGACGGCCCGACGAGCGCGACCATCTGGCCCGGCTCCGCGACGAAGCTGATGTCGTCGAGGACGCGTGCGCTGGGGCCGGAGGTCGTGCGGGTGACGACCTCGAGGCTCGCCAGCGAGATGTCCTCGGCCCGGGGGTAGGCGAAGCCGACCCCGTCGAACTCCAGGCGGGAGGCGGACCGCGGGAGGGCGGTCGCGCCAGGCTTCTCCTGCACCTGTGACGGCAGGTCCAGCACCTCGAAGATGCGGTCGAAGCTGACAAGCGCCGTCATCACGTCGATGCGGACGTTGGCCAGGCCCTGCAGCGGACCCAGGAGCCGGAGCAGCAAGGTCGCCAGGGCGAGCAGGGTGCCGAGCGTGAGCGTGTCGTCGATGACGAGGTGGCCACCGACGCCGTACACCAGCGCGGTGGCGAGCGCCGGGACGAGCATGAGAGTGGCGGTGAAGATGCGGGTGATCAGCGAGATCCGCACGCCGAGGTCGCGCACGCGCGCAGCCTTGCCCGAGAAGAGTGCGTCCTCCTCGTCGCGGCGACCGAACAGCTTCAGCAGCAGCGCACCACCGACGTTGAACCGCTCGGTCATGGTGTTGCCGAGGTCGGCGTTGCCGTCCATCTGCTCCCGAGTCAGCGCGGAGAGCTTGGTGCCCACCCAGCGCGACGCTGTGAGCAGGATCGGGAAGAGGAGCAGGCAGAGCAGGGTGACCTGCCAGCTCAACGCGAGCATCGTGATGCCGACGACGACCACGCTGATGCTGTTGGCGACGGTGCCGGACAGCGTGGAGGTGAAGGCGCGTTGCGCCCCGACGACGTCGTTGTTGAGCCGCGAGACCAGCGCACCGGTCTGGGTGCGGGTGAAGAAGGCCAGCGACATCCGCTGCACGTGCGCGAAGAGCTCGACCCGCAGGCGGTAGATGAGGTTCTCGCCGATGCGGGAGGAGAACCACCCGACCAGCACGGCGACCACGGCGCTCACCAGGGCCACCCCGGCGATCGCGAGCGCCAGCGTCGTCACCAGGTCACCGTCACCGGGCACGATGCCGTCGTCGACGATGCGCTTGATGAGCAACGGCGTCACCACGACCAGCGACGCGTCGAGCACGATGATCGCGACGAAGGTGGCGATCAGGCTGCGCTGGTGCCGTGCGTAGCCGAGCACACGGCGCACCGTGCCGGGCGCGACCCGCGCATCCGCGACGCTGCGGTCGGTGCGCATGTGGCGGAACGCGGGACCCATGCCACTGACGGACATCGGCGTCCTCCTTCCACCCTCGCGGGCGTCCTCGTCAGCCGAGCAGCTCGGCGAGCTCGCGCATCCGGGCGACCTGCTCGGTGCGTTCTGCCAGCGACTGGGCGGCGAGGTCGCGGCCGGCAGCTCCCTGCAGGAGCGCCTTGGTGCCGCGGACCGCGCCGACCGACGTGGCGGTGAGGGCCTCGGTGAGCTGGGCGACCGCGGCGTCGAGCTCGTCACCCGGGACCACCCGGGCGGCCAGTCCGATCGCGAGGGCCTCCGGCGCCTCCACGTAGCGGGCGGTCGCACAGATCTCCAACGCTCTCGCGTACCCAACCAGCTCCACCAGCGGTTTTGTTCCCGTGAGGTCCGGCACGAGCCCCAGCGCAGGCTCCTTCATGCAGAACCGGGTGTCCTCGGCGATCACGCGCAGGTCACAGGCGAGTGCGAGCTGGAAGCCGGCACCGATGGCATAGCCGCGGACCGCGGCGATCGAGACGAACCGCGGGTCCCGCAGCCAGGTGAAGCCCTCCTGGTAGACCCCGATGGTGTCGACGATGTCGGCGTCGGAGTGCTGGAGCAGGTCGAGCACCGACTGCTCGCCCGGGATCCCGTCGGGCGACAGCATCCCGCGGTCGAGCCCCGCAGAGAAAGCGGCGCCGTCGCCCTGCAGGACGACTACCCGGACGCTGGCCGGCAACGCCCGGCCGACGGCAGCGAGCGCGGCCCACATCGACGGGGTCTGCGCGTTGCGCTGCTCGGGGCGGGCCAGCGTGACGGTGGCGCGGGTGTCGGCGCCGGCCGGTGTGGGCTCGAGCGCGACGCGGACGTGGCCGCGGCGAAGCAGGTCGGGATCGACGTCGAGGGTCATGGCGGGAATCGTAGGTGGTGGCTACGACACCGGTTCCGGTCCGTCCTCGCGCAGCGCCTCGGCCCGCATCACCGCCGCCGCGCCCTCGAGGTAGCGGGTCACGACCGCGCGCTCGTCGTCGGTGAAAGCCGCATCGTGGGCCGCGAGCCGCCCGAAGACCGGGATCAGGTGGGCCAGCAGCTCCGCGCGCCCCGACTCCGTGAGGTGCACCTCCGTACGCCGGCCGTCGCTGGGGTGCGGGCGGCGCTCGGCGTGCCCGTGCGAGGTCATCCGATCGACGATCCCCGTCGCCGCCGCGGTGGTCACGTTGAGCAGGCGGGCCATCTCCGCGGGACCCAGCGGTCCGCGCGACAGCGCCTCCAGCGCGGTGATCTCCGACGGGCTGAGCCCGGCCCGCCGCGCGATGGTCCGGCTCAGCTCCGCCTCAGCCCGCACCAGCACCCGCACCGCCTGCAGTGCCGGCGAGCGCACCATCGACCGGGCCCGGGTCCGGACGTCGTCGGTCTCGTCATCTGTCCCGTGGTCGGCCGGACCGTGCGGCTCCACCTGGTTTCACCCGTCCCGTCGCTGGATAGTTAAGTTGGTTAGCAATCTACGTCGTCGTCTCGGCTCTTCGGAAGGTCCCCCGCCATGCCGTCTGCACCCGCCCGCCCCGGTCCCTTCGCCCGGGTCGTCACGGGCCGATCCACCGCGTGGGTCGTCGCACTGCTGCCCCTCCTCATGGCGGGCGTCGTCCTCGGTCTGGTGGGTGAGGCCGAGCGTGAACGGCTTCCCACCGACTCGCTGCCCACCGGCTACGACAGCACCGCCGCCGCGGCGCTGCGCGACCAGCTCCCCGACGACGCGAGTGCCGCCATCATCTTGTGGACCGTCGAGGACGGCGAGCTGGGTCGCGACCAGCTCCCGGTCCTGACCGAGCAGGCCCAGGAGCTCGCGGACGGCGGCGATGAGGTCCCCGTCGTGCCCGCCGAGGACGGCACCGCCGCGATCGCGATCGTGCCGGTCGAGTTCGTCGACAACAACGACAACGCCGACCGGATCGCCGAGATGCGCGAGACGTTGCGCGACGGCGCACCGGACGGCGTCGAGGTCCGGGTGACCGGACCGGCTGCGATCCAGGCCGACCTCGCCGGGGTCTTCGACGGCGCCAACCTCCGGCTGCTGCTCGTGACCGCCTCGGTGGTGACGGTGCTGCTCGTGGTCACCTACCGCAGTCCGATCCTGTGGTTCTTCCCCCTGCTGGTGGTCGGCGTCGCCGACCGCACGGCGGCGATCGCTGCGACCCACGTGCTGAAGGGGCTCGAGGACCTCGGTCTCACCGTCGCGTGGGACGAGTCGACCATCGGCATCTTGTCGGTGCTGGTCTTCGGTGCCGGCACCAACTACGCGCTGCTGCTCATCTCCCGCTTCCGTGACGAGCTCGGCAGCCACGAGCATGTCCGCGAAGCGATGGCGTCTGCGCTGCGCCGTACGCTCGAACCTGTCCTCGCCAGCGCCACCACGGTCGTCCTCGGCGTGCTCGCCCTCGTGCTCTCACTCATCCCCGCCACCCGCGGGCTCGGCATCGCGTGTGCGGTCGGGATCATCATCGCCGCCTTCGCCATCCTGGTCGTGCTGCCGGCCGTGCTCTCGTGCACCGGACGCTGGGTCTTCTGGCCGCGCGTGCCCCGCGAGGGCCAGCCCGCCCTCGCCGACGGTCGTGGGGCGTGGCGGCGCATCGGCGACACCGTCGCCCGTCGTCCCTCCGTCGCGCTCCTCGGCACCATCGTGGTCCTGGGCGCGCTTGCCAGCGGCACGCTGAGCATCAGCACCGGCCTCGATCGGTCCGAGCAGTTCCTCGACGAGCCCGAGGCGATCACCGCCGCGGAGCGGCTCGCGGACTCGTTCCCCGCCGGCACGTCCGACCCGTCGAGCATCGTCACGCGCGCCGACGCCCGCGACGTGGTTGCGGCCGCAGAACAGGTCGAGGGGGTGGGCTCGGTCCGCCCCTCCGCGCAGGCAGAGGGCATCACCCAGCTCGACGTGGTGCTGTCCGCCGAGCCGTCGAGCCCGGAGGCCGAGCAGGCCGTCGTCGACCTCCGCGAGGCGCTCGCCGACTTCGAGGACACCCACGTCGGGGGCGCCGAGGCCGAGGCGATCGACGAGCGGGACGCCACCGGTCGCGATCGGCTCGTCGTCATGCCGCTGATCCTCGGTCTGGTCTTCGTCGCCCTGATCATCCTGCTGCGGTCACTGGTCGCGCCGGTCGTCCTCGCGCTCGCCGTGGTGCTGTCGTATGCCGCGGCGATGGGCGTCGGCTGGTGGGTCTTCACCGGTCCCCTGGGCTTCACTGCCCTCGACTCGAGCGTGCCACTCCTGTCGTTCCTGTTCCTGGTCGCACTGGGGGTCGACTACAGCATCTTCCTCGTCACCCGAGCGCGGGAGGAGGCCGCCGGTTTCGGCACCCGCGAGGGGATCCTGCGGGCGCTCGCCGCGACCGGTGGCGTGATCACCAGCGCCGGCATCCTGCTGGCCGCGGTCTTCGCGGTGCTCGGCGTGCTCCCGTTGGTCGTGCTGGCCCAGGTCGGCACGATCATCTGCATCGGTGTCCTGCTCGACACCCTGATCGTGCGGACGATCCTGGTGCCGGCGGTCGCCCGCCTGCTCGGCGAGACCTTCTGGTGGCCGCGACGGGTCCACGAGACCGGCAAGCACGCCGCGCGTGCGGACGCCTGACCTCGGCGCCGTCAGGCCAGGCTGACCAGCTCGGCGTACTCCTCGTTCCACAGGTCCTCGACCCCGTCCGGGAGGATCAGCACCCGGTCGGGCTCGAGGGCACGGACGGCGCCCTCGTCGTGGGTCACGAGGATGATCGCGCCGGCGTAGCTGCGGATCGCCGCCAGCACCTCCTCCCGGCTTGCGGGGTCGAGGTTGTTGGTGGGCTCGTCGAGCAGGAGCACGTTGGCGCTCGAGACGACGAGGCTGGCCAGCGCGAGCCGGGTCTTCTCCCCACCGGAGAGCACACCGGCGGGCTTGTGGGCGTCGTCGCCGCTGAAGAGGAACGACCCGAGCACGCTGCGTGCCTCGGTGTCGGTGAGCTGGGGAGCGGCGCTCTGCATGTTCTCCAGCACGGTGCGGCTGGTGTCGAGGGTCTCGTGCTCCTGGGCGTAGTAGCCGACCTTGAGGCCGTGGCCGGCGATGACCTTGCCGGTGTCGGGCTCGTCGACGCCGGCGAGGATCCGCAGCATCGTCGTCTTGCCCGCACCGTTGAGCCCGAGGATGACGACGCGTGAACCCTTGTCGATGGCGAGGTCGACGCCGGTGAAGACCTCCAACGACCCGTAGGCCTTGGAGAGGTCCTCTGCGGTGAGCGGGGTCTTGCCGCAGGGAGCCGGCGCCGGGAAGGCGATGCGCGCGACCTTGTCGGCCTTGCGCTCGCCCTCGACGCCCTCCATGAGGCGCTCGGCGCGCTTGAGCATCGACTGCGCGGCCTGGGCCTTCGTGGCCTTGGCACGCATCTTGTTGGCCTGGTCGGTGAGCGTCTTCGCCTTGTTTTCGGCGTTCATCCGCTCCCGGCGACGCCGCTTCTCGTCGGTCTCGCGCTGCTTGAGGTAGGCGTGCCAGCCCATGTTGTAGACATCGATGGTCTGCCGGTTGGCGTCGAGGTGCAGCACCTTGGTGACGGTGTCGGCGAGCAGGTCGGTGTCGTGGCTGATCACGATCAGCCCACCCTTGTGGGCCTTGAGGAACCCGCGCAGCCAGGTGATGGAGTCGGCGTCGAGGTGGTTGGTGGGCTCGTCGAGGATGAGCGTCTCGGCGCCCGAGAAGAGGATGCGTGCCAGCTCGACGCGCCGCCGCTGCCCACCCGAGAGCGTGCGGAGGGGCTGGTCGAGGATCCGGTGCGCGATGCCGAGCGAGGACGCGATCGTCGCGGCCTCGGACTCCGCGGCGTACCCCCCGCCGGCATGCATCTCCGCGTCCGCGCGGGAGTAGCGGCGCATCGCGCGCTCGGCGACCGCGGGGTCGTCGCTGCCCATCTCGACCTCGGACTCACGCAGGCGGCGTACGACGTCGTCCAGACCGCGCGCCGACAGGATCCGGTCGCGGGCGATCTGGTCGGGATCCCCCGAGCGGGGGTCCTGCGGCAAATAGCCGACCTCCCCCACCACGTCGACCCTGCCGGCGGCGGGCAGTGCCTCGCCGGCCAACACCTTGGTCATGGTCGTCTTGCCGGCGCCGTTGCGCCCGACAAGCCCGACCTTGTCGCCCGCGGCGACCCGGAACGACACGTCCTCCATCAGGAGTCGCGCACCAGCACGCACCTGGAGCTGATGAGCGGTGATCACGTGGGACGAGTCTACCGCCGGATGGCCGAGCCGCTGTCAGCACGGGCGTGCAGTCCGTCGATGATCAGGGTGACCCCGAGGTCGTACGCCGCACCGGTGCCGCGCAGAAGGGTCTCGGCGTCGGTGTCGACGGCCCCGGCCGCCGCCGCCTGCACGTGGGTCTGCTCCGCCACGACGTGGCCGAAGACGAAGTGCAGCAGGGTGCGCGCCGCAGCGTCGACCAGCGCGGCGTCGCGGTGGCTGCGGGCGAGCCGCGCGACCAGCGCGTCGTACGGACCGCGGGCACCGAGCCCGAACGACCAGGTGGTCGCGACGACCTCGGCGCCGTCGCGATAGGTCAGCAGCGCCGCCCGGAGGTCCGCGCAGATCGCGCGGACCTCGTCGTCCCAACCTCCGGATGCCGGCGGCTCGCGGTCGGCGAGGATCGCCTCGGCCACCGCGGCGAGCAGGGCCTGCTTGTGCGGGAAGTGGTGGTAGAGCGCGCTCGGCTGGACCGCCAGCTCGGCGGCGAGGCGCCGCATCGTCAGCGACTCCAGGCCGTAGGAGTCCAGCACGCGCAGCGCGTGCCGCACCACGTCGGCCCGCCCGTGGCGGACGTCACCCCTGCTAGATCCCGACCGGGCGGTCCGCTGCTCCGTCACCTGCCGTACCCTACCTGAACACCGTTCACCTGGACGGTGTTCAGGTCTCGTGTCCCGGAGTTGTCATGACCCGCTTCCCCCCCGCCCGTCCCGCTCGCGATCTCGCCCTGGTGGCGACGATGGCCGGTCTCATGGCCGCCCTGGGACTCGTCCCAGCTATCGCGCCGTTCGGCGGTTCGGTCCCCATCACCGCCCAGTCGATGGGCGCGATGCTCGCCGGTGCCCTGCTCGGCCCGCGCTTGGGTGCGGCGTCCATGGCGCTCTTCCTCGGGCTGGTGGCGCTGGGGCTGCCGCTGCTCTCCGGCGGGCGCGGCGGGCTGGGGGTCTTCGCCGGCCCGAGCATCGGCTACCTCGTCGGCTTCGTGGCCGGGGCGTTCGTGGTCGGCCTGCTCACGCACCGCTTCGCCGTGCGCCCCGGCGGTCGCTACGTGCTGTGGGTGGGGATCTGCGCCAACGTGGTCGGCGGAGCGGTCCTGCTCTACCTGCTCGGCGTGCCCGGCACCGCCTGGCGTGCGGACCTCCCGCTCGACACCGCGGCCGTCGCTGCCCTCGCCTTCGTCCCCGGTGACATCCTCAAGGCCGTCGTCGCGGCCCTGGTCGCCCGTGGCGTCTACGCCGCCTACCCGGGCCTGGGGCCGGCGCGTCGTCCCCCGCTCCACGCCGACGCCGGTGTCTGACCCGGTCGACGTCCTCGCCGGGTCCGACCCGGTCGCGGCGGTGCTCGCCGCCTACCGCGACGGAGACCGGCTGCTGCTGCGGACCGGAGGGACGACGGGCGCACCCCGCGTCGTCGTCCGGACCGCGGCGTCGTGGGTCGACTCCTTCCCCACCTACGCCGAGCTCGCCGGCATCGGCCCGGACACCGTCGTCGGGGTGCCGGGTCCGATGACCGCGACGATGAACCTGTTCGCCGTCGCGCAGGCGCGGTGGGCCGGGGCGCGGCACACCCACGACCCGGAGGACGCGACCCATGTCGTGCTGACGCCCGCGCAGCTGCACGCGGTGCTGGACGCCGATGCCGCGCGCCCCGGCACGGTCGCGGTCGTCGCCGGCGACCGCCTGGCGCCGGCCCTGGCGGCACGAGCGCGGGCAGCGGGTCTCGTCGTGCACCACTACTACGGAGCAGCGGAGCTGTCGTTCGTCGCCTGGGGCCCACACGCCGAGCAGCTGAGCGTCTTCCCCGGCGTCGAGGCCGTCGCCCGGGACGGCGAGCTGTTCGTGCGCTCGCCGTACGTCGCCGAGGGCGTCGCGGACGCCGACGGCTGGGCCGGCGTCGGCGATCGCGGACACGTGGTGGGTACCCGCGTCATCGTGCACGGCCGGCCAGGCACCGTCACGACGGCCGGCGCGACCGTCGTCGTGTCGGCGGTCGAGGCCGCGCTCGCCGACCTGGGGGTGGTGGTCGTCGGTATCCCCCACCCACGGCTGGGTGCCGTCCTGGCGGCGGTGCTCCCGGGATCCGTCGGCATCGCCGCGGCCCGCCGCGCCGCCCGGGACCGGCTTCCGTCGAGCCACCGGCCGCGCCGGTGGGTGCACCGGGAGACGCTGCCGCTGACCCGCCACGGGAAGATCGACCGCGAGGCGCTCGCCCGCGCCCTCGCCGCCGACCCGCAGGAGCTGCCATGACCGACGACCGCCCGGTCATCGTCGGTGCCCTGCGCACCCCGATCGGGACGGCGGGACGCGCCCTGGCGTCGGTCGACGCCGCCTCGTTGGCGGCACCGGTGCTGCGAGCGCTCGCCGACGAGCTCACCACGACGCTCGGCGACCCGATGCCCGCCGACGACGTCGTGCTCGGCAACTGCATGGGCCCCGGCGGCGACGTCGCGCGCGTCGCTGCGCTGGCGGCCGGGCTGGGCCACGCCGTCCCGGGGCTGACCGTCGACCGGCAGTGCGGCAGTGGGCTCGCAGCGGTCACGGTCGCAGCCGCCCAGGTGCAGGCGGGCGCTGGCATCGTGCTCGCCGGCGGCACGGAGTCCGCCTCGACGGCGCCCTGGCGCTCCTGGCCGCCGGTCGACGGGGGTGAACCCCGTCGCTACGAGCGCGCACCGTTCGCGCCGGCGGCCGAGGACGACCCCGACATGGGGGTGGCCGCGGACCTGCTGGCCGAGGAGGCCGGCATCGATCGCGCTCGACAGGACGCCTATGCCGCACGCTCGCACGAGCGCGCCTGGCAGCATCGGCAGACCGGTGGCTTCGCCGCGGAGGTCGTCCCGGTCGGTGGCATCGAGCACGACGAGCGGGTGCGGGCCGGGATGAGTGCCGAGCGGCTCGGCCGGTTGCGCCCGGCGTTCCGCCCCGAGGGCACGGTGACGGCCGGCAACTCCTGCGGCGTCAACGACGGTGCCGCCGCGGTCGCGCTGCTGCCTGGGGCGCTGCACGCACAGGTCGGCGTACCGGGGTTGCGGGTGGTGGCTCATGCGAGTGCCGGGGTGGACCCGCGGCGCCCGGGGATCGGGATCGTGCCGGCGGCCGACGCCGCGCTCCGCCGGGCCGGACTGACCCTCGACCAGGTCGACGTCGTCGAGCTCAACGAGGCCTTCGCCGGACAGGTGTTGGCGTGCTGCGATGCGCTCGGGTTGGGTGAGGAGCGCGTGTGCCCGCAGGGCGGGGCGCTCGCCCTCGGCCACCCGTGGGGCGCCAGCGGTGCGGTGCTGCTGGTGCGGCTGTTCAGCCAGCTCGTGCGTGAGGAGCGCGGCCGGACCGGTCTCGCCGCGATCGCCGTCGGCGGCGGTCAGGGGGTCGCGATGGTGGTGGAGCGATGCTGATTGAGGTCGACGGCGTCAGCCACACCTACGGCGACGGCCCGCTGGCCCGCACCGTGCTGCGCGAGGTGTCCGTGCGGCTCGGCGAGCGCCGCATCGGGATCATCGGAGCCAACGGCTCCGGCAAGTCCACCTTCGCGCGGATGCTCAACGGGTTGGTGCTCCCCACGACCGGCAGCGTCCGGGTCGACGGTCACGACACCCGCAAGGACGGTCGGGCCGTACGCCGACGTGTGGGCTTCTGCTTCACCGACCCGGACGCGCAGATCGTGATGCCCACGGTGCAGGAGGACGTCGCCTTCGGGCTCCGGCGGCGGGGCTGGAGCAAGCAGGAGGTCGCGTCGCGGGTCGGGGCGGCGTTGGCGGCGTACGGGCTCGCGGGTCACGCCGACCATCCGGCCCACCTGCTCTCCGGTGGCCAGAAGCAGCTGCTCGCGCTGGCGTCCGTCCTCCTCACCGAGCCGGACCTGTTGGTCATGGACGAGCCGACCACGTTGCTCGACCTGCGCAACGCCCAGCGCGTCGCACGCGTGGTGGCCGAGTTGCCGATGCCGGTCGTGCTGCTGACGCATCACCTCGACCTGCTCGCCGACTTCGACCGGGTGCTCGTCTTCGACGACGGACGGATCACCTTCGACGGCGCGCCGGGTGAGGCGATCGCGGCCTACCGCGAGCTGATGGCGCGGGACGGCACGTGAGCGCAGCGACCTTCGGGCTCTACCACCCCGGCACCTCGGTCGTGCACCGGCTGCCGGCGGGCGCGAAGCTGCTGGCGCTGTGCGCGGCGGGTGTCGGATCGGTGTTCGCAGCGTCGGTGCTGGGGGTGACGGCGTACCTCGCCGTGGCGGTGCTGGTCCCGCTCGTCGCGCGGGTGCCGGGCCGGGCGCTGGTGCGCCAACTCCGGCCCTTGCTGGTGTTCGTCGTGGTGCTGGCGGGCTTCCACGCCCTCGTGTCCAGCCCGGAGCGTGCGTACGTCGTCGTCGGGATGCTGCTCGCTCTCGTGCTCCTCGCGACGGCGCTGACGATGACCACGCCGACGTCGGCACTGGTCGACGTCGTCGTCCGCGTGGCAGGGCCGCTGCGCCGGGTCGGTGTCGATCCCGAACGACTCGGCCTGCTGCTCGCCCTCGGGTTGCGCGCCATCCCGGTCGTGATCGGCCTGGCGCTGGAGGTCCGCGACGCCCAGCGCGCGCGGGGGCTGGGTGCGAGTCCGCGTGCGTTCGCCGTTCCCCTCATCGTCCGCTCGCTGCGGCACGCCGACCGGGTCGGTGAGGCGTTGGCGGCGCGCGGCGTCGACGACTGAGACGCTCAGAACTCGACGACCGCCTCGAGCATGTCGGCGAAGCGCAGCGCCTCGTGGATCGCCGCGTCCTCGTCGGGTCCGCCGAGGGCGTGGGCGAGCCGGGTCAGCAGGGTGTAGGCCGCCATGATCGCCGCGCCGTGCACCACGTCGCGTTCGGCGTACGCCGCTCCGCCGCGCCGTCCTGAGCTGGTCGAAGGATCCAACCCGGCCCGGTACGCCGTGAGCAACGGCCCCAGCGGGTCACGCACCGACAGCAGCACGATCCCGAGGTCGGCACCGAGGGGCTGCAGCCCGACGGCCGACCAGTCGATCGCGCGGACCCCGCCGGGCACACGCGCGCGCAGGTTCGCCCCGATCGCGTCCCCGTGGCTGAGGACCAGCGGCAGGGAGACGAAGGTCTCCCCCAGCTCGTCGCGGCGACGCCACAGCACCTCCGCGACCCCGGCGAGCGGGGTGGTCTCGAGCCCGTGCCAGCCGCCACCGTGCTCGAGGGACCGCAACCGGTCGGGCAGGCTCGGCCGGCTCCACCACGCAGCAGCCGGCACGGCGCAGGCCGCGAAACGGCCCAGCGCCCAGGCACGCTCCTCGCCGCTCAGCTCGTCGTCGGGGACCCACGGCGAGACCAGAGTCGCGCCGGCGTCGTCCTCATGGACCTCCACCGGCGGCGCGCAGAGGCCGGGGGTCTCCCGGAACGCCTCCTCGCGCGCCACCTCGACCTCGCGGCGCCAGTAGGTCCAATGCGCCGGGTCGTGGGCCGCTGCATCGTCCTCGCCCGGGCGGACGAGCCTCTTGACGACCCACGGCCGCTCGCCCGGCACGAGGAAGACCCCGGCGGTGCTGCTGCGCGGTGGCGCGAGCTGCTGCCACGCAGGGTCGGGGCGCCACATGGCATGCGAACCTACTGGTCGCGCTCCGGATCGTGGATCGCGACGCGCACACCCTGCGCCTCCCGGATCGCGGCGAGCAGCGCATCCTGCGACGGTATGGGGAAGGTGAGCGCGACGTCGGGGACGGGATCCGGCAGCGCCCGCAGGTCGTGGTCGTCGAGCACCGCGGCGAGCGCGGCTCGGTCACCACCGACCAGCAGCAGTGGCACGGGCGCCGGGTCGAGCAGGAGCAGCGCCGCGCGATCGGCGGCAGCGGCGTACGACGCCTTCGCCTGGTTGTCGCGCCGACGCGCGAAGCGCTGCTGGCTCTGCCCGCCCGCCTTGCTGCGCCCCTGGACGTGGCGGCGCGACACCTTGGTCGCCACGGGCGTCGTGCCGTGCAGGCGCGCCACTGCGTGCCCGGCCTTCCGGGCGAGGAGGACGCCCCAGTCGTCGGGCGGCGCGAGCAGGCCCGGCAGTGCACCAAGTTCCTCGATGGCCCGGCCGTACGGCGCCCGCACCTCGGCGTACGCACCGTCGGCACCCGTGAGATGCAGGACGCCGGCCGCGACGTGCACCTCCACCGGGTGGTGGCGTGCGTCGAAGCCGGCGTACCAGCGATCCCAGCGCTCCGGTGGCACCACCAGGTGCCGCACGCTCAGACGTTGAAGCCGAGGGCGCGCAGCTGCTCGCGGCCGTCGTCGGTGATCTTGTCCGGGCCCCACGGTGGCATCCAGACCCAGTTGATCGTGACGTCGTTGACCATGCCCTCCAGGGCACTGTGGGTCTGGTCCTCGATCACGTCGGTCAGCGGGCAGGCCGCGGACGTCAGCGTCATGTCGAGGACGACGTTGTGCTCGGGGTCGAGGTGCACGTCGTAGACGAGACCGAGGTCGACGACGTTGATGCCGAGCTCGGGGTCGACGACGTCCTTCATCGCCTCGGTGACCTCGTCCTTCGTCAGCGTGGTCGTGCCGCCGCCGAGGTCCACCTCGGGCAGGTCTGAGTGGTCGCTCATGACGGGTCCTCCTGTGCAGTCGGGTCACTGGCGGCGGCCGCGAGCGCGGCGCCACCTCCAGCCTGGTTGGTGGCGTCCTTCCAGGCCATCCAGGCGAGCAGTGCGCACTTCACGCGCGCGGGGAACTTCGCGACGCCGGCGAAGGCGATGCCATCGCCGAGGACGTCCTCGTCGGGCTCGACCTGGCCGCGGCCCTGCATGAGCGCGAGGAAGTCGGCGTGGATCACCGCGGCCTCGCGCACCGGCTTGCCGATGAGCAGCTCGGTCAGCACCGATGTCGACGCCTGGCTGATCGAGCACCCCTCGGCGGCGTAGGAGACGTCGGCGACGACCGCGTCCTCCCCCTCACCCTCCAGGTGGACGCGCAGGGTCACCTCGTCCCCGCAGCTGGGGTTGACGTGGTGCACCTCCGCCTCGTGCGGGTCGCGCAGCCCCGCGTTGAGCGGGTTCTTGTAGTGGTCGAGGATGATCTCCTGGTAGAGCGCATCCAGGTCCTGACCGGGGGCGAACGAGCTCATGCGCCCGCTCCCGCCACCGTCGGGACCGTGCCGAAGTAGCGCTGCGTGTGGGCCAGGCCCTCGATGAACGCGTCGATCTCGGCCGGTGTCGTGTAGAGGTACGACGACATCCGCGCCGAGCTCTGCACGCCGAAGCGCGCGTGTGCGGGCTTGGCGCAGTGGTGGCCCGCGCGCACGGCAATGCCCCGGGAGTCGAGCACCTGGGCGATGTCGTGCGGGTGGATGCCCTCGACCTCGAAGGAGATCGCGCCACCGCGCTCGCGCGCCGTGCGCGGCCCGAGGATCGTGATCCCGGGCAGCGTCGCCAGACCCTCGAGGGCGTAGGCCGTGATGGTCTCCTCGTGGCGGCGGATGGCGTCCAACCCGACACTCTGGAGGTAGTCGACCGCGACGCCGAGCCCGACCGCCTCGGCGATCGGCGGGGTGCCCGCCTCGAACTTGTGCGGGATGGCGGCGTACGTCGAGCGCTCCATCGCGACCGTCGCGATCATCTCGCCGCCACCAAGGAACGGCGGCAGCTGCTCGAGGATCGCGCGCCGGCCCCACAGCACGCCGATGCCGGTCGGACCGACGACCTTGTGGCTGGTGAAGACCAGCAGGTCGGCGCCGGAGGCGACCACGTCGACCGGCATCTGCGGCGCGGCCTGCGAGGCGTCGACGACCACGATCGCCCCGACCTCGTGGGCCCGCCGCGCGATGTCGGCGACCGGGTTGATCGTGCCGAGCATGTTGGACACCCATGTCAACGACACCACGCGGGTGCGCTCGGTGATCAGCGAGTCGATGTCGCTCAGGTCGAGCAGGCCGTCGTCGGTGAGCCCGAACCAGCGCAGCTTCGCGCCGGTGCGCTCGGCCAGCATCTGCCACGGCACGATGTTGGAGTGGTGCTCCATCTCGGTGATGACGATCTCGTCGCCCTCACCGAGCCGGTCCCATTGCGCCGCACCGGTGTCGATCCCCCGCGCGTCACCCAGGCTGCGCGCGACGAGGTTGAGCGCCTCGGAGGCGTTCTTGGTGAAGATGACCTCGTCGCGCGAGGGCGCGTTGAGGAACGCCGCGACCCTGTCCCGGCCGCCCTCGAACGCCTCCGACGCCTCGACGCCGAGCTGATGCATCGCCCGGGCCACGTTGGCGTTGTGGTGCTCGAGGTGGTCGACCATCGCGTCGATGACCACCTGCGGCTTCTGCGAGGTGTTCGCGCTGTCGAGGTAGACCAGCGGGTGCCCGCCCGCGAGCGTGCGCTCGAGGATCGGGAAGTCCTGCCGGATCATCTCCAGCTCGGGGAGGAGTCCCTCCATCGCGTGTCCTTCCTGCGTCGTGCTGAGTGGTGCTGGGCCAGGCGGAGGAGCGAAGGCGGCCGTCGGGCGAAGCGGGCCGCCGAGCGACGACCACGCCGCCCAGTGCCGCTCAGACCGACGCAGCGGTGTACTTCTCGTAGCCGTTCGCCTCGAGCTCGTCGGCGAGCTCGGGACCACCCTGCTCGGCGATCCGGCCGTCGACGAAGACGTGGACCTGGTCGGGCTTGATGTAGCGCAGGATCCGCGTGTAGTGCGTGATCAGCAGGACGCCCTTGCCCTCCTGCTCACGGAAGCGGTTCACGCCCTCGGAGACGATCCGCAGCGCGTCGATGTCGAGGCCGGAGTCGGTCTCGTCGAGGACGGCGACCTTGGGGTTCAGCAGCTCGAGCTGGACGATCTCGTGACGCTTCTTCTCACCACCGGAGAAGCCCTCGTTGACGTTGCGCTGGGCGAACGCGGGGTCCATCTGGACCCGGCTCATCGTCTCGTTGACGTCCTTGACCCAGGTGCGCAGCTTGGGGGCCTCGCCATCGATGGCGGTCTTGGCGGTGCGCAGGAAGTTCGACACCGAGACGCCGGGCACCTCGACGGGGTACTGCATCGCGAGGAAGAGACCGGCGCGGGC
This sequence comes from Nocardioides massiliensis, assembly GCF_030811215.1. Lineage (NCBI taxonomy): Bacteria > Bacillati > Actinomycetota > Actinomycetes > Propionibacteriales > Nocardioidaceae > Nocardioides > Nocardioides massiliensis. The sequence goes on from NZ_JAUSQM010000001.1 coordinate 2,936,347, forward strand.
GCGCTCGTCGACGCTCATCTCCAGCACGTCGTCACCGTCGAGGGTGACCGTGCCGGAGGTGACCGTGTATTTCGGGTGGCCCGCGATCGAGTAGGCCAGCGTGGACTTGCCGGACCCGTTGGGGCCCATGATCGCGTGGGTCTCGCCGCCGTTGATGGTCAGCGTGACGCCCTTGAGGATCTCCTTGGGACCGTCCTCGGTCTCCACGGAGACGTGCAGGTCCTTGATCTCCAGGGTGCTCATTGCAGGGTGCTCCTTGTGCGGGGTCTCGACGAGCTCGACCAGCAAGGTGGGCGGCTCGACCGGTGGAATGGGGTCAGCGGATCTCGAGCAGGTGCCGCTCGAGCTCGGACTCGACGGTGGACTGCAGGCGCTCCTCGAGGGCGGGGACGCCGATCTTGCGGATGAGGTCGGCGAAGAAGCCGTGGACCACCAGTCGGCGGGACTCCTCCTCGCTGATGCCGCGCGAGCGCAGGTAGAACAGCTGCTGGTCATCGAACCGGGCCGTCGCCGAGGCATGCCCGGCACCGGCGATCTCGCCGGTCTCGATCTCCAGGTTGGGCACCGAGTCGGCGCGGCAGCCCTCGGTGAGCACGAGGTTGCGGTTCTCCTCGTAGGTCTCGATCCCCTCGGCGACCTTGCGGATCAGCACGTTGCCGATCCACACGGTGTGCGCGCCCTCGCCCTGCAGCGCACCCTTGTAGATCGCGTTGCTCTTGGTGCGGGGCGCGGTGTGGTCGGCGAAGATGCGGTGCTCGAGGTGCTGACCGGCGTCGGCGAAGTAGAGACCGAGCAGCTCGGCCTCGCCCCCGGGGCCGTCGTAGGTGACGTTGGAGTCCATCCGGACCAGGTCGCCGCCGAAGCTGATCGCGACGTGCTTGTAGCTCGCGTCGCGGCCGACCTGCGCCTGGTGGTGCGAGAGATGCACGGCGTCGTCGGCCCAGTCCTGCAGCGAGACGACCGTGACCTGCGCGCCGTCGCCGACGGCGACCTCCACGACCTGGGCCAGCGCGGCCGAACCGGTGTGGTTGAGCACCACGACGGCTCGCGCGTGGGCACCGAACCGGAGGACGACCCGTCCAGCCTCGTTGACGCCGGCGTCGGCGCCGGTCAGGTCGATCATCACCGGCTCGGCGATCTCGGCGTCGGCCGGCACGTCGACCAGCAGCGCCGTGTCGACCTCGGCCAGGATCCGGGCGGTGAACCGGCTGTTGGGCACGAGACCGCTGATCCCCTTGAGGGCGGCGGCCTCCTCACCGGAGACCTCCTCGACCCGGACCCCGTCCGGGGCCGTCCAGGTGCGCGCGGTGCCACCGGTGCCGAACGGCGCGTCGGCGTGCAGCTCCTTGAGCCGGTTGAGCGGGGTGAACCGCCAGATCTCGTCCTTGCGCCCCGGGACGGGGTGCGCCTCGACGTCCCACGACCCCTCGGGGTGCAGGTGCGAGAGCACCTTGTCTCCTGCCTCCGCTGCGCGTGCGGCCGCGGGCTCTTGCGTCACAGTCACGTCTGTCCTTCGTTCCTCGTCTGGTCGGTCGCGGATGGGGTGTGGCGGGTGGGTGATCAGCAGCTGCTGGTCAGCCGACCGCGCCCTCCATCTGCAACTCGATGAGCCGGTTGAGCTCGAGGGCGTACTCCATGGGCAGCTCCTTGGCGATGGGCTCGACGAAGCCACGCACGATCATCGCCATCGCCTCGTCCTCCTCCATCCCGCGGCTCATGAGGTAGAAGAGCTGGTCCTCAGAGACCTTGGAGACGCTCGCCTCGTGGCCCATCGACACGTCGTCCTCGCGGATGTCGACGTACGGGTAGGTGTCGGAGCGGCTGATCTGGTCGACCAGCAGCGCATCGCACAGGACGTTGGACTTCGAGCCGTAGGCGCCCTCGTTGACCTGCACGAGACCGCGGTACGACGTCCGGCCGCCGCCGCGCGCCACCGACTTGCTCAGGATCGAGCTGGAGGTGTGGGGAGCGGCGTGCACCATCTTGGCGCCGGCGTCCTGGTGCTGGCCCTCGCCCGCGAAGGCGATGGAGAGGGTCTCGCCCTTGGCGTGCTCACCCATGAGGAACACGGCCGGGTACTTCATCGTCACCTTGGAGCCGATGTTGCCGTCGACCCACTCCATGGTGGCGCCGGCCTCGCAGGTCGCGCGCTTGGTCACCAGGTTGTAGACGTTGTTGGACCAGTTCTGGATGGTCGTGTAGCGGCAGCGGCCGCCCTTCTTCACGACGATCTCCACGACGGCGGAGTGCAGCGAGTCGGAGCTGTAGATCGGCGCGGTGCAGCCCTCGACGTAGTGAACGTAGGCACCCTCGTCGACGATGATCAGCGTGCGCTCGAACTGGCCCATGTTCTCGGTGTTGATCCGGAAGTAGGCCTGCAGCGGGATGTCGACGTGGACACCCGGCGGGACGTAGATGAACGAACCGCCCGACCACACGGCGCTGTTGAGCGCGGAGAACTTGTTGTCACCGATCGGGATGACCGTGCCGAAATACTCCTGGAAGATCTCCGGGTGCTCGCGCAGCGCGGTGTCGGTGTCGAGGAAGAGAACGCCCTGCGCCTCGAGCTCCTCGTTGATCTTGTGGTAGACCACCTCGGACTCGTACTGCGCGGCGACGCCGGAGACCAGCCGCTGCTTCTCGGCCTCGGGGATGCCGAGCCGGTCGTAGGTGTTCTTGATCTCCTCCGGCAGGTCGTCCCAGGTCTGGGCCTGCTTCTCGGTGGAGCGGACGAAGTACTTGATGTTGTCGAAGTCGATGCCGTCGAGCTCGGCGCCCCAGCGGGGCATCGGCTTGCGGTCGAAGAGCTTCAGGCCCTTGAGCCGGAAGTCGAGCATCCAGTCGGGCTCGTCCTTCTTGGAGGAGATGTCGCGGACGACGGCCTCGCTCAGGCCGCGCTGCGCGGCAGCGCCGGCGACGTCGGCGTCGGCCCAGCCGAACTCGTAGCGGCCGATCCCCTCGAGGCCCGGGTTGAGCTCCTCGATCGTGGGCTGCGCACCGGTGGTTGCACCAGTCGTGGGGGAGGTGGTCATGAGGACGCTCCGTTCTTGTCGGGGATGGAGCCGGACAGGCGTGTGGTGTCGGGAATGCAGGTGGTGCAGACGCCGTCGCCGTGGGCGATGGTGGCGAGGCGCTGCACGTGGCGGCCGAGGATGCGGGAGATGACCTCCGTCTCGGCCTCGCACAGCTGGGGGAACTCGTGGGCGACGTGGGCGACCGGGCAGTGCTGCTGACACAGCTGCTCACCGACCGGGGCCTGCCGCACCGACGCGGCGTAGCCGTGCCGGCTGAAGATGACCGCGAGCACCTCGGCGGGGCTCAGGTCGGGGTGGGAGGCGCTGACCTCGGCGAACTCCGCCTCGAACGTCGCGACCCGGCGGCGCGCGAAGGCCATGACGGCCTCCTCGCCCCCGGTCTCGGCCAGGAAGCGCAGCGCGTCGACCGCGAGGTCGTCGTAGTGCTGGTCGAAGGCGTCGCGTCCGGCCGGGGTCAGGGCGAAGAGCTTGGCGGGTCGTCCGCGGCCGCGCGCACCGTGCGCACGCGGCTCCCGCGGCTCCACCTGGCCCTCCTCGAGCAGCTGATCGAGGTGGCGGCGTACGGCGGCAGGGGTCAGCTCCAGGCGCGCAGCCAGGGCGGCAGCCGTCGACGGACCGTTCTCCAGGATGGAGCGCGCCACGCGCTCGCGGGTGGTGTCCTTGGGGGGTTCAGCAGGGACGTCGAGAGTCACCGGTCCCGAGCGTGCGCGCCGCGGCATGCGGTCAGTCGCTCGGATTTCCACAACACCAGTGTCGCCATATTCAGCGGACCGTTCAACCAAGGTGACCCTAAGCACGCGACCCACGCGGAACGAGCAGCAGTTGCGAGCCTAAACTCTCTCGTTGTGTCCAGCGTCGCCGCCTTCGCGCCGGCCGTCGTCATCGACGATCTCGTCATGACCTACGACGGTGTGCGGGCCGTCGACGGTCTCTCCCTCACCGTCGAGCGCGGCTCGATCACGGCGGTCCTCGGTCCCAACGGCGCGGGCAAGACCACGACGCTCGAGACCTGCGAGGGCTACCGGACGCCGCAGGGCGGCCAGGTACGCGTCCTCGGCCTCGACCCACGGCGTGACCGCCAGGCGCTGCTCCCCCGCATCGGCGTGATGCTGCAGTCCGGTGGCGCGTGGTCCGGTGTGCGCGCCGAGGAGATGCTGCGCCACGTCGCCTCGCTGCACGCGCACCCGCTCCCTGTCCCGCTGCTCGTGGAGCGGCTCGGTCTCGCCGACTGCGGGCGTACGCCGTACCGCCGGCTCTCCGGTGGTCAGCAGCAGCGCCTCGCCCTGGCGCTGGCCGTCGTGGGGCGTCCTGAGCTCGTCTTCGTCGACGAGCCGACCGCCGGCATGGACCCGGCGGCGCGCCGGACCACCTGGGAGCTGCTCGAGGAGCTGCGCGCCGACGGGGTGACCGTGGTGCTGACGACGCACTACCTCGAGGAGGCCGAGCGTCTCGCCGACCACGTCCACATCATCGACCGCGGGCGTCTCATCGCCTCCGGCTCCCCCTTCGAGCTGACCCGCGCGGGCGGCGCGACCTCGATCCGTCTCGTCGTCACCGAGCCGTTCCCGGCGTCCGCCCCCGAGTCCCTGCGCGCAGCGCTCGGCGACGGCTCCGAGGTGACCACCCTCAACCCGCAGAGCCTGCTGATCACCGGCCCGGCCGACTCGACGACGCTCGCGACGGTGAGCGCGTGGTGCGAGCAGCACGGCGTGCTGCCCGAGTCACTGTCGCTGGGGCGCCACACCCTCGAGGACGTCTTCCTCCAGCTGACCGGACGGGAGCTGCAGTGAGCGGCACCTTCACCCCGCGGCCCGGTGCCGCGCCGCTGCTGCGCCAGGTGCGCGCCCAGACCCTGATGGAGGCGCGGCTGCTGCTGCGCAACGGTGAGCAGCTGCTGCTCGCCGTGGTCATCCCGCTGCTGGTGCTCGTGGGCGGCGTGCTGGCCGCCGAGCGCCTCGACCTCGACCTGGCCGAGGGCACGCCGCTGGAGGTCCTCACCCCCGGCGTGCTGGCGTTGGCGATCATGTCGACCAGCTTCACGTCGCTGGCGATCGCCACCGGCTTCGAGCGGCGCTACGGCGTCCTCAAGCGCCTCGGCACCGCACCGCTCCCCCGCTCCGGGCTGTTGACCGGCAAGATCGGCGCGCTGCTGCTCGTGCAGGTGCTGCAGGTGGTCGTCGTGCTCGCCGCGGCCACCGTGATGGGTTGGCGTCTCGAGGTCGGGGGTCTCGGCGTGCTGGGTGCGGTCGTGGTCGCGGCCGCCGGCACCGCCGCCTTCGCCTCGCTGGGCCTGCTCATCGCCGGCACCCTGCGCGCCGAGGCCACCCTGGCCGCGGCCAACCTGATCTACCTGCTGCTGATGACCGGCGGCGCCGTGGTCGTCCCCGCGTCGACTTACGGCGGGTTCGGCGCCGTCGCCACGTGGCTGCCCTCCGGCGCGCTCGGCGAGGGCCTGCGCGCCGCCCTCCTCGACGGTGCGTTCCCGTGGCCCGCCGTCCTGGTCCTGCTCGTCTGGGCCGCCGTGGGCACCGTGCTCACGGCTCGCACGTTCTCCTGGGAGTGACTCGCCTCGTGTCCGACCGTCCCCGCGCCCTGCTCGTCCTGGCCTGGGCCACGCTGGTGGCCAACATCGGCATCGTCCTCACGGGCGGGGTCGTGCGGCTCACCGGCTCCGGCCTGGGCTGCCCGACGTGGCCACGGTGCACCGACGAGTCCTTCGTCCCGCACGGCAGTCTGGGCATCCACGGCGCGATCGAGTTCGGCAACCGGTTGCTCACCTTCGTCCTCGTCGCGATCGCGATCCTCACCTTCGTCGCCGCCTGGCGCCACGGCCGACGCCGGCTGATCACCATCGCCACCGTCCTCGCTCTCGGCATCCCGGCGCAGGCGGTCATCGGCGGGATCACCGTGCTCACCGACCTCAACCCGTGGATCGTGGCACTGCACCTGCTGGTGTCCCTCGGGATCATCGCGCTCGCCGTCGTGCTGCTCCGTCGGATCCTCGACGGCCCGGGCGAGCGGGCGCCCGTCGTCCACCCCGGGTTCCGGACCCTCACCTGGGCGATCGCCGCGGCCGGGTGGGTAGTGCTCTACCTCGGCACCATCGTCACCGGCAGCGGGCCGCACGCCGGCGACGCCGACTCTCCGCGCAACGGGCTGGACCCGCGGGCGTGGAGCCAGTTCCACGCCGACGCGGTCTTCCTCATGGTCGGGCTGACCATCGCGGCGGTCATCCTGCTGCACGTCGTCGACGCACCGGCGCGGGTGCGCCGACCTGCGTACGCCCTGCTCGGCGTCGAGCTCGCCCAGGGGGTCGTCGGCTTCACGCAGTACTACCTCGGGCTGCCGATCGCCCTGGTCGCCGTGCACCTGCTGGGCGCGGCGCTCACCGCCGCCGCGATCGCGTGGCTGGTGACCTCGACCCGGGCCCCGGCCACCCCCGTGCCCTGACGCTGACCACGCGCGGGCCTCCCACTCGAGGATCGCAGTCACGTGGTGACTGCGATCCTCGACCGGGACGCGCGACAGCTGCTCGGGTCACGCGAAGAGCGGGTCGAGGGCGACCGCGACGAACAGCAGCGACAGGTAGAGGTTCGACCAGTGGAACAGCCGCATCGGCCTGATCTCGGTCAGTGAGTCGCTGCGTGCGGCGCGGCGCTCCATGAGGTGGGCCTCGACGAGGAACAGCGCGCCGAGGACCACGGCGGCGGTCGGGAAGAACCACCCGGTGCCGGCCACGGGCCACAGCGCCAGCGAGGTCGCCACCATCGCGTAGGAGTAGAAGATGATCTGCTTCGAGACCGCGTGCCCGGAGGCGACCACCGGCAGCATCGGGACGTCGACCGCCGCGTAGTCGTCGCGGTAGCGCATCGCCAGCGCCCAGGTGTGGGGCGGGGTCCAGAAGAAGACCACGAGGAACAGCACGACCGGCGTCCAGGCGAGCTCGCCGGTCACGGCGGTCCAGCCGATCAGCGCCGGGAAGCACCCGGCGAGGCCGCCCCAGACGATGTTCTGCGTCGTACGGCGCTTCAGGACGATCGTGTAGATCAGCACGTAGAAGGCGTTGGCGCCCAGCGAGAGCGCTGCCGAGAGCGGGTTGACCCAGACGTAGAGGATCACCGTCGACAGGACCGCCAGGACCGTGGCGAACACGAGCGCCGCGCGCGGGGTGACGATGTGGCGCGGGAGTGCACGGCGGCGGGTGCGCCGCATCTGCTCGTCGATGTCGCGGTCGTACACGCAGTTGTAGGCGGACGCCGAGCCGGCCGAGAGCGCGCCGCCGATGACGGTGGCCACGACCAGGCCCAGGGGCGGGACGCCCCGGGCGGCGAAGAACATCACCGGCACGGTCGTCAACAGCAGCAGCTCGATGACGCGCGGCTTGGTCAGGCCGACGTACGCCGCGACGACGTCTTTCACCGTCGCTCGCTCTGCCTCACGCCTCTCGGCGGGCACGCGAGCGTGGACCTCCGTCACAGACACCTCGGGAGTCGCGGCGCCGGGGGCGCCGGGGGCAAGAAGGGAACGCAATGAACCACTCGAGTCTAGCGGCGTGCCACCGCGCGGGACGAACCGGCCGGGCGCGGCCACCGGACTGCTGTGACACAGGTCGCGTGAGTAGGCTCGACCGTGGGCGCAGTCGCGCCCGCGCACGCACCCGCGTCCTGAGAGGAATGCTCGTGAGCACCCCCGCCCTGAACTGGTCCGAGATCGACGACCGCGCGGTGGCCGTGAGCCGCGCCCTGGCCATGGACGCGGTCCAGAAGGTCGGCAATGGTCACCCCGGCACCGCCATGGCGCTCGCGCCGGTCGCCTACACGCTCTTCCAGAAGCTCATGCGCCACGACCCGGCGCACCCGGACTGGATCGCCCGCGACCGCTTCGTGCTGTCGGCCGGCCACAGCAGCATCACCCTCTACACCCAGCTCTTCCTCGGCGGATTCGGCCTCGAGCTCTCCGACCTCCAGGCGCTCCGCACGTGGGACAGCAAGACCCCGGGCCACCCCGAGCACGGGCACACCGCCGGCGTGGAGACCACCACCGGTCCGCTCGGCCAGGGCATCGCCAACGCCGTGGGCATGGCGATGTCGGCCCGCCGCGTGCGCGGCCTCCTCGACCCCGACGCCGCCGAGGGCGAGAGCCCCTTCGACCACGACGTCTACGTGATCGCCAGTGACGGCGACCTCCAGGAGGGCGTCAGCGCCGAGGCGTCGTCGCTCGCCGGCCACCAGGAGCTCGGCAACCTCACCGTCATCTACGACGACAACCGGATCTCGATCGAGGGCGACACCGACATCGCCTTCACCGAGGACGTCGCGAAGCGCTACGAGGCCTACGGCTGGCACGTCCAGACGGTCGACTGGACCCAGGACGGCAAGGACTACGTCGAGGACGTCGAGTCGCTGTGGACCGCGCTGCACGCGGCCCGCGCCGAGACCACGCGACCCAGCATGATCGTGCTGCGGACCATCATCGCGTGGCCGGCACCCAGCGCCCAGGGCACCGGCGCCTCCCACGGCTCCGCCCTCGGCGCCGAGGAGGTCGCGGCCACGAAGGAGATCCTCGGGCTCGACCCGGAGGAGCACTTCGCGGTCCCGGCGGAGGTCCTCGAGCACACCCGCAGCCTGATCGAGCGGGGCAAGGCCGCCGGCGCCGCCTGGGACGAGAAGTACCAGGCGTGGGCCAAGGCCAACCCCGAGGCGGAGACCCTGCTGCACCGGCTCAAGCGCCAGGAGCTCCCCGACGGCTGGGCCGCCGACCTCCCGTCGTACGACGCGGACCCCAAGGGCGTCGCGACCCGCAAGGCCTCCGGCGAGGTGCTCACCGCGATCGCACCGCGGCTGCCCGAGCTGTGGGGCGGATCGGCCGACCTGGCGGACTCCAACAACACCACGCCCAAGGGCGAGCCGTCCTTCGTGCCCCACCACCGCTCGACGGACGACTTCAGCGGCGACCGCTACGGGCGCGTCCTGCACTTCGGCATCCGCGAGCACGCCATGGGCTCGATCATGAACGGCATCGCGCTGCAGGGCCTGACGCGGGTGTACGGCGGCACGTTCCTCGTGTTCTCCGACTACATGCGCCCGGCCGTGCGCCTCGCCGCCCTGATGGGCCTGCCGACCACCTACGTCTGGACCCATGACTCGATCGGCCTCGGCGAGGACGGCCCGACCCACCAGCCCGTCGAGCACCTGGCCGCACTGCGCGCCATCCCGGGCCTGGCCGTCGTCCGTCCGGCCGACGCCAACGAGACCGTGGCGGCGTGGAAGGCACGCCTGGAGCGCACCGATGGACCGGTCGCGCTCGCGCTGACGCGGCAGAACGTCCCGACGTTCCCGCGCGGCGAGGACGGCTTCGCCGACGCCGACACCACGATGACCGGCGTCGCGCGCGGCGGCTACGTGCTGGTCGACGCCGAGGGCGGTGCGCCCGACGTGGTGCTGATCGCCACCGGCTCCGAGGTGCAGATGGCCGTCGAGGCGCGCACCCTGCTCGCGGAGAAGGGTGTCCAGGCGCGGGTCGTCTCGCTGCCGTGCCGCGAGTGGTTCGACGCCCAGGGGCAGGCCTACCGCGACGAGGTCATCCCGCCGACGGTCAAGGCGCGGGTCAGCGTCGAGGCCGGCATCGCGATGGGGTGGCGCGAGCTGGTCGGCGACGCGGGCCGCTGCGTGTCGATCGAGCACTTCGGCGCCTCGGCCGACTTCGCGACCCTCTTCGAGCGCTTCGGACTCACCTCGACCGCGGTCGTCCAGGCCGCCGAGGACTCGATCCGCGCGGCGTCGGGTACGTCGGCCTAGGAAGTAGCGCCGCGCACGCACCTTCTCCCCACCACCGAACGGAGGCACGATGAGCGACCGACTGCAGGCCCTCTCCGACGCCGGAGTGAGCATCTGGCTCGACGACCTCTCCCGGGAGCGGATCGAGACCGGCAACCTGACCGACCTGGTCAAGGACCGCTCGGTGGTGGGGGTGACGACCAACCCGGCGATCTTCGCCTCCGCCCTGGCCGAAGGTGAGCGCTACGCCGAGCAGGTGGCCCGGCTCGCCGCCGACGGCGCCGACGTCGACCGCGCCGTCTTCGAGCTGACCACCACCGACGTCCGCGACGCCTGCGACCTGCTCGCCGACGTCGCGGCGCGCACCGACGCCAGCGACGGCAAGGTCTCCATCGAGGTCTCGCCCGAGATGGCCCACGACAGCGACGCGACGATCGCCGAGGCCCAGCTCCTGTGGGACACCGTCGACCGGCACAACGTGATGATCAAGATCCCGGCGACCGAGGGCGGGATCCCGGCCATCACCGAGGTGCTCGGACGTGGCATCAGCGTCAACGTCACGCTGATCTTCGGTCTCGACCGCTACCGCCAGGTCATGGACGCCTACCTCGCCGGCATGGAGAAGGCGAAGGACGCGGGTCACGACCTCGCCCAGATCCACTCGGTCGCCTCGTTCTTCGTCTCGCGCGTCGACTCCGAGATCGACAAGCGGCTCGACGAGATCGGCGGCGATGCGACCGGGCTGAAGGGCAAAGCAGCCGTGGCGAACGCCCGCCTCGCCTACCAGGCCTACGAGGAGGTCTTCGGCGGTGACCGGTTCGCGGCACTCGCTGCCGCCGGGGCGCGGCCCCAGCGTCCGTTGTGGGCCTCCACCGGCGTGAAGAACCCCGACTACCCCGACACCCTCTACGTCAGCGACCTCGTCGTCGAGGGCACGGTCAACACCATGCCCGAGAAGACGCTGGAGGCCTTCGCCGATCACGGCGAGGTCACCGGGGACGCCGTACGCCCGCACTACGACGACGCCCAGCGGACGATGGATGCGCTGCGCGACGCCGGCGTCGACTACGACGACGTGATCGCGGTCCTCGAGGAGGAGGGCGTCCAGAAGTTCGTCGACTCGTGGAAGGAACTGCAAGCCACCGTCCGCGACCAGCTGGACAAGGCGGCGCAGCGGTGACGGCGACCGACCTCGCCCGCGTCGAGGCTCCCGGGCTCAGCCTGGTCCTCGGCTACGCCGACGAGGCCGGTCTCCGCGAGACCCTCGACACCCTCGTGACCTCCGGCGTCGCCTCGGGCATCGCGCGGCGCGACGCCACGCTGTGGGGCCCCGAGGCCGAGGAGGAGGCCGCGAAGCGACTGGCGTGGATCGACCTGCCGCGGGCTTCGCGCAAGCTGGTGGAGCCGATCCTGGCGCTCCGCGACGAGCTGCGCGGTGCGGGCCTCGACCGGGTCGTGCTCTGCGGCATGGGTGGCTCCTCCCTCGCCCCGGAGGTCATCTGCGGTGCCGAGGGGTTGCCGCTGGTGGTGCTTGATGCCTCCGACCCCGACTCGGTGCGCGCTGCTGCCGGCGACGCGCTCGAGCGCACCGTGGTCGTCGTCTCCTCGAAGTCCGGCGGCACGGTCGAGACCGACAGCCAGCGGCGGGCCTTCGAGCAGGCCTTCACCGACGCCGGCATCGACCCCGCCGAGCGCATCGTCGTCGTCACCGACCCCGGCTCCCCGCTCGCTGAGGCGTCGGCCGACGCCGGCTACCGCACCTTCCTCGCCGACCCCGAGGTCGGCGGCCGCTACTCCGCACTCACCGCCTTCGGTCTCGTGCCGAGCGGCCTCGCCGGTGCCGACATCGGCGCACTGCTCGACGGTGCCGCCGACGTGCACGACGCCCTCATCACCGACTCCCCCGACAACCCGGCGCTGCGCCTGGGCGCCCTGCTCGGCCACGCCGCGCTGGCGGGCGTCGACAAGCTGGTCCTCGCGTCGGGGGGCGCGACGTACGCCGGGCTCGGCGACTGGATCGAGCAGCTGGTGGCGGAGTCCACCGGCAAGAACGGCCGCGGGATCCTGCCGGTCGTGGTCGAGGGCGTCGACGCCCCTGGCATCCAGCCGTCCACGACCGACGCGGTCCTCGTGACCTACGGGCCGGAGTTCGTCTTCGACAGCATCTCCCCCGCCTCCGGCTGGGGCGCCGTGGTCGACGGTCTCCTGGGGGCGCAGATGCTGACCTGGGAGGTCGCCACCGCGGTCGCCGGGCGGGTGCTCGGCATCAACCCGTTCGACCAGCCCGACGTGGAGAGTGCCAAGCAGGCTGCCCGGGCACTGCTCGACGAGACGCCCGAGGAGGAGCCTGCGCTGCTCGCCGTCGACGGTCTCGAGGTGCGCGCCCTCGGTGCCGGCCTGACCGAGGAGCTGACCTCTGCCGGCGACCCGGAGACGGCGATCGCGGCGCTGCTGGACCGGCTCGCCGCCGAGGACGACCGCGGCTACCTCGCCGTGATGGCGTACGCCGAGCGCGCGGCGTACCCCGAGCTGGCCGCGTCGCGTCGGACACTCGCCGATCGCACCGCTCGCCCGGTCACCTTCGGGTGGGGCCCACGCTTCCTGCACTCCACTGGTCAGCTGCACAAGGGCGGTCCGCCGGTCGGCGTCTTCCTCCAGGTCACGGTCGCACCGCGCGCCGACCTGCCGATCCCCGGCCGGCCCTTCGGGTTCGCCCAGCTGGTGGCCGCACAGGCCGCCGGCGACGCCCGGGTGCTGGCCGACCACGACCGGCCGGTGCTGCGTCTGCACCTCCGGGATCCGAGTCCCGACGGTCCCGCCTACCAGCGGCTGCTCGCCGCGCTGGGAGTGACGCCATGACGCTCGAGCCACAGGTCCTTGTCCACCCCGACGCCGACGCGGTCGCCGAGGCGGCGGCCGCGGCGTTCGTCCACCGGCTCGCCTCCGCGCAGGCCGCCGGGATGATCCCCCAGGTCGCGCTGACCGGCGGCGGCATCGCCGAGACCTTCCACCGTGCCGTGGCGGCGTCGCCCGGCGAGGTGGACTGGTCGCGGGTCGTCTTCTGGTGGGGCGACGAGCGCTTCGTCGAGGCCGACGACGACGAGCGCAACGCGCTGCAGGCCCGGCGCGCGCTGCTCGACGCGCTGCCTGTCGACCCGGCCAACGTCCACGAGGCCCCGGCACTGACGCCGGGTGCCGACCCCGATGCGACGCTCGCGGTCGCGGCGCAGGACTACGCAGCGGCCCTGCGCGAGCACGGCGCGTCGACGTTCACCGTCATGCTGCTGGGCATCGGTCCGGACGGGCACGTCGCGTCGTTGTTCCCGGGTCACGCGGGCGTCGGTGTCGAGGACCAGCTCACCGTCGCCGTACCGAACTCACCCAAGCCCCCGCCGGCTCGGATCAGTCTGAGCCTGCCGGTGCTCAACCGGTCCGACGCGGTGTGGTTCCTCGCCGCGGGCGAGGGCAAGGCCGATGCCGTACGCCGCTCGCTCGAGCCCGGCCCGGTGGCGGAGATCCCCGCCAGAGGTGTGCGGGGACTGCAGGAGACGATCTACTACGTCGACGAGGCCGCGGCGCCGCCGAGCGCACGGGCCTAGAAGATGATCTCGCCGGCCTTGCGCTTCGCGCGCAGGGTCTGGATCGCCTCGTCGAGGATGCTCGCCGCCTCCGCGTCGCTGCGCCGCTCCTTCACGTAGGCCAGGTGGGTCTTGTAGGGCTCCACCTTCGGGGGCGGCGGCGGGTTGTCGCAGTCGAGGCTCGCCGGCAGGCCGCACCGGGGGCAGTCCCACTCGCCCGGCGCGTCCGCCTCGAGCGAGAAGGTCATCACGGCGCGGTGACCCTGGGAGCAGAAGTACGTCACCGTCTGCCGGGGAGCCGCCTCACCTCGCTCGGCCTCGCCCATGGGACCCGAGCCGATGCGGCTTCCTCTGATCGCGTTCCCTGCACCTGCCACGCTCGTCGTGCTCCTCGTCGCTCAAGGTCCGGGTCGACGACGCCGACCCGGCAGGGGTGGTGACGTCAGGCGCCGGCCTTCAGCAGCAGACCGAGCGCGATGATGCAGGTGAACCAGAGCACGCCCGTGCCGACCGTGATGCGGTCGAGGTTGCGCTCCGCCACGGACGAGCCACCGAGGCCCGTGCTGCTTCCGCCACCGAACATGTCGGACAGACCGCCGCCCCGCCCCTTGTGGAGGAGGATCAGCACGATCATCAGGAGGCTCGTGATCATGAGCAGGATGGTGAAGGTGGTAACCACGGTTGGGAAGCCTAACTCACGTCGCGGACGGAGCCGGTCACAGGACCGGCATGGCGTAGAAGCGGCAGATGCCGCCGAACTCGTCGGCCTGGAGGCTCGCGCCCCCGACGAGTGCGCCGTCGACGTCCGGCTTCTCCATGATCCCGGCGACGTTGGTGGTCTTGACCGACCCGCCGTACAGGATGCGGACACCGTGGGCCGCCTCGTCGGAGAACGTCTCGGCGATCCGGGTGCGGATCGCCCCGCAGACCTCCTGCGCGTCCTCGGGAGTCGCGACCTCGCCGGTCCCGATCGCCCAGACCGGCTCGTAGGCCAGGACGAGTCCGGCGACCTGCTCGGCGGTGAGCCCGGCGAGCGCACCGTCGACCTGGGCGAGGGTGTGGGCCACATGCTCGCCCGCCTTGCGCACCTCGAGTCCCTCGCCGACGCAGACGATCGGGGTCATCTCGTGCTCGAGGACCTTGCGGGTCTTGGCGTTGACGACCTCGTCGGACTCGTGGTGGTGCTCGCGCCGCTCGGAGTGACCCACGACGACGTAGGAGCACCCGAGCTTGGCGAGCATGCCGGCGGAGATCTCGCCGGTGTAGGCACCGGAGTCGTGGACCGAGACGTCCTGGGCGCCGTAGCGCACCCGCATCCGGTCACCGTCGATCAGCGTCTGCACGCTGCGCAGGTCGGTGAACGGCGGGAGGACGACGACCTCGACCTGGTCGTAGTCGTGCTTCTTGTCCGACAGCCCCCACGACAGCTTCTGCACCAGGACGACCGCCTCCTGGTGGTTGAGGTTCATCTTCCAGTTGCCCGCCATCAGTGGCGTGCGCGTGCTCGTGGCCATCGGTGCTCTCTTCGTCGGTCGGTGAGGCTGCAGAAGGTCGGACGGGTCAGGACAGGACGTCGATCCCGGGCAGCTGCTTGCCCTCGAGGTACTCCAGGCTGGCGCCGCCCCCGGTGCTGATGTGGCCGAACGCGTCCTCGGCGAAGCCGAGCTGGCGCACCGCGGCCGCGGAGTCTCCCCCGCCGACGACGGAGAGGCCGTCGATCTCGGTCAGGGCCTGGGCCACCGCGCGCGTGCCCGCGGCGAACTCCGGCACCTCGAAGACCCCCATGGGGCCGTTCCAGAACACGGTCCGAGCAGGCGCCAGCGCCGCGGCGAACGCCGCGGCCGACTCCGGGCCGATGTCGAGCCCCATCTGGTCGGCCGGCATCTGGTCGGCTGCGACGACCGTGGCGTCGTGCGGACCGGGGCCGGACGGGAACGTGGGGCTGACGACGATGTCGGTCGGGAGCACGAGCCGCACGCCGCTCTCCTCCGCGCGTCGCAGGTAGTCGCGGCAGGTGTCGAGCTGGTCGGCCTCCAGCAGGCTGGTGCCGACCTCGTGCCCGAGGGCAGCGAGGAACGTGAAGACCATCCCGCCGCCGATGAGCAGTGAGTCGGCCTTGTCGAGAAGATTGTCGATGACGCCCAGCTTGTCGGACACCTTCGAGCCGCCCAGCACGACCACGTAGGGCCGCTCCGGGGTCTCGGTCAACCGACGCAGCACGTCGATCTCGGTCGAGACCAGACCACCCATGGCGTGCGGGAGCCGCTGCGCGACGTCGTACACCGAGGCCTGCTTGCGGTGCACGACGCCGAAGCCGTCGCTGACGAACGCGTCGGCCAGCGCGGCCAGCTCGTCGGCGAAGGCGCCACGCTCGGCGTCGTCCTTGCTGGTCTCGCCGGCGTTGAACCGGACGTTCTCCAGCAGTGCGACGTCGCCGTCACCGAGCCCGGCGACGACCTCCTGCGCGCTCGGGCCGACGGTGTCGGTGGCGAAGGCCACCGGCTTCTCGAGCAGCTCCGACAGCCGGGCGGCCACCGGGGCGAGGGAGTACGCCGGGTCGGGCGCGCCCTTGGGCCGGCCCAGGTGGGCGGTCACGACCACCCGGGCACCGGCCCGTGACAACGCCTGCAGCGTGGGCAGGCTGGCACGGATCCGGCCGTCGTCGGTGATCGTGCCCCCGTCGAGGGGGACGTTCAGGTCCGAGCGGACCAGGACCCGCTTGCCCGCGACGGCAAGACCTGCGTAGGTGTCCAACGCCGAGTGCCTCAGAGGGAGGAGCCGACGAGGTTGGTGAGGTCGACGAGGCGGTTGCTGTAGCCCCACTCGTTGTCGTACCACCCGATGATCTTGACCTGGTTGCCGAACACCTTGGTCAGCGGCGCGTCGTAGATGCACGAGTGCGGGTCGGTGACGATGTCGGAGGAGACGATCGGGTCCTCGGTGTACTTCAGGATCCCCTTGAGGTCGCCCTCGGCGGCGGCCTTCATCGCCGCGTTGACCTCCTCGGCGGTGGTGTCGCGCCCCAGCTCGACGGTGAGGTCGGTGGCCGAGCCGGTCGGGATCGGCACGCGCAGCGCGAAGCCGTCGAGCTTGCCCTTCAGCTCCGGCAGCACCAGACCGATGGCCTTCGCCGCACCGGTGGAGGTCGGGACGATGTTGAGGGCGGCGGCGCGGGCGCGGCGCAGGTCCTTGTGGGGACCGTCCTGGAGGTTCTGGTCCTGCGTGTAGGCGTGGATGGTGGTCATCAGGCCCTTGACGATGCCGAACTCGTCGTTGAGGACCTTGGCCATCGGGCCGAGGCAGTTCGTCGTGCACGACGCGTTGGAGATGATCGTGTGCTGGGCCGGGTCGTAATCGCCGTGGTTGACGCCCATCACGACGGTGACGTCCTCGTTGGAGGCCGGTGCGGAGATGATGACCTTCTTCGCGCCGGCGTCGACGTGGGCCTTCGCCTTGGTCGCGTCGGTGAAGAAGCCGGTGGACTCGATGACGACGTCGGCGCCCAGGTCGCCCCAGGGCAGGTTGCTCGGGTCGCGCTCCTCGAGCGCGGCGATCTTCTTGCCGCCGACGGTGATCGCGTCACCGCCTGCCTCGACCTCGGCGTCGAGCCGGCCCAGGATCGAGTCGTACTTGAGCAGGTGCGCCAGGGACTTGTTGTCCGTGAGGTCGTTGACGCCGACGATCTCGATGTCGGCGCCGGAGGCCTGCACGGCCCGGAAGAAGTTGCGGCCGATGCGGCCGAAGCCGTTGATTCCCACGCGGACAGTCACGAATGCGCTCCTCAGCTGGTCGACGGTTCGTCGAAACCTTACCCGTCGCAACCGCGCGCATGAGCCCGGTCCCCGGGGCGTCCACCCCGCGGGACCGGAGGATCACTCAGCCAGCATGTCCGCGGTCAGCGACGCCTCGGTGTCGGGGATCCCGAGATCCTCCGCGCGCTTGTCAGCCATGGCCAGCAACCGACGGATGCGTCCGGCGATGGCGTCCTTCGTCAGCTGCGGCTCGTGCAGCTGCCCGAGCTCCTCGAGCGAGGCCTGCTTGTGCTCGAGGCGCAGCCGGCCTGCCATCTGGAGATGGTCGGGCACCTCCTCGCCGAGGATCTCCAGCGCACGCTGGACCCGAGCGCCGGCGGCGACCGCGGCCCGCGCCGAGCGGCGGAGGTTGGCGTCGTCGAAGTTCGCGAGCCGGTTGGCGGTTGCGCGGACCTCGCGCCGCATGCGCCGCTCCTCCCACGCCATGAGGCTCTCGTGGGCACCGAGGCGGGTCAGCAGGGCACCGATCGCGTCGCCGTCGCGGATCACGACCCGGTCGACGCCGCGGACCTCGCGGGCCTTGGCGCTGATGTCGAGCCGGCGGGCCGCACCGACGAGGGCGAGCGCCGCCTCCGGCCCGGGACAGGTGACCTCCAGCGACGACGAGCGACCCGGTTCGGTGAGCGACCCGTGGGCCAGGAACGCCCCCCGCCAGGCGGCGACGGCGTCGCAGGTGCCACCACTCACGACGTGGGTCGGCAGGCCGCGCACGGGGCGGCCACGGTTGTCGAGCAGACCGGTCTGGCGGGCGAGTGCCTCCCCGTCGCGGACCACGCGCACGAGGTAGCGGCTGCCCTTGCGGATGCCGTTGCCGGACACCATCACGACGTCGGAGTGGTGGCCGTAGACCTCGGCGATGTCCTTGCGTACCCGGCGGGCGGCGGCACCCGTGTCGAGCTCGGCCTCGACGACGATCCGTCCGCTGACGATGTGCAGTCCCCCGGCGAAGCGGAGGAGCGAGGAGACCTCGGACTTGCGGCAGCAGGTCTTCGTGACCGGCGTGCTCGCGAGCTCGGCCTTCACCTGTGCCGTCATCGCCATGCGTCGAATCCTGCCACGGCGGTCAATCGCGTGGGTCAGGAGCGGTCATGATCGCGTCGTACGCCGCTGCCAGCGCCACGGGATCGTGGTGCCCGTCGCCGGGAGCCACCGCCACGTCGTCGAGCACCAACCGAGCCCCGCAGGCGGCAACCGCCTCGGTGAGCGCGTCGACGCCGTCACCCACGCTGACGCGATCGGCGAGGACGGTGTCGATGCGGAGCTCGGGTGCGTAGGACCGCAGCACCGCGAGGTGGTCGACCGGGCCGAACCCGTTGGTCTCCCCCTCCTGCTCGGTGAGGTTGAGCACGACCAGCACGCGCGCGGACGTGTTGATGAGCGCAGCGCGCAGCTCCGGCACCAGCAGGTGCGGGAGCACCGAGGTGAACCAGGATCCGGGTCCGAGCACGACCCAGTCGGCGGCCGCGATCGCATCGAGCGCCGCCGGGCTCGCCGACGCCCCGGGCGGCTCCAACCGGATCTCCTCGATGGTGCCTGCGGTGGTGGCGACCTCGACCTGACCACGCACCTCCTGGCGCTGCGCGGGGCGCGCCGGGTCGAGACCGGAGACCTCGGCGACGATGTCGAGCGGCTGCAGGGCCATCGGCAGGACCCGTCCACGCGCCCCCAACAGCCGGCCGACCCACTCGAGCGCAGCGACGTCGTCACCGAGCTGCTCCCACAGCGCCACGATCAGCAGGTTGCCGACCACGTGGCCCTTCATCTCGCCGTCCCCGGCGAAGCGGTGCTGCAGCACCTGCGCCCAGGTCTGGCCCCACTCGTCGTCCCCGCACAGCGCGGCCAGCGCCATCCGCAGGTCGCCCGGCGGGAGCACGTCGAACTCCCCGCGCAGCCGGCCGGACGAACCGCCGTTGTCCGCGACCGTGACGATGGCGACGAGCTCGTCGAGCACGACGTCCTCCATCAGACGACGCAGCGCGCGCAACGAGACGTGCAGACCGTGACCGCCCCCAAGGGCCACGACCGCCTGCGCCCGGTCGGCGCTCACTCGCGCCCCAGGTCGCGGTGCGTGGCACGGACGTCGAGACCGGTCTCGCCGAGGCGGCGGGCCACCTCCTCGGTCATCGCGACGGACCGGTGCTTGCCACCGGTGCAGCCGATGGCGATCGTCATGAACCGCTTGCCCTCCCGCAGGTAGCCCTCGGCGAGGGTGCCGACGACCGGGACATACTGCTCGAGGAACCGCTGCGCCTCGGGCCGGGCGAGGACGTACGCCGACACGGGCGCGTCGCGACCGGTCTGGGGACGCAGCTCCGGCACCCAGTGCGGGTTGGGGATGAAGCGCATGTCGGCGACCAGGTCGGCATCGACGGGGATGCCGTACTTGAAGCCGAAGCTGATGACCGTGACCTTGAGCGCGGTCGTCTCCTCGGTGCCGAAGGCGGCCGCCACCCGGTCGGTGAGCTGGTGGACGTTGAGGTCGGTGGTGTCGATGAGCAGGTCCGCGTCACCGCGCAGGCGCGCCAGGACGGCCCGCTCACGGACCAGGCCGTCGAGCAGCCGGCCGTTGCCCTGCAGCGGGTGCGGCCGGCGCGCGGCCTCCTGGCGCCGGACCAGCACGTCGTCGTCGGCCTCGACGAACACGAGGCTGGTGGGACGCCCCGTGGCGTTGGTGGCGAGGATCTCCTCGAGCCGGTCGAAGAAGACCCCCGAGCGGACGTCGACGACCACGGCGACAGGACGCTGACGCCCGTGCCGCTCGTCGACGAGGCGGACCACCTCGGGGACCAGCTCGGGCGGCAGGTTGTCGACGACGTAGAAGCCCAGGTCCTCCAGCTCCTTGGCGACCGTGCTGCGGCCGGCCCCGGTCATCCCGCTGACCACGACGAGCTCGCCCTCGGCCACTGCGGCAGTGTCGGTCATCGTCGTCAGCTCTCCTCGCTTGTATCGAGCCCAGTCGAGATGATCTCGCCGGTGGCGGTGTTGACGCGCACAGTCTGGCCGCGTGCGGGGGCCTCGGCCACCGCGTCCGCAATCGCCTGGGCCGTGCGGGGGCCGATCCCGGGCACCGCGGCGATGTCCTCGGGCGTGGCAGCCCGCAGCTTGCGCAGGGACCCGAAGTGTCGCAGCAGGGTCTTGCGGCGAACCTCTCCCAGGCCGGGTACGTCGTCCAGCACGCTCTCCACCATCGTCTTGGAGCGCCGGCCGCGGTGATGGGCGATGGCGAACCGGTGTGCCTCGTCGCGCACCCGCTGCAGCAGGTAAAGCGCCTCGCTGGACCGCGGCAGGATCACCGGGTCCTCCTGCCCGGGCAGCCAGACCTCCTCGAGCTTCTTCGCCAACCCGCACACGGCGATGTCGTCGATCCCGAGCTCGTCGAGTGCGCGCTGGGCGGCCGCGACCTGGGGAGCGCCGCCGTCCACCACGACCAGGCCGGGGGCGTAGGCGAACTTGCGCGGCTGACCGGTGTCGGGGTCGACGAGCACCGGCCCCTCCGCCGAGGTCGCACCGATCTCCGGCAGATCGGAGCGCTCGTCGAGCAGACGGCGGAAGCGGCGGGTGACGACCTCGTGCATCGAGGCCACGTCGTTCTGACCCTCGACCCCACGGATCACGAAGCGGCGATACTCCCCCTTGCGTGGCAACCCGTCCTCGAAGACGACCATCGAGCCGACGACCTCGGTGCCCTGCAGGTTGGAGATGTCGAAGCACTCGATGCGCAGCGGCGCCTCGGGCAGCTCGAGGGCGGACTGGATCTCCTCCAGCGCCTTGCTCCTTGTGGTCAGGTCGGAGGCGCGCTTGGTCTTGTGGAGCGCCAGCGCCTGCTTCGCGTTGCGCTCGACGGTCTCCTGCAGGGAGCGCTTGTCGCCCCGTTGGGGCACGCGGATGCTGACGCGTGAGCCACGCAATCGGCTCAACCAGACCTCCAGCGCCTCGACGTGCGCCGGGTCCGACGACACGGCCGGCACCAGGACCTCGCGAGGCACGCCGTCGCCGCTCTCGCCGGCGTACAGCTGCTGCAGGAAGACCTCCACGAGCCCGGCGGTGTCGGAGTCGTCGGTGCGGTCCGCGACCCAGCCGCGCTGGCCACGGATCCGGCCGCCCCGGACGTGGAAGATCTGCACCGCGACCTCGAGCGGGTCCTCGGCGAGCGCGATGACGTCGCCGTCCGTGCCGTCGCCGAGCACGACCGCCTGCTTCTCCAGCGCGCGGTTGAGCGCGCCGAGGTCGTCGCGCAGCCGCGCGGCGCGCTCGAAGTCGAGCGCCTCGCTGGCGGCGTACATCTCCCGCTCGACCCGCTTCACGAAGGCGTTGGTCTGACCGCCCATGAAGTTGCAGAAGTCGTCGACGATCCGGCGGTGCTCCGCGGCGTCGACATTGCCGACGCAGGGCGCGGCGCACTTGTCGATGTAGCCGAGCAGGCACGGGCGCCCGATCTGCTGGGAGCGCTTGAAGACGCCGTTGCTGCACGAGCGCATCGGGAAGACCCGCAGCAGCTGGTCGACGGTCTCGCGGATCGCCCATGCGTGGGAGTACGGGCCGAAGTAGCGCGTGCCCTTGCGCTTGGCGCCGCGGCCGACCATCACCCGCGGGAACTCCTCGCCGACCGTGACGGCGAGCCACGGGTAGGACTTGTCGTCGCGGTACTTCACGTTGAAGCGGGGGTCGTACTCCTTGATCCAGGAGTACTCCAGCTGCAGCGCCTCGACCTCGGTCTCGACGACCGTCCACTCGACGCTCGCCGCGGTCGTGACCATGGTCGCCGTGCGCGGGTGCAGTGCGGAGAGGTGCTGGAAGTACGACGACAGCCGGGCCCGGAGGTTCTTGGCCTTGCCGACGTAGATCACCCGCTGCCGGGCGTCGCGGAAGCGGTAGACGCCGGGCTGTGTCGGGATGGACCCCGGCGCAGGACGGTACGTCGACGGATCAGCCACGAGGCAACCCTACGAGCGCACCCGTGCTGCTGCGGGACTCGGCGACGATCAGGATCGCACGACCTGGTCGCCCTCGACCCGGACCGCGATCTCGGTCAAGCCCTCCGGCGCCGGGCCGTCGAGCACCGACCCGTCCTCGATCGCGAACCGGCTCCCGTGGCACGTGCAGATGACCTGGCCCTGCGCCTGGGCGCTCACCGCACACCGGGCGTGGGAGCAGGTGCCGTCGAACGCCTTGAACTCGCCGGCGGTCGGCTGCGTCACCACCAGCCGCTGCTCGCTGTCGATCCAGGCACCCCCGACCGGCACCTCGGCGGTGCCCACGATCGGCTCCCCCGGCGGGGGCGCGTCGGCACCCGGCTCCCGCTCCCCTGCGCCGTCCGAGCCGTCGTCGCCCCCACAGGCGGCGAGGACGGGCAGGCCGACCCCGGCCAGAGCCGCGCCGCCGAGGGCGCGGCGACGCGACAGGCACAACGCGGGACGTGCGGGCTGGCTCATGGCGAGCATCCTCTCCTGGTGCCGGTCAGCCGGCCTTGGCGGTGGCGGTCTTGCGGGCCGGGCTCTTCTTCGCAGGCTTGCTCGCGACGGCCTTCGGGGGCGACGCCTTCTTGGCAGCCTTCTTGGCGGGCTGCTTGGCGGCGCTCTTGTTCGCGGGGGCCTTCTTCGCACCGGTCTTCTTCGGGGCGACCTGAGCCGCACGCCCACCCTCCAGCAACGGGGCCAGGAACCGACCGGTGTGGCTGTCCGGGTTGGCTGCGACCTCCTCCGGGGTGCCGGTCGCGACGACGATGCCGCCCTTGTTGCCGCCCTCGGGACCCATGTCGACGAGCCAGTCGGCGGTCTTGATCACGTCGAGGTTGTGCTCGATCACCAGCACCGAGTTGCCCGCGTCGACCAGGCGACCGAGGACCAGCAGCAGCTTGCGGATGTCCTCGAAGTGCAGCCCGGTGGTCGGCTCGTCGAGGACGTAGAGCGTGCGCCCGGTCGAGCGCTTCTGCAGCTCCGAGGCCAGCTTGACCCGCTGCGCCTCACCACCCGACAGCGTCGTCGCGGGCTGACCGAGCCGGACGTAGCCGAGGCCGACCTCGACCAGCGTCTTGAGGTGGCGCGCGATCGCCGGGATGGCAGCGAAGAACTCCACCGCCTCCTCGATCGGCATGTCGAGGACCTCGGCGATCGTCTTGCCCTTGTAGTGCACCTCGAGCGTCTCGCGGTTGTAGCGAGCGCCGTGGCAGACCTCGCACGGGACGTAGACGTCGGGCAGGAAGTTCATCTCGATCTTGATCGTGCCGTCGCCGGAGCACGCCTCGCAGCGTCCGCCCTTGACGTTGAACGAGAAGCGTCCCTGCTGGTAGCCCCGGACCTTCGCCTCGGGGGTGGAGGCGAACAGCTTGCGCACGTGGTCGAAGACGCCGGTGTAGGTGGCCGGATTGGACCGCGGCGTACGGCCGATCGGCGACTGGTCGACGTGGATCACCTTGTCGACGTGCTCGACGCCCTCGATGCGGGTGTGGCGTCCCGGGACCGTCCGGGCGTTGTAGATCGACTTGGCCAGCGACGTGTAGAGGATGTCGTTGACCAGGGTGGACTTGCCCGAGCCGGAGACACCGGTGACCGCGACGAGCTGCCCCAGCGGGAACGTCACGTCGACGTTGCGGAGGTTGTTCTCCTTCGCGCCGCGCACCACCAGCTCGCGGCCGGGCGTGCGCGGACGACGTACGTCGGGGACCGGGATCTCCTTGCGACCGGAGAGGTAGAGCCCCGTCGGCGAGTCGGGGTGGTTGAGCAGGTCGTCGACCGAGCCGGAGACGACCACCTGGCCACCGTGCTCACCGGCACCGGGACCGATGTCGACGACCCAGTCGGCGGTGCGGATCGTGTCCTCGTCGTGCTCGACGACGATCAAGGTGTTGCCGAGGTTCTTCAGCCGCACCAGCGTCTCGATCAACCGGTGGTTGTCGCGCTGGTGCAGGCCGATGGAGGGCTCATCGAGCACGTAGAGGACGCCGACCAGGCCGGCACCGATCTGGGTCGCGAGCCGGATGCGCTGCGCCTCGCCGCCCGACAGCGAGCCCGCGGGCCGGTCGAGCGAGAGGTAGTCGAGACCGACGTCGAGGAGGAACCGCAGGCGCTCGTTGATCTCCTTGAGCACGCGGTCGGCGATCTGGTGCTCGCGCTCGCTGAGCTGCAGGTCGGCGAGGAACTGCGCGGCCTCGTCGATCGGCATCCGCGCGACCTCGGCGATGCTGCGACCACCGACGGTGACCGCGACCGAGACCGGCTTGAGGCGGGTGCCGGCACAGGCCGGGCACGCGACCTCGCGCATGTAGCCCTCCATGCGCTCGCGGCTGGTGTCGGACTCGGCCTCGCGGTGGCGCCGCTCGATGTAGGGCCGCACGCCCTCGAAGCTCGTGTAGTAGGAGCGCTCGCGGCCGTAGCGGTTGCGGTGCCGGACGTGGACCTTGGTCGCGTGACCGTCGAGGATCGCGCGGCGGGCCTTCTCCGGCAGGTCGCCCCAGCGGGTGTTGAGGTCGAAGCCGAGCTCGTCGCCGAGCGCGCCGAGCAGGCGCAGGAAGTAGTCGCGGACGTGCGCGCCGGTCCAGACCGTCACCGCGCCCTCACCCAGCGTCGCGTCGGGGTCGGTGACGACGAGCTCGGGGTCGACCTCCATGCGGGTGCCGATGCCGTGGCACTCCGGGCAGGCGCCGAACGGCGAGTTGAACGAGAACGAGCGCGGCTCGAGCTCCTCGAACGACAGGTCGTCGTCGAGGCAGGCGAGGTGCTCGGAGAACGTCCGCTCGCGGTGGGGGTCGTCGTCGGGCAGGTCGACGAAGTCGAGGACGACCAGACCACCGCCCAGGCCGAGCGCCGTCTCGATCGAGTCGGTCAGCCGGCGCTTCGACGACGCCTTCACGGCGAGCCGGTCGACGACGACCTCGATGGTGTGCTTCTTCTGCTTCGCCAGCGTGGGCGGCTCGGTCAACGAGTGGACCTCGCCGTCGACGCGCACGCGGGAGTAGCCCTGCGTCTGCAGCTGCTCGAACAGGTCGACGTACTCACCCTTGCGGCCACGGATCAGCGGTGCGAGCACCTGGAACCGGCTGCCCTCCTCGAGCTCGAGGACCCGGTCGACGATCTGCTGCGGGGTCTGGCGCGAGATCGGCTTGCCGCACTTCGGGCAGTGCGGCCGCCCGGCGCGGGCGTAGAGAAGCCGGAGGTAGTCGTAGACCTCGGTGATCGTGCCGACGGTCGACCGGGGGTTGCGCGAGGTCGACTTCTGGTCGATCGACACCGCCGGGGAGAGACCCTCGATGAAGTCGACGTCGGGCTTGTCCATCTGCCCGAGGAACTGGCGCGCGTACGCCGACAACGACTCGACGTAGCGGCGCTGGCCCTCGGCGAAGATCGTGTCGAAGGCCAGGCTCGACTTGCCGGAGCCGGACAGGCCGGTGAAGACGATGAGGGCATCGCGCGGCAGGTCGAGCGAGACGTCCTTGAGGTTGTGCTCGCGGGCTCCACGGATGATCAGCTGGTCGGCCACGGGTCTCCTTCGTCGCGTGACCGGCCGGTGTGCGCAGTGGTCACTCGAACAAGTGTTCGCCATCAGGCGGAGGGTTGCAAGACGACGCGCCAGCGCCGCGGGGCGGTCTGTTCCACCACCCTTGGATAACGTACCCAGCGCCCGGTTCTTCCCGAAGCGAGGAGATGTGACGACCATGACTTCGTACGACGGTGCGGTGACGCCCGGCGGTCCGGCAGCGGTCCGCGAGCTCGAGCGACTGCGGATCACCAAGCTGGCCGTCGACGAGAAGATGGCCAACAACGCCTACCTCCTGCGGTGCACCGAGACCGGCGAGCAGCTGCTCATCGACGCAGCCGACGACGCGCCGCGGATCCTCGAGCTGGTCGGCGACGGCGGTCTCGCGACGGTGGTGACCACCCACCAGCACTGGGACCACCACCGGGCTCTCGCCGACGTCGTCGCCGCCACCGGCGCCCAGGTCGTCGTCGGCGAGCCCGACGCGGCCGCGGTGATGGAGCAGACCGGGGTGGCCGTCGACCGGACGGTCTCCGACGGTGACGAGGTCCGGGTGGGGGCGTGCACGCTGCGCGTCGTGCGGGTCACCGGTCACACCCCTGGCTCGATCGTCCTCGCCTACGACGACCCCGCGGGTCACACGCATCTGTGGACCGGTGACAGCCTCTTCCCCGGCGGCGTCGGCAACACCTTCGGCGACGCGGACGCCTTCGCCACGCTCATCGACGACGTCGAGGAGAAGATCTTCGGGGTGTACGACGACGACACGTGGTTCTACCCCGGCCACGGCGCTGACTCGACGCTCGGCGCTGAGCGGCCGCACCTCGCTGCGTGGCGCGAGCGCGGCTGGTGAGTGGCTCCTACTCGAGGATCGCAGTCACCTGGTGACAGGGATCCTCGAGTGGGGCGCACGCCGCTCGCGGAATCAGCTGTAGGTGCCCTTGACGACGTCGGTGACCGGGTAGGCCTGGCAGCCGAGCCGGATGCCGTCGGCGAGGTCGTCCTCGTCGAGGATGTCGTTGTGCTCCATCTTGACCTCGCCCTCGAGGAGCCGGAAGGCGCAGGCGCTGCAGTTGCCCTCGCGGCAGGAGAACGGCGCCGGGACCCCCTTCTTCAGCAGGTGGTCGAGCAGCGGCTTCGTCGCGGGCCAGTCGTCGTACTCGTAGGTGGTCCCGTCGAGCTCGATCTCGACGCGGACCGCGCCCTGGGGCGTGGGGTCGCCGGCCGCGGCGGGCTCCTGGGCCGCGTCCTCGGGCTCGTGCTCGGCCTCGAAGACCTCGGCCTCGGCGACGGCCGCCTCCTCGACGTCACCGAACGGGTTGCCGGCGAGGGAGACGAACTTCTCCTGGTGGCGGCGCTCGCGCGGGAACTCGAGCCCCTTGAGGACGCCGACGACGCACTTCATGAAGGCCGGCGGACCGCAGACGAACGCGTCGTACGTCGGGAAGTGCGCCGCGATGCCGCGCATCTGGTCGGGCGCCGGGAGACCCTGGACGGACTCCAGCCAGTGGATGACGACGAGTCGCTCGCCGTACTGCTCGGCGAGCGCGCGCAGCTCGGCGGCGAAGATCACCGACTGCTCGTCGCGGTTGGCGTAGACCAGCACGACCCGGCCGGTGCCGCGCGCCAGCGCCGCCTTGGTGATCGACATGATCGGCGTGATGCCGCTGCCGCCCGCGAAGAGCAGCAGGTCGGCGTCGAGT
Source organism: Nocardioides massiliensis (assembly GCF_030811215.1). NCBI lineage: Bacteria > Bacillati > Actinomycetota > Actinomycetes > Propionibacteriales > Nocardioidaceae > Nocardioides > Nocardioides massiliensis. The sequence goes on from NZ_JAUSQM010000001.1 coordinate 2,963,723, forward strand.
GAGGCGGGGGTGAAGATCCCGCTCGGCGGCAGCACCCGCAGGGTGTCGCCCGCGCGGACGTTGTCGCAGATCCAGTTGGACGCGTAGCCGTCGGAGGTCCGCTTGACGGTGACCTTCAGCGCGTCGTCGCCGGGCGTGCTGGACAGGGAGTAGCAGCGGGCGGCGACCCCCGTCTGGTCGCTCGGGATCGCGAGGGTGAGGAACTGCCCCGGCTGGTAGTCGAACGCCTCGCGGGCGTCGGCGGGGATCTCGAAGACGACCGAGCGGGCGTCGGCGGTCTCCTCGATGACGTCGAGCACCTTCAGTTCGAAGGACTCAGTAGCCATCCTCGGCTCCGATCTGGATCGTGCCGTCCTCGACCGCCTGCGCGATGCTCCTGCGCAGCCGGCTGCACGGCTGGTGCACTGCCCGCTCGCCCGCGCCGCTGCGGTTGAACTCCTGACAGTCCTGCTGGGCCTTCGTGCTCCACTGCACGGAGGTGTGGTGGTCGCTGTTCTTCTTGACCCGGACGACCGCCAGGCAGTCCTGGCAGGCGACCTCCACCATTCTGGCCTCCGTGTAGAGGCGCTGGTCCTCCCGGGTCCCGTCGCTCGTCGGAGCGAAGGAGACCATCAGGCGCCTGCCCCGGCGTCGGCGCCCTGCTTCGCCGCCTCTTCCTCCTCGGCGCGACGGCGCAGGTTCTCGGCGACCTCCGCCTCCCAGTTCACGTTGGCCATCGTGGTGTCGACCTCGAACTCGAAGCGCTCGACCATCTCCGGCTCGATGTCGGCGACGTCGACGTAGAACTGCTCGTACCAGCGGCGCAGCTGGTAGACCGGGCCGTCCTCCTCGCACAGGAGCGGGTTCTGGACCGGCACCTTGTTCTTCCAGATGTGCACGTCCTGGAGGAAGCCCTCGCCGAACATGTCGGCGTACTTCTTGGCGACGTACTGCGCCGACGCCTCGTCCAGACCCTCGGGCTTGCGGACGGCGATGCCGTACTGCAGCGTGAACGAGTCGGGCCCGGTGGGCAGGTGGCAGTTGATCAGCACGACCTCGGTCTCGAAGCCCTTGTAGTCGACCCAGAGCCAGTTGATCATGTATGCCGGGCCGTAGTAGGTCGCCTCGGACTTGAGGAACATGTCGGTCGCGCCGTAGCCGCCGCTCACGTCGGGGCGGCCCTTGGACTCCATGAACTGGGTCGCCTGGGTGCCCTCGAAGACGTTGCGGAAGCTGGTCGGGAACGACAGGTGCACGTAGTAGAAGTGCGCCATGTCGACGACGTTGTCGATCAGCTCGCGACAGTGCGAGCCCTCGATGGGGTTGACCTCCCAGAACCAGTCGGTCCAGGCGTCGGTCCCGATGCCGGGAAGCTCGGGCGGGAGGATGTCCAGGTCGGGCTCGGAGCCCTCGGGGTCATGCCAGATCAGCACCTGCCCGTTGCGGATCACGACGGGGTACTTCTGGGTGCGGGCACGCAGCGGCACGCGGCGCGCGTAGGGGATCGCCTTGCACTTGCCGTCGCCACCCCAGCGCCAGTCGTGGAACGGGCAGGCGACCTCGTCGCCCTTGACCGAGCCCTGGGTGAGGTCACCGCCCATGTGCCGGCAGTAGCCGTCGATGACGTTGATGTCACCCTTGCTGTCCGCCCAGACCACGAGCTTGGTGCCGAAGGCCTCGATGCCGTGCGGCTTGCCGTCGGCGAACTGACGCTCCACCCCCAGGCAGTGCCAGCCGCGGGCGTAGCGGATCGGCGCGACACCCCGGTCGAGGTGACGGACCTGCTCAGGTGCCTGGACGGCGTTCATGGCGACCTCCTCGTCGAATGGACCCGGATGGTCCACCACCAGTGTTGCGCGGATCGGGCGCGGCTGCGTCCTGCCCGGGAAAACGAGAACAGGTTATAGTTTTGCCGACCCGATGACCAGTCTTCCGGCCGCCGCCGGCGAGGAGTCGCCATGCACATCGCCCTGACCCCCGACCAAGAGGCGCTCCGCCGCGAGCTGCGGGGCTACTTCGCCGAGCTGGTCACCCCGGAGCGCCGCGCGGCGCTCGCCGCCGCGTCCGGGGAGTTCGGTGACGCCGCGGTCTACAAGGAGGTCATCCGCCAGCTCGGCACCGACGGCTGGCTCGGGATCGGCTGGCCCGAGGAGTTCGGCGGCCAGGCGCGCTCGATGGTCGAGCAGCTGATCTTCACCGACGAGGCCGCGATCGCGGGCGTGCCGATCCCCTACCTGACGCTCAACACCGTCGGTCCGACGATCATGCGCTTCGGCACCGACGAGCAGAAGGAGAAGTTCCTCCCCGCGATCCTCAAGGGCGAGATGCACTTCTCGATCGGCTACTCCGAGCCCGGCTCCGGCACCGACCTGGCCAGTCTCCAGACCCGCGCGCGGCTCGAGGGCGACGAGTGGGTCATCAACGGCCAGAAGATGTGGACCAGCCTCATCCAGTACGCCGACTACATCTGGCTCGCGTGCCGCACCGACCCCGAGCTGCCGCGACACAAGGGCCTGTCGATGATCCTCGTGCCGGCCGACGCCCCGGGCTTCTCCTACACGCCCGTCCACACCGTCGCCGGCGTCGGCACGAGCGCGACGTACTACGAGGACGTGCGCGTGCCGAAGGGCAACCTCGTCGGCGAGCTCAACGGCGGCTGGGCGCTCATGACCAACCAGCTCAACCACGAGCGGGTCGCGCTCACCTCGGCCGCTCCCCTGACGCACTCGCTGCGCCTCGTGCGGGAGTGGGCCCAGCAGACCAAGAACCCCGATGGTTCCCGGGTCATCGACACCGAGTGGGTGCAGATCGCCCTCGGCCGAGCCCACGCGCGCGCCGAGATGCTCGCGCTGCTGAACTGGAAGCTCGCCTCCGACACGACCCACCTCTCGCCGGCCGAGGCGTCGGCGACCAAGGTCTACGGCAGCGAGCTCGCCACGGAGGTCTACCGCTCGCTGATGGAGATCGTCGGCCCGCACGCAGTGCTCAAGGCCGGCTCCGAGGGCGCCGTCCTCCAGGGCCGGCTCGAGCGCTACTACCGCTCCTCGCTGGTCATGACCTTCGGGGGCGGCACCAACGAGATCCAGCGCGACATCATCGGCATGGTCGGGCTCGGCCTGCCGCCGGCCACGCGCCGCTGACGCCCCGACCGCCCGTCTCCAGCTGAGGACACCCCATGGACTTCACCTTCACCACCGAGCAGGACGAGGCCGCCGAGCTCGCGGCGACGATCCTCAAGGACCACTGCACCAACGAGCGCCAGAAGGCCGTCGAGGCCGAGGGCCACCGCTTCGACCGCACGCTGTGGAAGGCGCTGGCCGACGCCGGACTGCTCGGGATCGCACTGCCCGACGAGCACGGCGGCGGCGGGATGGGCCTGCTCGAGCTGACTCGCGTCCTCGTGGAGTGTGGCCGCGTGGTCGCCCCGGTGCCCATCGTGGTCCACACCGTTGCCGGGCTCACGGTGGCCGAGCACGGCGCTGACGCCGTACGCCAGGCACTCCTCCCAGGTGCAGCCGACGGTTCGACGCTGCTCACGGTCGCGGCCGGCGAGGAGCGCGAGGCGCTGCCGGAGCACCCCGGGACGTCGGCCACGCCCGGCGAGGCCGGTTGGCGCCTCGACGGCACGAAGACGGTCGTCTCCGCCGGCGCTGATGCCGACGCCTACCTCGTGACGGCTCGGACCGACGAGGCCAGCGCGGTGTTCCTCGTGCGCAGCGACGACACCGGCGTCACGGTGACGCCCCAGAACGCCACCGACAACGAGCGGGTCGCGCAGCTGGTCCTCACCGACGTCGCGCTCGACGACGACCGGCTCGTCGGCGCGACCGATGGCAGCACCGTGCGCTGGTTGCACGACCGGCTCACCGTGGCCACCTGCGCGGTCCACCTCGGTGTCGTCGAGGGGGCGCTGTCCCTCACGAGCGGCTACGCCCGCACCCGCGAGCAGTTCGGCCGCCCGATCGGGAGCTTCCAGGCGGTCGCCCAGCGGCTCGCCGACGGCTTCATCGACGTCCTCGGTGCGCGCCTCACGCTGTGGCAGGCGGCCTGGCGCTTGGCCGAGGGACTCCCGGCCGCGACCGAGGTCGCCGTCGCGAAGCTGTGGGCCGCGGACGCCGGCCACCGGCTCGCCCACACCACCGTCCACGTGCACGGCGGTGTCGGCATCGACCTCGACGGCGAGGCGCACCGCTTCTTCACCACCGCCAAGCGCCTGGAGTTCACGCTCGGCGCCGGCACCGAGCAGGCGCTGACCGTCGGCCGCGCGCTGGCGACCGAGCCCGTCGCCTGAGTCTCGCTGCGCCAACCGAATGGCCCGCTCCCGGTTCGCCGGGAGCGGGCCTTCGTCGTACGCCTGTGCGTCAGCCCCGGAGCTTGTCCAGGCGGGTGACGGTCTCCTCGAACTCCGAGACCAGGTCGGCCATCACGTCGGCGACGGGGCGGACCTCGTTCATGCGGCCGACGATCTGCCCGATCGGCATCGAGATCACGTCGGGGTCGCCGGAGGCGTTGATGCGGTTGTGGGCGTCGGCCACCAGGAGGTTCTGCAGCGGCATCGGCAGCGGCGACGGAGCGCCCTCCTCGGCCCAGGCCTCGGTCCACTTGGTCTTGAGCAGGCGCGCCGGCTTGCCGGTGTAGATCCGGGTGCGCACGGTGTCGGACGACGTCGCGCGCGTGAAGGCCGTGGTCCAACCGGCGTTGGACTGCAGGTTCTGGTACTCCTCGGTGCCGAGCCAGATCGAGCCGGTCCACACGCCCTGCGCGCCCAGCGCGAGCGACGCCGCGACCTGGCGACCGGAGCCGATGCCGCCGGCGCCCAGCACAGGCACGTCGCCGACCGCGTCGACGATGTCGGGGGTCAGCACCATGCCGGCGATCTCGCCCGTGTGGCCGCCGGCCTCGTAGCCCTGCGCGACGATGATGTCGACGCCGTTGCGCACGTGGCTGAGCGCGTGCTTCGCCGCACCGGCGAGGGCAGCGACCTTGACGCCCGCAGCGTGCGCCTGCTCGATCACGTCGACCGGCGGCGAGCCGAGCGCGTTGGCGATGAGCACCGGACGGTGCTTGAGGGCGATGTCGACGTGCGAGCGGGCCACGGAGTGCAGCCACCCCAGGACGCCCTCGCGGCCCTCACCTTCGGGCAGCGGTGGCACGCCGAGCTTGAGCAGCGTCTCGTCGACGAATTTCTTGTGTTCCTCGGGGATCATCGCGCCGAGGTCCATCGAGGTGCCCTCGGTGGGGATCTTCATCGGCATGACGACGTCGACGCCGTACGGCTTGCCGTCGGTGTTCTCGTCCATCCAGGTGAGCGTCTGCTCGAGCTCGTCGGGGTCGTTGAACCGGACGCAGCCGAGGACGCCGAGGCCGCCGGCGCGCGAGACGGCCGCGGCCACGTGCTCGGACGGGGTGAAGGCGAAGATCGGGTACTCGATCCCGAACTCATCGCAGAGGGGGGTACGCATGCGTCAGGCTCCTGCCGTGATGGACTCGAGGGCCAGTTCCTTGGCCCGGGGGTACTGCGCCTTGCCCGTCGCGTTGCGCGGGATCTCGGGCACGATGGTGAGGCTGCGCGGAAGCTTGTAGCCGGAGAGATGGTCGCGCAGGTAGGTGCGGAGCTCCTCGAGCTTCAGCGTGGCGCCCTCCCGCAGCTCGACGACGGCGGCGACCGCCTGCCCGAAGCGCTCGTCGGGGATCCCGACGACGAGGACGTCGTAGACGGCCGGGTGGCCCTTGACGGCCATCTCGACCTCCTCCGGGTAGACCTTCTCGCCGCCGGTGTTGACGCAGTTCGAACCGCGACCCAGCAGCGTGATGCGTCCGCCCTGCTCGACCCGGGCGAAGTCGCCGGGGACGGCGTAGCGCTGCCCGTCGATGGTGAGGAAGGTCTGCGCGGACTTCTTCTCGTCCTTGTAGTAGCCCACGGGCACGTGCCCGCCGCGCGCCGTGCGTCCGACCTTGCCGACGTGGTCGTCGTCGATCGGGATGAGCGCGTTGTCGTCGTCGAGCAGGACGACGTGGGGGCCGGGAGTCACGACCGGTCCGTCGGTGGCGATGTGCGCCGCGTCCTGGAGGCCGGAGCCCTGGAACCCGGTCTCGGAGGACCCGATCGAGTCGGTGAAGAAGGCGTGGGGGAACGCCGCCATCCACCGCTGCTTCACCGGAGGGCTGAAGATCGCGGCGCTGGAGGAGACAGCCATGAGCTGGGAGGCCTGGTACGGCGTACCGGTAGCGGCCTTGCGCTCATACTCCTCGATCAGTGGACGTGCCATCGCGTCGCCGGTCATGAAGATCAGCTGCACGCCCTCGCCCTCGATGATCTCCCAGGTGCGGACCGGGTCGAACTTCGGCTCGAGGACGGTGAGGTGGCCGGCAAAAAGGTGCATGAGGAGGCCGGCCTGCGCCCCACCGTGCATGAGGGGGCTGAGCGGGAAGGTGACCATCCGCGGCTCGACCGCCTGCTTGGACTGGTCGTACTCATCGAGCACCGTGCCGGACATGAAGTCGATGCCGCCACCGAGCGTGCGCCAGAAGTCCTCGTGACGCCACATGACGCCCTTGGGGAACCCGGTGGTGCCGCCGGTGTAGATGATGTGCAGGTCATCGGGGCTGCGCGGTCCGAAGTCGCGCTCGGCGCTCTGGCCGGCCAGCGCGTCGTCCCACCAGACGCCGTCGAACGACGAGATGTCGGAGGCGTCGTCCGGAGCGAGTGCGTCGGGCATGGCGATCGCGAGGCGGAGCTGGTCGTGCTTGGGGAAGCAGGCGGCCACGAGCGGGGCGTAGGTGCGCTCGTGCAGGACCGCCACCACGTCGGCGTTGTCGAACAGGTAGTTGAGCTCCCCCTCGACGTAGCGGTAGTTGACGTTGATCGGCACGGCCCGGATCTTGAGGATGGCCAGCAGCGCGACGACGTGCTCGATGCTGTTCTTGGCGTAGATCGCGACGTGCTGTCCGGTCTGGACTCCCTGCGCCTGCAGGTAGTGCCCGAGGCGGTTGGAGTCCGCCTCCAGCTCGGCGAAGGTGACGACCCGGTCCCCCACCTTGACGGCAGGTTTCTCGGGCACGGCGTCGACGGCGTGTTCGAAGAGGTCGGCGATGTTGAGGGTCACCCGCGCAGACTAGAACACGTTCTCGTTTGTGACTAGAGTTCCGACCACTGGCCGGCACCAGCCACCAGCACCAGCCCACCGGCACCCAGCCCGTGCAACCGAGGAGACGCCCCGTGTCCGAGCCCCACGCCCTGGTCGAGCAGCGCAGCCACACGCTCATCGTCACGATGAACCGTCCGGAGTCGCGCAACGCGCTCTCGGGCGAGATGCTCGACATCATGACCCAGGCGTGGGACCGGGTGAACTCCGACGACGACATCCGCGTCTGCGTCCTGACCGGGGCGGGCGGCTACTTCTGCGCCGGCGCGGACCTGAAGTCGATGAACAAGAAGCCGGCAGCGGAGGCGTTCGAGTCCGGGGAGTACGACCCGACGGTCATCAAGGGTCTGCTGAAGGGGTTCCGGCTCACCAAGCCGCTGATCGCAGCCGTCGAGGGTCCGGCCATCGCCGGGGGCACCGAGATCCTGCAGGGCACCGACATCAGGGTCGCCGGGGAGTCGGCGAAGTTCGGCATCTCCGAGGCCCGCTGGAGCCTCTACCCGATGGGTGGCTCGGCCGTGCGCCTCCCCCGCCAGATCCCCTACACCGTCGCCGCCGACCTGCTCCTCACCGGCCGGCACATCCTCGCCCCCGAGGCGAAGGAGCTCGGCCTCATCGGCCATGTCGTGCCCGACGGCCAGGCGCTGGAGAAGGCGCTCGAGCTCGCCGCGATGATCGAGAACAACGGCCCGCTCGCCGTGCAGGCCATCCTCAAGACGATCCGCGACTCGGAGGGCAAGCACGAGAACGACTGCTGGGCCGACGACGCCCGGGTCGGCGCTGCGGTCTTCTCCTCCGACGACGCCAAGGAGGGCCCACGCGCGTTCGCCGAGAAGCGCGCCCCGCAGTTCACCGGCCGCTGATCGTGCTCCTGGGCACTATCCTCCGGACGTGAGCTCGGACCTGGCCCCTCTGTTCGTCCTGGCGCTCGTCGCCGTCGTCGCGGTGGCGGGCTTCGGGCTCCACCAGGCGCACAAGCGCCGCGAGGAGATGGCTGCGTTCGCGGCCACCCACGGGTGGACCCACACCGCGCGGGACAACCGCTGGACCCAGCGGTATGACGGCCCGCCGTTCGGCCGCGGCCACAGCCGGCAGGCGACGAACATCCTGCAGGGACAGCACGACGGCCGTCCGGTGGTGGCGTTCGACTACAGCTACAAGATCAACACCGGCAGCGGCGAGAACCGCAGCACGACGACCTACCACCACTCGGTGATCGGCCTGGGCACGGGCGCACGGCTGCCGGCGTTGATGCTCCTATCTGTGTCAAGCGGCTTTGAGCCATTCGCGGTAGCGGCCGGCGAGTTGGTAGTCGGGGTAGGTGCCGAGCTCGGTGCGGACGATCTTGGTGATGTAGGTGTCCATTGCCTTGGCTGCGGCGGTGAGGGTGATGTTCTTGGCCTGTCGAGCGGAACGGAGGTCGGCGAGATCGGGTGCGGTCAGGCCGCGGGTGAGGGACTTGAAGACCTCGCGGGCGATGGCGCGTTTGAGCATGCGCAAGATCTCGGCGTCGGGTCGGCTCTTGTTGCGTTGCGCGGTGACGTAGGCGCGGGTGCGGGGATCGGAGGACATCCGGACCAGCGCGATGGTATGCAGCGCGCAGTTGGCGGCGCGGTCGCCGCCGCGGGAGAGGCGGTGACGGGTGGTTTTGCCCGAGGAGGCCGGGACCGGGGCGGTGCCGCAGAGCGCGGCGAAGGCGGCTTCGCTACGAAGACGTTCGGGGTTGCCGCCGGCGGTGATGAGCAGCTGTGCAGCGCTGTTCGCTCCAACACCGTGCAGCGATAGCAGGTGTGGGTTGGCTGCTGTGACCAGTTCGCGGAGCTGGTCTTCGAGGTCGTCGGCCTGGGCGGTGAGGAACTGGTGGCGTTTGGCCAGCATCCGCAACGCACTGAGCACTGCGCTTGTAGTGGGGTCCTTCGAGGCGGTGGGTCGGCAAGTCGCGAGCGCGGTGACCAGCGCTTTCTCTTTCAGCGGGCGGTATTTCTCACGCACTGCGGTGGGTGCGGTGATGAGCATGTGGTGGATCTGGTTCATCGCCGCGGTGCGCGCTTTGACTGCCGAGCGGCGGGCGTTGTGGACCGCGCGCAACGCCTCGGTGTCCTCGCTCTTGGGTGCCGCTTGGGCCCGTCCCGACAGTGCGGCTCGGGCGGCTTGGTAGGCGTCGATGGGGTCAGACTTGCCCTGCAGCCGTCGCACCGAGCGTTCGGGGCGGATTACCTCGACGACCTCTATCCCGGTAGCAGCGGTGGCTCTGGTGATCCCGGCGCCGTAGGAACTGGTTCCCTCGATCCCGATCACCTCCGGCTCCCCGAAGGACCTCAGGAATGCGATCGCGTCGCGGTAGCCGTCCGGGGTGGTGGCGAACTCGGCATCGCCCAGGTCGCGACCGAGCGGGTCGATGGCGGCGACGTGGATGGTGTCAGCGTGGGTGTCCACGCCGGCGATGACTCTGGGATGCAGGGCGGTCGCTGTCATGATGGCAATGCCTTCCGTGTCGAATCGGATGGGTCGACGCCGGTCGGGCGAGCAGACAGGACATTGATGAGGCGCTTGCCAGGCTCTTATTAGGTCATGTCCGCCCGGCCGGCGAGCGGGAGACCTGACCACCGGCCAGACCAATTGATGGTCAACCCAGCAGGGCGACAGTCGGTGGCAGAGGCACGGCGATCAGGTCCGTGTCCATCATCAATGTCGGTGACGCCCGAGAACTTCTTCGGACGGTTCGTCGGCCGGATCACCAACCGCGACATCGAGCTGGAGTCCGAGGACTTCAACCGCGCGTTCACCGTCACCTGCCCCGATCCGAAGTTCGCCTACGACGTGCTCCACCCGCGCACGATGGAGCTGCTGCTCCGCAGCCGGGACCTCGCGTGGCGCTTCGAGGGCGACACGCTGCTCGCAGTCAGCTCCGGAAAGCACTCACCGGCGGAGGTGACGCGCGTCCTGGGCGTCCTCGACGCGGTCCTCGACGGCATCCCAGAGTTCGTCTGGCGCGAGGTGCGTGGCTGATGGAGCCCGCGATCCTGGTGCTCGTCGGTGCCGTCGTCGCTGCCCTGCTCGCCCTGATGGTCAGCTACAACCGGTTCGTCCGGCAGCGGGTCCTCATCGACGAGGCCTGGAGCGGGATCGACGTCGAGCTCACCCGCCGCCACGACCTCGTCCCCAACCTCGTCCGGACGGTGCAGGCGCACGCCGCCCACGAGCGCGAGGTGCTAGCGGGACTGGTGGCAGCGCGCGAGGCTGCGACCGAGCACCGCGCCGATGCACCCGCTGCGCGCCAGGCCTACGAGGACCGGGTGACGGCGGCCCTGGCGCAGGTCCTCGTACGCACCGAGGCCTACCCCGAGCTGCGCGCCAGCACGAGCTTCCTCGCCCTGCAGGACGAGCTGGCCCACACCGAGGACCGCATCGCAGCCAGCCGACGCTTCTACAACGGCAACGTCCGCGCCTACAACACCCGGGTGCGGACGTTCCCCTCGCAGCTCGTGGCCAACGCCTTCGGCTTCGCGGTGCGCGACTTCTTCGAGCTCCGCGACCCCTCGCTCGCCGGCGTCCCACGAGTGGGGCCGGACCTGTAGCGCGCGCGCTGGTCAGGCGAGGATCTCGGCGACCCGCCGGAGCTCGTCGGCGGAGCGGAAGCTGAGCAGGAGCGTCGTCACGCCGGTGTCGGCCCACTGCGCGACGCGCTCCTTGACCGCCCCCACGCTGCCGACGATGTGCATGTCGTCGACGAGCTCGTCGGGGATGAGCGCCGTCGCCCTGTCCTTCTCGCCGGCCAGGTAGAGCTCCTGCACCTGGTGCGCCAGGTCGGCGTACCCCATCCGCTCGAAGACCTGCTTGTGGAAGTTCTGGTCCTTGGCGCCCATCCCGCCCATGTAGAGCGCGATCACCGGCTTGAGCCCGTCGATGACCGCCTGCTTCGCCGGTCCGTCGTCGGCGGTGATCTCGAGGTGGCAGGTCGCGGCGATCTCGAAGTCCGCACGCGTCCGGCGGGCACCCGGACGCGCGAAGCCCTCGTCGAGCCAGGGCTGGTACATCCCGGCGGACTTGGGCGTGTAGAAGATCGGGATCCAGCCGTCGGCGATCTCGGCGGTCTGGGCGACGTTCTTCGGCCCCTCGGCTCCCAGCCAGATCGGGAGGTCGGCGCGCAGCGGGTGGACGATGGGCTTGAGCGGCTTGCCGAGCCCGACGCTGCCCTCCCCGGCGTACGGCAAGGGATAGTGCGGCCCGTCGTTGGTCACCGGCGCCTCGCGCGCGAGGACCTTGCGGATGATCGCGACCACCTCGCGGGTGCGGGCCAGCGGCTTGGCGAACGGCTGGCCGTACCACCCCTCGACGACCTGCGGTCCGGACACGCCCATCCCGAGGATCACGCGGCCGTTGCTGAGGTGGTCGAGGGTGAGTGCGTGCATCGCGATCGACGTCGGCGAGCGACCCGACATCTGCACGATGCTCGTGCCGAGGCGCAGCCGGCTGGTCTCGCGGCCCCACCAGGCCAGCGGGGTGAAGGCGTCCGAGCCCCAGGCCTCCGCGGTGAAGACCGCGTCGAAGCCGGACTCCTCGGCCGCGGCGACCAGCTCGCCGGCGTTGGCGGGGGGCTGCGCGCCCCAGTATCCCAGCTGCAGGCCCAGCTTCATGGGTCTCCTCGCCTCGTCGGGGCCGACCCGTCGTCGACCGGTTCGCCCCGACCCTAGAGGAAGTACAGGTCAGTGGGACCGGTTCTTGTGCGTGAGTCTAGAACGTGTTTCACTTCCGAACCATGTCCCGCACCCTCTCCGCGCCGGTCACGGTCGCCTTCGACTACACCCGGTCCACAGGTCCAGTTCTCGGCCGGTTCTTCGGCGGTCTGCGCGACGGTCGTCTGCTGGCCGCGAAGCTCTCCGACGAGTCCGTCGTGATCCCTCCGCCGGAGTTCGACCCGGTCACCCACGCGCCCGTCACCGACTTCGTCGAGGTGTCGCCCGTCGGCACCGTGACGTCGTGGACCTGGGTGCCCGAGCCCGTCGACCGTCAGCCCTTTGACCGGCCCTTCGCCTTCGCGCTGGTCCAGCTCGACGGTGCCACCGCTCCCCTGCTGCACGCCCTGGACGTGTCCTCCCCCGAAGAGGTCCGCACGGGCATGCGGGTCCGGGTGCGCTGGGCGGCCGAGCGCGTCGGTCACATCAACGACATCATCTGCTTTGAACCGGCAGGTGACAGCGACGAAGGAGCTGACGCCGTCGCTGGTTCAGGTCGAGCGCGAGCGCTGCCGACGGAGGAGGCAGCGTCCGAGCAGTCGAGACACCCTGCACCTGACGGGAACGGTTTGGTACTCCCCGACCCCGTCACCGGGATCGTCACGCCGGTGTCGTTGGACTACGTGTACGCCGCCTCGCCGGAGGAGTCCGCGTTCTACCTCGCACTCGAGGAGGGGCGCCTCATCGGTCAGCGCTGCCCCGAGTGCGGCAAGGTCTACGTGCCGCCGCGCAGCGCCTGCCCCGCCGACGGCACCCCGACCACCGACGAGGTCGAGCTCTCCGATACCGGGACCGTGACCACCTTCTGCGTCGTCAACGTCCCGTTCCTCGGGCAGAAGATCACCCCGCCGTACGTCTCGGCCTACGTGCTCCTCGACGGTGCCGACATCGCGTTCTTGCACCTGATCCTCGACATCCCGGCCGAGGAGGTCCGGATGGGCATGCGGGTCAAGGCCGTCTGGAAGCCCCGCGAGGAGTGGGGCACCACGATCGAGAACATCAGCCACTTCGCGCCGACCGGCGAGCCGGATGCGGACTACGACACCTACAAGCACCACCTCTGAATCTCGACAGGCTCGATCCCCAGGAGTTGCAGTGAGAGACGTTGCCGTCGTCGGGTTCGCCCAGCGACAGATGGAAGAGTTCGACGGGTCGCCCACCTGCGTGGAGCTGCTCGTCCCGTTGTTCGCGGAGTGCTACGAGCAGACCGGCTGGACCCGCCGTGACATCGGGTTCTGGTGCTCGGGCTCCTCGGACTACCTCGCCGGACGGTCCTTCTCGTTCGTCCAGGCCGTCGACGCGATCGGGGTCATCCCGCCCGTCAACGAGTCGCACGTCGAGATGGACCTCGCCTGGGCGATGTATGAGGCGTGGCTGAAGATCCAGACCGGCGAGGTCGAGACCGCGCTGGTCTACGCCTTCGGCAAGAGCTCGGCCGGCCTGCTGCGACGGACCCTGGCGCTGCAGCTCGAGCCCTACACGATGAACCCGCTCTGGCCCGACACGGTGTCGCTGGCCGGCCTGCAGGCGCGCGCCGGCATCGACGCCGGTGCGTGGGACGAGCGCGCGATGGCCGAGGTCGTGCAGCGCTCGCTGACCGCCGCCGAGGGCAACGAGCACGCCGTACGCAAGGGAGGGTCGTCGGTCGACGAGCTCCTGGCCCGGCCGATGTATGCCGACCCGTTGCGCAAGCACGACTGCGCCCCGGTCACCGACGGGGCGGCCGCCATCGTGCTCGCCGCGGGCGACAAGGCCCGCGAGGTCCGCGACAACCCGGCGTGGATCACCGGCATCGGGCACTCGATCGACGCGATGAGCATGGGCACCCGCGACCTGACCCGCTCCCCCTCCGCGCAGCGCGCTGCTGCCGCAGCGGGCGTCGACGGGGTCGAGGTCGCCGAGCTGCACGCTCCCTTCAGCCACCAGGAGATCGTGCTGCGGCGCGAGCTCGGCCTGGGCGACGACGTGCAGGTCAACCCGTCCGGTGGCGCGCTCGCCGGCAACCCGATGTTCTCCGCCGGCGGGATCCGGGTCGGTGAGGCCGCCCGGCGCATCTGGGACGGCTCGGCCTCCCGGACCCTCGGGCACGCGACCAGCGGCCCCGCCCTGCAGCAGAACCTCGTGTGCGTCCTGGACGCCTCGACCACCGGAGGTGCTCGATGAGCAAGCAGCCCGCAGCCGTCGTCGGCATCGGTCAGACGCATCACCGCTCGAAGCGGGAGGACGTGTCGATGGCCGGGCTGTGCCGCGAGGCGATCGACCGTGCGCTCGAGGACGCCGGCATGACGCTGGAGGAGATCGACGCGATCGTCGTGGGCAAGGCCCCCGACCTCTTCGAGGGCGTCATGATGCCCGAGCTCTTCCTCGCCGAGGCCCTCGGCGCCGCCGGCAAGCCGCTGCTGCGCGTGCACACCGCCGGCTCCGTGGGGGGCTCGACCTCGATCGTCGCGGCCTCGCTCGTCCAGGCCGGCGTGCACCGCAAGGTGCTCACCGTCGCCTACGAGAAGCAGTCGGAGTCCAACGCGATGTGGGCCCTGTCGGTGCCGGTGCCGTTCAGCATGCCGGTGCACGCCGGCGCGGGCGGCTACTTCGCACCGCACGTGCGCTCCTACATCCGCCGCTCCGGTGCGCCGGAGCACATCGGCGCGATCGTCGCGGCGAAGGACCGCACCAACGCGCTCAAGAACCCCTACGCCCACCTGCGCAACGAGGGCACGACGGTCGAGTCCGTGATGGCCTCGCAGATCCTGTGGGACCCGATTCGCTACGACGAGACGTGCCCGTCGTCGGACGGTGCGTGCGCGATGGTGATCGTCGCCGAGGACATCGCCGCCTCCTCGCCCAACCCGGCGTGGATCCACGGCACCGTGATGCGCTCGGAGGCCACGACCGCCGCCGAGCGTGACCAGGTGAACCCGCAGGCCTCCCGCGACGCTGCGGCGTACCTCTGGAAGCAGGCGGGGATCACCGACCCGCGCAAGGAGATCGACGCCGCCGAGATCTACGTGCCGTTCTCGTGGTTCGAGCCGATGTGGCTGGAGTCGCTGGGGTTCGCCGAGATCAACGAGGGCTGGAAGCTCACCGAGTCCGGCGCGACGGCGATGGATGGCGACATCCCGGTCAACAGCTCCGGTGGCGTGCTGTCGTCGAACCCGATCGGCGCCTCGGGCATGCTCCGCTTCGGCGAGGCGGCCATGCAGGTGCGCGGTCAGGCCGGGGAGCACCAGATCGACGGTGCCCGCAAGGCCCTGGGCCACGCGTACGGCGGTGGGTCGCAGTTCTTCTCGATGTGGGTGGTCGGGGCGGACAAGCCCAGCAACTGATATGTAGCGGCTTCCTGTCAAGAGGCAGGGTGAGGCGCCCGTCCCCGTTGGTGGGGGCGGGCGCCTCTGGCTTCGTCGACGTGGTCGGTGGGGAGCGTGTCGTTGGCGACGCGCGGTCAGACTGATATGCGCGGGTTGGTTACCGCAGGACGGGGTGTTCGGCAGGAGCGGACCGCGTGTCTAGGGTCGAGCGTCGCCCGGTGTAGTCGGGCTGCTCATAGTTGCTTCGCGGGTCGCTCCACGCGCTGCTTCCACCCACCTTGTCGGCGAAGCGGTCTGGGGTGGTTATTCCTCGAGCACGGCCAGGGACCAGCACCAGCCGGCCAGCTCGCGAGCGATCGCGACGTTCGCTACGACGTGACGCTTTCGGCGCTCACGGAAGGTGTTCCAACGAGCATGGAGTCGGCGGTTGCCGGCGTCGCCGCGGGCTCGAGCAGCAGGCGTGGCGAGTTCCCACCGGTCACGCATGGTCTTGCCGACGACGTAGCGGGCGCGGTGGTGCCAGGCAGCCTCGACCAGCAGCCGGCGGACGTGGGTGTTGCCGGTCTTGGTGATCGAGCCTTGCACCCGTGACTGGCCCGAGGAGTACTCGGACGGAACGAGCCCGACGAACGCGCCGATGGTGTTGCCGGTAAACCGGTGCCAGTCGCCGATCTCCACCGCCAGTGCCAAAGCGGTCAGATTGCTGATCCCGCGCAGACAGCCCAGCCGCCGCACGAGCGGGGTGAACTCGCTGTTCGCAGCCATCACGGCGATCGCCTCGTCCAGTCGGTCGCGGCGGGCTTTCACCGTCAGCACGGCGTCGTAGTCGGATTCGAAGGTCATCTGCAGCGCCGGTGAGTCGAAGCGTTGACGGCGCAACCACGCGTCGTGGGCATCGGTCCAGGCATTCCCGCCGGAGTAGACGATGCCCTGACGCAACAAGAGCTTGGACAGTCGGTGACGTGCGCGCATCAGGTCACCGCGGGCGTCCTCGCGTGCGCGGACTAGATCGCGGGCGTGTTCTTGGTCGATGCTCGGGATCGACACCGAGGTGTACTCATCGAGTCTCAGCAACCGCGCCAAGTGCACCGCGTCTTTCGCGTCGGTCTTGACGCGGTCCCCGCTGGGACGCTGCAGCTTGCTCGGAGCCACAACCTCGCACCTGATCCCGGCCGCGGTCAGCGACCGCGACAGTCCGAACCCGGTCGGGCCTGCTTCATAGGCCACCGCGACCGGGCCGGGAAGCGCGCTGAGCCAGGAACGGATGTGCTCGTGTGACGGAGTCAGTTTGGTCTGGACGAGCTCGCCCGTGACGCCATCGATCGCTGCTGCGACGACCGATCGTGCGTGCACGTCGAGCCCCACGCTCGTACGCTCGGTGAACACCGGGGCCTCCCACGGATGTCGGATAGGCCGAGCAGGCGGCCCCTGCTCGGTAACCCACGAATGTCGTGAGCGAGGCCCCGGCCCGCAACCCCGTCACCTGCGACCGGGGTCGCTACATACCGTCTAGGCTCGCGGCATGGTCGAGCTGCGAACCCCTGCCCAGATCGAGGAGATGCGGGCGGCGGGAGCCTTCGTGCGCGAGGTCCTCGACACCGTTGCGGCGAGCGCGGAGGTCGGGGTCGACCTGCTCGACCTCGACGCGCTCGCGCACAAGATGATCAAGGAGCGGGGTGCGACGTCGTGCTACATCGACTACCACCCGTCGTTCGGGGCGATGCCGTTCGGCAAGGTCATCTGCACCTCGGTCAACGACGCGGTCCTGCACGGGCTGCCGCATGCCTACCGGTTGCAGGACGGTGACCTGCTCACCCTCGACTTCGCGTGCAGTGTCGACGGGTGGGTGGCGGACGCCGCCACCAGCCTGGTGGTCGGTACGGCGCGTCCCGAGGACCTCGAGCTGATCGAGACGTCGCGCCGCGCGCTCGACGCGGCGATCGAGCAGGCCCGTCCCGGCAACCGCATGGGCGACATCTCCGCGGCCATCGGCGGCGTCGCGCGCGAGGCGGGGCTGAAGGTGAACCTGCAGTTCGGCGGGCACGGCGTCGGGCGCACCATGCACGAGGACCCGCACGTGCCCAACGACGGGCGCGCCGGACGCGGTCTGAAGCTACGTCCCGGCCTGGTGCTCGCCCTCGAGCCGTGGTTCCTGCACACCACCGACGAGCTGGTCATGGACCCCGACGGCTGGACGCTGCGCAGCGCGGACGGCTCCCGCGGCGCGCACAGCGAGCACACGGTCGCCATCACCGAGGACGGCCCGCTCGTCCTGACCGCCTGAACCGCAGCTGCCTGAACGCCGATCGGCCCGCTCCCCGAGGGGGAACGGGCCGGCGTACGGCATGGGGCGGAGTGCGGGTCAGTAGCGGACCTGCAGCTCCTTGACCGCGTTGAGCCAGGCCGAGCGCAGCCGGCGCGGCTCGCCCGCCTGCTGGATGTCGGGCGCGACGTCGGCGAGCGCATCGAAGATGAGCTTCACCTCCATCCGGGCCAGGTTGGCGCCGATGCAGTAGTGCGCACCGTGCCCGCCGAACGCGACGTGCGGGTTCGGGCTGCGGGTGATGTCGAAGGTGAAGGGGTCCTCGAAGACCTCCTCGTCGAAGTTCGCCGAGGCGTAGAACAGCCCGACGCGCTCGCCCTTCTTCACCGTCTGGCCCGCCACCTCGCAGTCGCGCTTGGCCGTGCGCTGGAACACCGTCACCGGCGTGGCCCAGCGGATGACCTCGTCGACCATCGTCTCGGGACGCTCACGCTTCCACAGCTCCCACTGGTCGGGGTGCTGGAAGAACGCGTGCATCCCCTGGGTGATCGCGTTGCGCGTGGTCTCGTTGCCCGCGACCGAGAGCAGGATGACGAAGAAGCCGAACTCGTCGTTGGTCAGCGCGCCGTGGCTGTCGTCGGCACCGACGTTGATCAGCTTGGTGACGATGTCGTCCTGGGGGTTCTCCCGCCGGTCGTTCGCGATCGCGTCGAAGTAGGCCAGGATCTCCATCGAGGCGACGGCCGGGTCGATGTCGTACTCCGGGTCGTCGTAGGCCATCATCTGGTTCGACCAGTCGAAGAGCTTCTTGCGGTCCTCCTGGGGCACGCCCAGCAGGTCGGCGATCGCCTGGAGCGGCAGCTCGGCGGCGACCTTCTCGACGAAGTCGCCGGCGCCCTCGGCCTTGGCGGCCTCGACGATGCCGTAGGCGCGCTCGCGCAGCAGGTCGTGCATGCCGTTGATCGCACGCGGGGTGAAGCCCCGGGAGACGATGCCGCGCATCTTGGTGTGGTCCGGCGGGTCGTTGTTGATCAGCATCGCGCGCTGGACCTCGACCTGGTCACGGGTCATGTCCGGGGCGAACCGGATGATCACGCCGTTCTCGTTGGTCGTCCAGTCGTCGTTGTTCTTGGAGACGTCGCGGACCTCCTGGTGGCGGCTCAGCGCCCAGTAGCCGGGAGGGCCGGCCTGGCCGGCGCGCGCCTCCGGGTTGTCGGTCTGGTCGATCCAGTGGATCGGCGCGTTCTGACGCAGCGCGCGGAACTCCTCGTGCGGGAAGGCCTTCCCGTTGATGTCCGGGTCGGTGGGGTCGAACCCAACCGGCACGGGGGGGCTGATCGTCACAGCTGCTACCTCCGAAAGGAAAGTGGAACGCGTTCTCGTGGATCGTCGCACGCGACAGCTCGATACGGAAGCGTTTCGAGACAAAAGTGTATGGAGAGTTCCTATGTGACCTGGATCACTGGTCAGGCACCAGTGTGCGGCACGTGGTGCCGGAGGACGGGCAGATCGGTGGCAGCAGATGAGAACGTGTTCTATTTTGGGTACGCCGCTGTCCGCGGCAGCCGACTGAAGGAGCAGCAATGGGCAACCCCGTCATCGTCGAAGCCGTCCGCACCCCGATGGGCAAGCGCCGTGGCTGGTTGTCGGGGCTGCACGCCGCAGAGCTCCTCGGGGCCGCGCAATGCGGGGTGGTGGAGCGCGCGGGCATCGACGCGGCCCTGGTCGAGCAGGCCATCGGCGGCTGCGTGACGCAGGCCGGTGAGCAGTCCGGCGACATCGTCCGGCGCGCGTGGCTGCATGCCGGCCTCCCCCAGCACACCGGCGGCATGACGGTCGACGCCCAGTGCGGCTCCGCCCAGCACTCCGCACACCTCATCTCCGCGCTCATCAGCGCCGGGGCGATCGAGGCGGGCGTCGCGTGTGGCATCGAGTCGATGAGCCGGATCGGCCTGGGCGCCAACATCACGCCCGAGACCGGCGACCCGCGTCCGGAGAGCTGGACGATCGACATGCCCAACCAGTTCGAGGCCGCCGACCGGATCGCCCGCAACCGCGGCATCACGCGCGCCGACCTCGACGCCTTCGGTCTCGCCTCGCAGCAGAAGGCACGCGTCGCCGTCGATGAGGGCCGGTTCAAGCGCGAGATCCTCCCGGTCGAGGCGCCCGAGCTCGACGTCGAGGGCAAGCCCACCGGCCCGACCCAGGTCGTCGACGCCGACCAGGGGCTGCGCGACACGACACTCGAGGGCCTCGGTGGTCTGCGCACCGTGCTGCCCGACGGCATGCACACCGCCGGCACGTCGTCGCAGATCTCCGACGGCGCCTCGGCCGTCCTCATCATGGACGAGGACAAGGCCCGCGCCCTCGGCCTCACCCCGCGCGCCCGGATCGTCCACCAGGTGCTCGTCGGCTCCGACCCCTACTACCACCTCGACGGCCCGGTCCAGGCGACCGAGCGGCTGCTCGCGCAGTCCGGGCGGTCGATGAGCGACTTCGACCTGTTCGAGGTCAACGAGGCGTTCGCCGCCGTCGTCCTCTCCTGGGCGCAGGTCCACGGCGCCGACATGGACAAGGTCAACGTCAACGGCGGCGCCATCGCCCTCGGTCACCCCGTCGGCTCCACCGGCACCCGCCTCATCACCACCGCCCTCCACGAGCTCGAGCACCGCGACGGCACCTCCGCCCTCATCTCCATGTGCGCCGGTGGCGCCATGGCCACCGGCACGATCCTCGAGCGGATCTGAGCGGCGGGGCAGTTTCACCGCCCGACTAACGACACGCCCGCTGGTCGAACGAAACTGGCGTCCCGCACGCCCGGTTTCGTTCGACGAGTGGTGCGCATGGGGCAGCTGAGCATCCGGCCGCCTGGGCCGTCTGCCGTCCTCAGCCTCGGCCCACGCGGCGTTGTGCACAGCCGCGCCGTGACGACCGCGACCACCCCCGCCGTACGCCGAAGGTGGGGTGATGATCGACCTCCTTGCTGAACTGCCCCGACTCGACAACGTCCTGCTGCGGCGGGAGGCACTCGAGCTCGGAGTCGACGACAAGCGCCTCGCCCGCATGGTCGGCGCGGGTGACCTGGTCCGCCTGCGGCACGGGATATACGCCGACGCGCGCGTGTGGGGGAAGGCCGACTCCCGGACCAGACACCTCCTCCTGGCGACCGGAGTGCGGCGGTTGTACGGCGACACCGTCGCGCTGTCGCACGTGAGCGCCGCTCTCGCATACGGCGCACCCGACTGGCAGCTGGGTTACGACTCCGTGCACGTCACCCACCTGAATGGGTTCGCGGGCCGGCGCCAAGCACGCACGGTCCATCACCGCGGCAGCTGCTACGTCGACGACCTGACCGTAGACGAGCACGGTTGGATCACGACCCCGGCGCGCACGTTCGTCGACGTCGCGAAGTCTCTCCCGACCGCCGTGGCTCTCGTCGTCGCCGACTGGATCCTGCACAAGGGCCTCGCGACCAAGGACCAGCTCTGGGACGCGCTCGACCGCCAGGGTGAGGCGCCGTACACCTTGCGGATCCGCGCCGTGATCGCGCATGCCGATCCGTTGGCGGAGTCGGTCGGAGAGACGCGCAGCAGGTACGAGTTCCGCGCCGCCGGCCTGCCCGACCCGGTGCCGCAGCTCGAGATCCGCGACGCACGCGGCAGGTTCCTGGCGCGCGTCGACTTCGCCTGGCCGGAGCTGAAGGTCATCGTCGAGTTCGACGGCCGGGTGAAGTACGACGACATGTTGAAGCCCGGGCAGACCATTCTCGACGTCATTCGAGCCGAGAAGCGCCGCGACCGCGACCTGGCCGCACTCGGCTGGACAGTCATCCGGATCGAGTGGGACGACCTCGCCACGCCCGGGCCGGTGATGCAGCGGATCAGGCAGGCTCTCAGCCGCCGCGCTGCCTGACCCGCGTCGCTCGGCTGCGGCCTCAAGCACCACACCTGCACCACCCGTCGAACGAAACCGGGCGTTCGAGGCACCAGTTTCGTTCGACGAGCGGGCGTGTCGTTAGTCGGGCGGTGAAACTGCCCCGGCGCTCAGGCGCCGTACACCGGCTCGGGGGTGGGGGCCTCGGCGAGGAGCTCGCGGAGGGCGGGGCCGACCTCGGCGGCGTCCCAGCGGCGGCCGGCGTCACGGGACGGGCCGTGGCGCCAGCCGTCCTCGACGGTGATGGTGCTGCCGTCGATCTCGATGACGCGACCGGTGACGTCGGCGGCCTCCTCGGAGGCGAGCCAGGCGACGATCGGCGAGTTGTCCTCGGGCAGCGCCATGGCGCTGGTGTCGAAGGCACCCTCGGTCATGCGGGTCTTGGCGACCGGGGCGATCGCGTTGACGGTGACGCCGTAGCGGCTCATCTCCTGCGCCGCGACCAGCGTCAGGCCGGCGATGCCGGCCTTGGCGGCGGAGTACGTCGCCTGCCCGACCGAGCCCTGCAGGCCCGCGCCGGAAGAGGTGTTGATGACCCGGGCTGCGCGCTGGCGACCCTCCTTGGCCTCGGCACGCCAGTAGGCACCGGCGTGGCGCAGCGGCGCAAAGTGGCCCTTGAGGTGCACCCGGATGACCGAGTCCCACTCCTCCTCCGAGGTGTTCACGAGCATCCGGTCGCGCACGAACCCGGCGTTGTTGACCAGGATGTCGAGCGCGCCGAAGGTGTCGATGGCCTGCTGCACCATCGCCTGAGCCTCAGCGAAGTCGGCGACGTCGGCGCCGTTGGCCACGGCCTTGCCTCCCATCGCCTCGATCTCGGCGACGACCTCCTGCGCGGGGGTCTCCCCCGTGCCCTCTCCGGCGAGGGAGACGCCGTAGTCGTTGACGACGACGGCCGCGCCGTGGCGGGCGAGCTCGAGGGCGTGCGCGCGGCCGATGCCGCGGCCCGCTCCGGTGACGATGGCGACGCGGCCGGCAAGCAGGGTGCTCACGAGGGGGCTCCTTCGGTGGAGGTGTCGGGGGCGAACGGGTGGGTGGTGATCTGGTCGGCGAAGTGGAAGATCGGCGGCTCTCCCCCGCCGTGGCACGCGACGTGCGCGCCACTGACGTACGACGCCATCGGCGAGGCCAGGAAGACAGCGACATCCCCGATCTCGGTCGGGCGTGCCATCCGGCCCAGCGGGATCGTGCGCTCGATGCGGCGCACCTGCTCGTCACCGCCGTAGTGGTCTGCGGTGTTCTCCGTGCGGCACAGCCCGACGTCGATGGTGTTGACGCGCACGTGCGGACCCCACTCCTGGGCGAGGCTCGTGGTCAGCGAGTTGATGCCCGCCTTGGCTGCGCCGTACGACGCCGTGCCGGGCGAGGGACGCGAGGCTGAGATCGAGGAGACGTTGACGATCGAACCGCCGTCGGGCTGGGTGCGCATCACGGCGTACGCCGCCCGGGCGATGGCCAGCGGCCCCATGAGGTTGAGCCCGATGATCTTCTCGTGGAACCGGTCGGAGGCGTCGGCCGCCATCGCATACGGCGCTCCCCCGGCGTTGTTGACCGCCACGTCGAGCCTGCCGTGATCGCGCACGACCCCCTCGACGAGTGCGGTGACGTCGTCCGGGTCGCGCACGTCGCAGGTGCGGTGCTCGGTGCCGGGTGCGGGCTCGGCGACCGGGCGGCGAGCGCAGGTGATCACCGTGGCTCCGGCGTCGACGAACCGCTGCGCGATCCCCGCACCGATGCCCTGCGAGCCCCCGGTGACGAGGACGACGCGGCCGGTGAGGTCGATGGTGATCGACATCGGGCTCCCTTCGGTCGAGGCGAGGTCCGGACGAACCAAGCAAGTGTTAGGGTACCAAGCAAACATTTGGTTTGGTGGCTCGACCCGGAAGGCACACATCCATGGGCATCTCCTCCACACTGCGACCGGACCACGTCCGGGTGATCACGATGGACTTCCCGCCGGTGAACGCACTCCCGGTCCAGGGCTGGTTCGACGTGGCCGACGCGCTCGACGAGGCCTCGGCCGACCCGCAGACCCACGTGGTGGTGCTGCGCGCCGAGGGCAAGGGCTACAACGCCGGGGTCGACATCAAGGAGATGCAGAACACCACCGGCTTCGACGCGCTGATCGGCGCCAACAAGGGCTGCTTCGCCGCCTTCAAGGCCGTCTATGAGTGCAGCGTCCCCGTCATCGCCGCGGTGCAGGGGTTCTGCGTCGGCGGCGGGGTGGGGCTGGTCGGCAACGCCGATGTCGTGGTCGCCAGCGACGATGCCTACTTCGGCGTGCCCGAGGTCAAGCAGGGTGCGCTCGGTGCCGCCACCCACATGGCGCGGCTCGTGCCGCAGCACCTCATGCGCACCCTCTACTTCACCGCCCGCAGCATCGCCGCACAGGACCTGGTCCAGCACGGTTCGGTGTACGCCGTGGTCCCCCGCGCCGAGCTCGACGACCTCGCACTCTCGCTCGCCGCGGACATCGCCGAGAAGGACACCCGGGTCATCCGTGCCGCCAAGGAGGCGCTGAACGGCATCGACCCGATCGACGTGAACAAGAGCTACCGGTTCGAGCAGGGCTTCACGATGGAGCTCAACCTCGCCGGTGTCTCCGACGAGCTGCGCGACGACTTCGCCGGCACTGACAAGGCCCGCAGTGGCCAGAAGGGAGCGTCCGCGTGAACGGCACTCCGCGTGACAAGACCATGACGATCGACGACGTCGTCGGCCAGCTCGAGAGCGGCATGACGATCGGGGTCGGCGGCTGGGGGCCGCGGCGCAAGCCGATGGCCCTGATCCGCGCCATCGCCAACTCCGAGCTGACCGACCTCACCCTGGTCGCGTGGGGCGGCGCCGACGTCGGCCTGCTGGCGCGCGCAGGCAAGATCCGCAAGCTCGTCTACGCCTTCGTCTCCCTCGACTCGGTCCCGCTGGAGCCCAACTTCCAGAAGGCTCGCCAGGAGGGCACGATCTCCGAGATCGTCGAGATCGACGAGGGCATGTTCAACGCCGGCCTCCAGGCCGCGGCCCAGCGGCTGCCGTTCCTCCCGATCCGGGCCGGCTTGGGCTCCGATGTCATGGTCCACAACCCGCAGATCAAGACCGTCACCAGCCCGTACGCCGACGCCGACGGCGTCCACGAGGACCTGGTCGCCGCTCCCGCGCTCAACCTCGACGTCGCCCTGGTCCACATGAACCGCGCCGACAAGCACGGCAACGCGACGTACCTCGGTCCGGACCCGTACTTCGACGACCTGTTCTGCATGGCCGCCGACAAGGCGTTCGCCTCGTGCGAGCAGATCGTCGACACCGCCGGCCTGACCGTCGACACCCCGGTGCAGCGCGTGCTGCTCAACCGGATGATGGTCGACGGCGTCGTCGAGACGCCCAACGGCGCGCACTTCACCACCTGCACGCCCGACTACGAGCGCGACGAGCGCTTCCAGCGGGCGTACGCCGAGGCCGCTCGCGGCTCCGACGAGGACTGGGCGGCGTTCCACGAGCGCTTCCTGTCCGGCGACGAGGCGTCCTACCAAGCCGCAGTCCGTGCGTTCGCCGAGGAGGCAGCCAAGTGACCAGTTCAGCGAGCACCACCGACATCACCCGCGCCGACGTCTGCGCCGCCGCGGTCGCCGACGCCTTCTCCGAGGACGGCGAGATCTTCGGCAGCCCCATGGGCCTCATGCCGATGCTCGGCGTCCGGCTGGCGAAGCTCACCAGCAACCCCGACCTCGTCCTCTCCGACGGCGAGTCCCTCTTCCTCGGCGGCGTCCCGCCGGTGGGCGCGAAGGCCGACGTCGTCGAGGGCTGGATCCCCTTCCGCCGCGTCTTCGACGTGGTCGCCTACGGCAAGCGGCACGTGATGATGGGCGCCACCCAGGTCGACAAGGACGGCAACCAGAACATCTCCGCGATCGGCCCGTTCGACCGGCCGAAGCGCCAGCTCCTCGGGTCCCGTGGGGCGCCGGGCAACACCGTCAGCAACCGCACGTCGTACTGGGTGCCGAAGCACTCCACCCGCGTCTTCGTCGACGCCGTGGACGTCGTCTCGGGCGTGGGCCCGAAGCGCGCCAAGGAGGCCGGCGTGGGTGCCAGCAAATACAACGACATCCACCGCATCGTCACCAACCTCGCCGTCTTCGACGTCAAGGGCCCCGGTGACACCGTCCGGCTGCTGTCCGTGCACCCCGGCGTCACGGTCGCCGAGGTCCAGGAGGCCACCGGCTTCGACCTGGGCGTGAGCGACCCGGCCGCGGTCCCCGAGACCCGTACGCCGACCATGGAGGAGCTCGTCCTGATCCGCGAGGTGCTCGACCCGAAGGGCCTGCGGTTCAAGGAGGTCCCGGCCGCATGATCGAGCAGCAGCTGTCCACGGCCCTCACGGAGCTCGTCGGCATCAAGCACCCGGTCGTGCAGACCGGCATGGGCTGGGTGGCCGGCCCGCGGCTGGTCTCCGGCACCGCCAACGCCGGGGGCCTGGGCATCCTCGCGTCGGCGACGATGACCTACGAGGAGCTGGAGAAGGCGATCCTCGAGGTCAAGGGCCGCACCACCGCGCCCTTCGGCGTCAACCTGCGCGCCGACGCGGGTGATGCCCCGCAGCGCGTCGACCTGCTCATCAAGCACGGCGTCAAGGTCGCGTCCTTCGCGTTGGCTCCCAAGAAGGAGCTCATCGCCAAGCTCAAGGACCACGGCATCGTCGTGATGCCCTCGGTCGGCGCGCCGCGCCACGCCGAGAAGGTCGCCGGCTGGGGCGCGGACGCGGTCATGATCCAGGGCGGCGAGGGTGGCGGCCACACCGGCTCGGTGCCGACGTCGCTGCTGCTGCCGACCGTCCTCGACGCGGTCGACATCCCGGTCGTCGCGGCCGGTGGGTTCTTCGACGGGCGCGGCCTTGCCGCGGCGCTGGCCTACGGTGCCGCCGGCATCGGGATGGGCACCCGCTTCCTCCTCACCCGCGACAGCGCCGTGCCCGACGAGGTCAAGAAGCTCTACCTCTCCCACGACGTCAACGGCACGGTCGTCACGGCCAAGGTGGACGGCATGCCGCACCGCATGCTGCGCACCAAGCTGGTTGAGGAGCTCGAGGAGACCGCCGCCGTACGCCGCCTGGGCCCGACGGTGCGCCGCACGCTCGAGTTCAAGAAGATGAGCGGACTCAGCTGGCCCCAGTTGCTCAAGGACGGCCGGGCGATGAAGCGTGAGAGCGACCGTTCGTGGTCGCAGATGATGCTCGCCGCCAACACCCCGATGATGCTCAAGGCCGGGCTCGTCGAGGGTGACACCTCCGCCGGTGTGCTCGCCTCGGGCCAGGTCGTGGGTGTGCTCGACGACCTGCCCAGCTGCGAGGAGCTGATCGACCGCGTCGTCACCGAGGCGGCCGCAGCCCTGCGGCGTACGCACTCCGCACTGGTCTGACCGCGCCGACCGACACCGGGCGTTCACCCGCCGTTCCCTAACCCGGGCCGACGGGGTGCGTTGGACCAGGCATGTGCGGTCCCGACGCGAGCCATGACCACCCCCACCCACCCCGGCGTACGCCGGAGCTCGACCGCCGCGCCGCGCTCGCAGGAGCCGGCGCGGCGGGAGCCTCGCTGCTGATCGCCGGGACGCTGGGCCGGCACACCGCATCAGCGGCACCTGCGGGACGGCGACGGCCGGGCGCACGGCGACTGTCGCGGATCACGCGCGGGACACAGTTGGTCCACGCCGACCTGCACAACCACTCGCACCTGTCCGACGGGGACGGCGACCCGGCGCTCGCCTTCGCCTCGATGCGCGCAGCCGGGCTCGACGTCGCTGCGCTCACCGACCACGCGACGCTGTCCAACCACCTGCTCGGCGACCTGCTGACCGGCATCCTGCCGGACGAGTACCGCGAGCTCGCCGGGCTGACGCCGA
The DNA here is from genome assembly GCF_030811215.1 of Nocardioides massiliensis. Classification (NCBI taxonomy): domain Bacteria; kingdom Bacillati; phylum Actinomycetota; class Actinomycetes; order Propionibacteriales; family Nocardioidaceae; genus Nocardioides; species Nocardioides massiliensis. Next base: position 2,990,976 of record NZ_JAUSQM010000001.1, read on the forward strand.
ACGGGTGGAAGCAGACCAAGAAGTACGCCGACGCCGCCAACACCGACGGTGCGTTCACCGCGATCCGCGGCTTCGAGTGGTCCGAGCCGCTGATCGGTCACGTGAACGTGTGGTTCACCGAGCACTACGTCGACGTCCTGCAGGCAGGGCTCATGCAGCCGTTCCTCAGCTGGTTGCGCCGTGAGTCCGGCCTCGTGCTCACCGGCGGTGCCGACGGCATCGCCGGGTTCAACCACCCCGGCCGCGAGCCGCTGCGCTTCGCCGAGTTCCGCTACGACCCGCGGGTACGGCGCCAGATGGTGTCGCTGGAGATGTTCAACCGCCGTGACGACTACCTCTTCGAGGGCTACGACAAGGGTCGCTCGTCCCCGTTGTCGGCGTGCCTGGACGCCGGGTGGCGCACCGGCATCACCGGTGTCACCGACGAGCACGGCACCGATTGGGGCTTCCCCGAGGGCAAAGGCCGCACAGGCCTGTGGGTGCGCGAGCACACCCGCGCCGGTGTGAAGCAGGCGATGCTGGCGCGTCGGTTCTTCGCCACCCGCACCTCGGGTCTGCGCCTCGACGCCACCGCGCAGGCCCCAGGACGGCGTCCCCGGCCGATGGGCGCGTTCCTCGAGATGACGCGCGGGGTCGTCCGGTTCCGTCTCGACCTGGCGCGCGACGCCGAGTGGCGCGACCGGCGACTGCAGGTGCAGGTGCTGCGGCCCGGCGGCGACTACCCGCAGGTGGTGAAGACGGTGGACTTCCCGGTCGGGCCGGTCCTGGACTTCCGCTGCACGCTCGACCTCGACGACGGCCCATGGGTGCTGCTGCGCATCGCCGACCCGGACGAGGCCAACGCGACGCCAGGCCCGCCCGGCCACCCCGGCAACCTGCTCGGGGTGGCCTACACGAGCCCGTGGTGGCTGCGGGCGGGTTAGCCCTCCGCCAGCTTCCGCTGGAAGCAGAGCTGGCGCCCGATCAGCTCGTAGCCCAGCTCCTCGTTGATCGCGACCATGTGGTCGTTGGACGCGGCGTTGCCGGTGTCGACCTCGACCAGGTCGGGCTCGACCTCGCGCAGCCAACGGACCATCTCCGCCTTGAGCAGGTAGCCGAGCCGGTGCCCGCGGTGGGCGCGTACGACGCTGGTGTCGTGCTGGGCGCCGAGGCCGGGACGCGCCGTCTCGACCACGACGACGGTGTGTCCGGCGAGATCACCGGTCTCCCGGTGACGTGCGACGACCCGGTAGAGCCGGTGACCGCGCGCCTCCTGCGCCTCCTCGTAGGCGGCGACGCGCTCGGGCGGGTACTGCTCGTCCTCCATGTCGAGGTCGTCGGTGGGCGCGTCGTTGATCGCGGCGACCATCGTGGCCAGCTGCGGGAGCATCGCGGCCGGGGTCCGGCCGGGCATGCGCAGCAGCTCGTAGTCCGCAGCCGCAGCCTGTGCCGCGACGTAGCGCACCTCGAGGTCGGTGAGGTCGACGGCGGTGAGCCGCTGGCGCCGGACCGCCTCGACGTACGACGGGGCGTAGCCGTGGCGCAGGGCGAACTCCCCGACCGGGGCGCCCTCCCACCCGCCCACGCCGAGCGTCGTCCGGCCGAGGCGCCGGGCCTCGGCCTCGAGGTGGTGGAGCATCGCGGTGCCGTACCCGCGCCGGCGGTGTGTCGGATGGACCTGCACGTCGATCCACGCGAGGTGCCGGTTGTCCCACTCCCCCACCTCGAGCTCACCGGCGACGACGACCTCATCGGTGCCGGGCAGGGTCGCCAGGTAGGTCAACGGCGTCTCGCCGTCCCAACCGTGGCGCAGCCGCCCCTCCCAGAACGCCGCGGTCACCGGGTGGGCGCGGGGCGAGTCGACCTCGCGCGCGGCGGTGACGAGGTCGGCCACCGCGGCGACGGCCGCGGTGTCGTCAGGGCCATAACGGCGTACGTCGAGCTGGGTCTGCAGTGCGGTCATGTGCTCAGCGTGCGCCCGGCTTGGCGCCGTACGCCACTGGTTTTCTGCCGGCCTCGAAGCATCACCTGCGTCCCGCACGCACCACTCGTCGAACGAAACCGGGCGTCAAGCGCGCCAGTTTCGTTCGACGAGCGGGCGTGTCGTTAGTCGGGCGGTGAAACTGCCCGAAGTCTCAGAGGCGCTCGATGATGGTGACGTTGGCCTGGCCGCCGCCCTCGCACATCGTCTGCAGGCCGTAGCGGCCGCCGGTGCGCTCGAGCTCGTTGAGCAGGGTGGTCATGAGGCGGGTGCCGGTGGCGCCGATGGGGTGGCCCAGCGCGATGCCACCACCGTTGACGTTGACCTTCTCCAGCGGCACGTCGAGCTCGCGCGACCAGGCGAGGACGACGGAGGCGAACGCCTCGTTGCACTCGAACAGGTCGATGTCGTCGACGCTCATGCCGGCCTTGTCGAGAGCATGGCGGGTGGCGCGGATCGGGCCGGTGAGCATCCACACGGGGTCGTCGCCGCGCACCGAGAGGTGGTGGATGCGGGCGCGGGGAGTCAGGCCGTGGTCCTTCACGGCCTGCTCGGAGGCGATGAGCATGGCCGAGGAGGCGTCGGAGATCTGCGAGGCGACCGCAGCGGTGATCCGCCCGCCCTCCTCCAGCGGCTGCAGGCCGGCCATCTTCTCCAGCGACGTGCCGCGGCGCGGTCCCTCGTCGGTGGTGAAGTCGCCGACCGGGACGATCTCGCGGTCGAAGCGGCCCTCGTCGATGGCGCGCAGCGCGCGCTCGTGGGAGCTCAGCGCGAACTCCTCCATCTCCTCACGGGAGATGTCCCACTTCTCGGCGATCATCTGGGCGCTGCGGAACTGCGAGACCTCCTGGTCGCCGTAGCGCGCCACCCAGCCGGGCGACTCCGCGAACGGCGTCGAGAAGCCGTACTGCTGCGCCACGAGCATCGCCGAGGAGATCGGGATGGCCGACATGTTCTGCAGGCCGCCGGCGACCACGAGGTCCTGGGTGCCGGACATGACCCCCTGCGCGGCGAAGTGCACGGCCTGCTGGGACGAGCCGCACTGGCGGTCGATGGTCACGCCCGGCACCTCGTCGGGCAGACCGGCCACCAGCCACGCGGTGCGGGCCACGTCGCCGGCCTGCGAGCCGATCGTGTCGCAGCAGCCCATGACGACGTCGTCGACCGCGCCCGCGTCGATGCCGGTGCGCTCGACCAGCGCCTTGAGCACGTGGGCGCCGAGGTCGGCGGAGTGCATGGACGCCAGGGAGCCGCCGCGCTTGCCGACCGGGGTGCGGACCGCGTCGACGATGTAGGCCTCAGCCATGGGTTCCTCCAGGGTTCGTTGTCAGCAGACGGTGTGGAGCAGGAGACGGGATCAGCGGGCGCCGAGACCGTCGAGCAGGATGGAGAGGTATTGGTCGGCGACCTCGGAAGCCGAGAACTGACCGCCGGGGCGGTACCACGCCACCGCCACCCAGACGGTGTCGCGGATGAAGCGGTAGGTCAGCACCGGGTCGAGGTCGTCACGCAGGGCACCGCTGCGGGTGCCCTCGTCGATGAGCTCGGTCCACATCGTGCGGAACCGCTCGTTGTGCGCGCGCAGGTAGTCGAAGCGGTCGTCCTCGGCGAGCACCGCGGCGTCGTTCTGGAAGATCGCGACCGCTGGGCGGTTGCGGTCGATGGCGTCGAAGGAGATCCGCACGAGCCGCTCCAGCTTGGTGCGTGCGTCGTCGTCGGAGGCCAGCACGGCGTCGTACTCGGCGAAGAGCTGCGTCTGGAACGTCGAGAGGATCTCGTCGACCATCGACTCCTTGGAGTCGAAGTGGTGGTAGAGGCTGCCGGAGAGGATGCCGGCCGCGTCGGCGATGTCGCGCACCGTGGTCGCCCGGAAGCCCCGCGCGGCGAACAGCTCGGCGGCGATGCCGAGCAGCTCGGCGCGGCGGGTGGAGGCTCCGTTGGTGGTCACGTCAGGCTCGCTGGCTGCTCGCTGAGATGACCTCACCGGTGAGGTACGACGCGTAGTCGCTGGCGAGGAAAACCATGACGTTGGCGATCTCCCACGGCTCTGCGGCGCGACCGAACGCCTCGCGCTGCGTCAGGACGTCGAGCAGCTCGTCGGAGGTCACCTTCGCGAGGAAGGGGTGCATCGCCAGGCTCGGCGAGACGGCGTTGACGCGGATGCCGTGCTCGGCGACGTCGAGCGCCGCACACCGCGTCAGCGCCATGACACCGGCCTTCGCTGCGGCGTAGTGCGCCTGGCCCTCCTGCGCACGCCAGCCGATGACCGAGGCGTTGTTGACGATGGTGCCGCGGGTGCCGGCCGCGATCATCCGGTTGCTGGCCGCGCGCACGCACCGGAACGTGCCGGTGAGCGTGATGTCGAGGACGCGGGTCCACTGCTCGTCGGTCATCTCGGTGATGGGCGCGGTGCCGCCGAGACCGGCGTTGTTGATCATCACGTCGAGCCCGCCGAACGGCTCGGCCGCGTCGAGCAGGGCCTGCACCTGGGCCTCGTCGGTGACGTCACACAGCGTGCTGGCCACCCGGTCGGCGCCGAACTCGGCGGCCAGCGTCTCGTGCGCCTCGGCGACGCGGCGCTCGTGGGTGTCGCTGAGGACGACCGCCCGAGCGCCCTCCTCGAGCACGCGCCGGGTCACGGCGGCACCGATGCCGGCGCCGGCCGCGGCGGTGACGACGACGACCTTGTCGGCGAGCAGGCCATGGGGCGCGACGTAGTCGGGCACCGGCTGCTGGGGCCGACGGCGCAGGGCCGGGTCCTCGCCGGCCACCGTGTGCGCGCCGGACTGGGGGTTGGTGGGTGCGGTCATCCGCGGGCCTCCCGGGGTAGGCCGAGCACGCGCTCGGCGAGGATGTTGCGTTGGATCTCGTCGGATCCGCCATAGATCGTGTCGGCGCGCGAGAAGAGGAAGATGCGCTGCCAGCCGGTCAGCTCGTACGGCGCGCCGGCCGCGCGCAGACCGTCGGCGCCGGCGACGGCCATGGCCGCCTCGCCGAGGGCGCGGTGCCAGTTGGCCCAGACCAGCTTGAAGATCGAGCCCGCGCCGCCACCGGCAGCCGAGTCGTCACCTCCGCTGACCGTGGAGAGCCCGCGCAGGGCCTGGGCGCGCATGACCTCCAGCTCGACGTCCAGGCGCGCGAGCCGGTCGCGCACGAGCGGGTCGTCGTAGCTGCCGTTGGCCTTGGCCAGCTCCACGACCCCCTCGAGCTCGCGGGCGAAGCCGACGACCTGGCCGAGGACGGAGACGCCGCGCTCGAAGCCGAGCAGCCCCATCGCGACGCCCCAGCCGGCACCGACCTCGCCGACGACCAGGTCGGCGGCGGTGCGGGCGCCGGTGAAGAACACCTCGTTGAACTCCGAGCCGCCGGTCAGCTGCTCGATGGGCCGGACCTCGACGCCCTCCTGGTCGATCGGGACCAGGAGGAACGACAGGCCGCGGTGGCGCTGGGAGCCGGGTTCGGTGCGGGCGACGACGAAGAGCCAGTCCGACAGGTGCGCGTTCGAGGTCCAGACCTTCTGACCGTCGATGACCCACTCGGCCTGGTCTCCCTCGCCCTCGAGGCGTGCCCGGGTCTGCACGGCCGCGAGGTCCGAGCCGGCGCCGGGCTCGGAGTAGCCCTGGGCCCACAGCTCCTCGACGGCGGCGATCTTCGGCAGGAAGCGGGCCTGCTGCTCGGGCGTGCCGAACGCGATCAGGGTCGGGCCGAGGAGCTCCTCGCCGAGGTGGTTGACCCGCCCGGGCGCGTCGGCGCGGGCGTACTCCTCGTGGAAGATCACCTGCTGCAGCAGGCTCAGGCCGCGGCCGCCGTGCTCGGTCGGCCACCCCAAGCAGGTCCAGCCGGAGGCGGCGAGGTGCCGGTTCCAGGCCAGCCGCTCGTCGAAGGCCTCGTGGTCACGCCCGGGTCCACCGAGCCCGCGCAGATGCGACCACTCGCCGTCGAGCTGCTCGGCGAGCCAGGTGCGTACGTCGGCCCGGAACTCCTCGTCCTCGGGCGCGTAAGAAAGGTCCACGGGTGCTACCCTACCAAGCAACTGTTTGGTTGGTACCCCGCACGGACAGGACCGGGGTGGACACGGAGGTGAACGTGGTCGCGACGAGCTCCACCGAGGACGCCCACACGATTCCCGCGCTGGTCCGGGCCGCGGCGGCGACGTTCGGGGACAAGCCGGCGTACGTCGCCGACGGGGTGACCACGAGCTTCCGCGAGCTGCACGAGCGCACGCGCGCCGTCGCCCAGCGCTACGTCGCCGCCGGGCTCGAGCCCGGCGACCGGGTCCTGGTCTGGGCGCCCAACAGCGTCGCCTGGGTCGAGGCCGCCCTGGCCGCCATGTATGTCGGCGCCGCGATGGTCCCCGCCAACACCCGCTACACCGCCCACGAGGTGGCCGACCTCGTCGAGCGCACCCGCGCACGGCTGGTGGTCGTCGCCGACGGCTTCCTGGGCAAGAACCAGATCGCGGACCTCACGGCAGCCGGCATCCCGCGGGAGAGCCAGGTCGTCGACGTCGCCCGCCTGCACGAGCTCCCCGCCGGCGAGGTCACCCTCGAGCAGGTCGAGGCGCGCGCCGACGCCGTGTCGCCCGACGACGTCGCCGACATCCTCTTCACCTCGGGTACGACGGGCCGCTCCAAGGGCGCGCTGTCGGCGCATCACCAGACGGTCGGCGTCGGCCGGGTCTGGGGCGAGCTCGGCGGGGTGAACGCCGACGACCGCTACCTGGTGATCAGCCCCTTCTTCCACTCCTTCGGCTACAAGGTCGGCATCATCACCGGCCTGACGACCGGCGCGACGCTCTACCCGGTGCCGACCTTCGACGTGACCGCCGTGATGCGGCTGATCGAGACCGAGCGGATCACGATGATCCCGGGTGCTCCCACCATCCACCAGTCGCTGCTGAACGCCCCTGACCGAGGCGACTACGACCTCTCCTCGCTGCGCCTGGTCGTCACCGGCGCCTCGGTGGTCCCGGTCGTGCTGATCGAGCGCATGCGCTCCGACCTCGGCATCGACCACGTCGTGACCGCCTTCGGCATGACCGAGTGCGTCGTCGCGACGATGGCGCGCGCCGAGGACCCCGCCGAGCTGGTGGCGACGACCTGCGGTCGCGCGGTCCCCGGGATGGAGGTCCGTGTCGATGCGCCCGAGGGCGAGGCAGGTGAGCTGCTGATGCGCGGCCCGTGGGTGATGCTGGGCTACCTCGACGACCCGGAGGCGACGGCCGCAGCGATCGACGAGGACGGCTGGCTGCACACCGGCGACGTCGCCACGATGGACGCCCAGGGCAACATCCGCATCACCGACCGGCTCAAGGACATGTACATCAACGGCGGGTTCAACGTCTATCCGGCCGAGGTGGAGCAGACGCTCATGCGCCTCGAGGGCGTCGCCGACGTCGCCGTCGTCGGCGTTCCCGACGAGCGGATGGGCGAGGTCGGCAAGGCCTTCGTGGTCCGCACCGCCGACGACGCCGGAGCAGCCCTCACCGCCGAGGGCGTGGTCGCCTATGCCCGCGAGCGCCTGGCCAACTTCAAGGTGCCGCGCGAGGTCGCGTTCCTCGACGTCCTGCCCCGCAACCTGGGCGGCAAGGTCCTGAAGACCGAGCTCCGCGAGCAGTGAGCACCGAGCTCCGCGAGATGTGAACCCAGCGCTGCGCGAGCAGTCCTGACCCGTACGACATCCAAGACACCCTGACGAGGAGCACCGCGTGGACCTGTCCCTGTCGGATTCCGAGCTGGCCTTCCAGGCCGAGGCGCGGGAGTGGCTGGCGGCCAACGTGCCGAGCGAGCCCCTGCCCTCCATGGACACCCCGGAGGGGTTCCGCGCCCACCAGGAGTGGGAGGCACGGCTCGCCGAGGCCCGCTGGTCGGTCGTCTCCTGGCCGCGGGAGTTCCACGGCCGGGAGGCCTCGCTGGTCGAGTGGGTGATCTTCGAGGAGGAGTACTACCGCGCCGGCGCTCCCGGCCGGGTCTCCCAGAACGGCATCTTCCTGCTGGCGCCGATCATCTTCGACCACGCCACCCCCGAGCAGCAGGCGCGCTACCTGCCGTCGATGGCGACGGGCGAGAAGGTCTGGGCTCAGGCGTGGTCCGAGCCGGAGGCCGGCTCCGACCTCGCCTCCCTGCGGTCCACCGCGCGCCGTGACGAGGAGCGCGGCGGGTGGATCCTCAACGGCCAGAAGACGTGGTCGTCGCGGGCGGCCTACGCGCACTGGGGGTTCGGGCTCTTCCGCTCCGACCCCGAGGCCCAGCGGCACGCGGGCCTGACGTACTTCTGCTTCCCCCTCGACACCGAGGGCATCACCGTCCGGCCGATCCCCCAGCTCGACGGCGAGCCGGGCTTCGCGGAGCTGTTCTTCGACGAGGTCTTCGTGCCCGACGAGGACGTGCTGGGCGCACCGGGCGACGGTTGGCGGGTCGCGATGAGCACGGCGGGCAACGAGCGCGGCCTCTCGCTGCGCTCCCCCGGCCGGTTCTGCGCCGCGGCCGACCGGCTCCTGCAGACCTACGCCGACACCGACGAGGAGCTGCGCGCCCCCGTGACCGATGCGGTCGCCGAGGCGTGGATCCGCGCCCAGGCCTACCGCTTCTACACGTGGGGCACCGTGACCCGGCTGCGCGACGGCGGCGAGATGGGTGCCGCCGGCTCGGTCAACAAGGTCTTCTGGTCCGAGCTCGACGTGGCCCTGCACGAGGCCGGACTCGACCTGCGCGGCCCCGAGGCGGAGGTCGCCTCGCCCTGGCTCGACGGCTACACCTTCTCGCTGTCCGGCCCGATCTACGCCGGGACCAACGAGATCCAGCGCAACATCGTCGCCGAGCGGATCCTCGGCCTGCCCCGTGAGCCCCGTGGAGGTGCCAAGTGAGGTTCGAGCCGACCAGCGAGCAGCGCGACTTCGTCGCCTCCCTCGACCGGCTGCTGGCCAGCAGCGACACGGTCGCGGCCAACCGTGCCTGGTCCGAGGGTGACGCGGGAGCGGGTACGACGCTGTGGCAGCGCCTGGCCGAGCAGGGCGTCCACGCCCTGGTCGTGGCCGAGGACGCGGGCGGCATGGGCGCCAGCGACGTCGAGTTGGTGCTCGCCCACGAGCTGCTCGGGCGGTACGCCGTCCCGGGTCCCTGGGCCGAGGTCGCCTACCTCTCCCACGCCCTCGCCGACGACGAGGCCCTCGCCGCCCTGGCCGAGGGCGAGCTCGCCACCGTCGCCGCCCCACCCCACACGCCGTACGCCGTCGACGGGGCGAGCGCCGCGGTGGTCTACGTGGCCCAGGAGGGCACCCTGCACCGCGCGAGCGTCGCGGCCGCCGCGGAGTCCGTCGACCGCTCCCGCAAGCTGGCCACGGTCACCGCCGGCGACGCCGTGCCGACCGGTGACCTCGAGCGTGCGTTCGACACGGCGGTGCTGGCGACCGCAGCCCACCTGCTCGGTGCCGGTGAGCGCGTGCTGGCCGACACCGTCGACTACGTGAAGCAGCGGCGTCAGTTCGGCCGCGAGATCGGCTCCTACCAGGCGATCAAGCACCAGCTCGCCGACGTGCGCATCGCGCTCGACTTCGCGCGTCCGCTGATCCGCGGCGCGGCGCTCGCCGAGCCGGGCGACCGAGCCCGTGACGTGTCGGCCGCGAAGTCCGCGGCCGCGGACGCGGCGTACCTCGCCTCCCGCGTCGGCCTGCAGTGCCACGGCGCCATCGGCTACACGCAGGAGTTCGACCTGAGCCTGTGGATCACGCGCATCCGCGCGCTCGTGTCGGCCTGGGGCACGCCGGCCTTCCACCGCCGCCGAGTGCTCGCCGCCGTCCTGCCCGCCGCTACCCGCTGACCAGGAGCACGCCATGGAGTTCGCCCTCACCGAGGAGCAGGAGGAGCTGGTCTCGACCGTCCGCTCCCTGCTGACCAAGCGCGCCGACAGCGCCGCGGTCCGCGCCGCCAGCACCTCGGAGTCCGGTCACGACCCCGCCCTGTGGCAGCTATTGGTCGAGCAGATCGGTGCCGCGGCTCTCGCGGTCCCCGAGGCGCACGGCGGCGCCGGCTTCACGCTCTTCGAGACCCTGCTGATCCTCGAGGAGGTGGGCCGCTCGCTCGCCCCGTCGCCGCTGCTCGCCTCGGTGCTCACCTCCGAGGCACTGCTCGCCACGAGCAACCCGGACTCCGCGCTGCTCGAGCCCTTGGCCGCTGGCACGCTCGGCACCGTCGCGTTGGCCGGTGACACGGTCACCGCGCGTCAGGACGGCGACGGGTGGGTCCTCGAAGGCACCGCTACCAACGTCCTGGAGGCAGACCAGGCCGAGGTGCTGCTCGTCGTGGCCGGCACCGACGCCGGTCCGACGCTGTTCGTCGTCGACCCGGCCGAAGCGCAGCCCACCTGGGTCCCGAGCATGGACCAGGCGCTGCGGATCGGCGACATCGCCTACTCCGCCACGCCCGCGCGGCCGCTCGCAGCGGACGCGACCGCGGTCGCAGCCCGCATCAACCAGGTCGGCGCCGCAGCGACCGCTGCCCTCCAGGTCGGCGTCGCCTCGCGCGCGCTGGAGATGACGGTCGCCTACGCGAAGGAGCGCGAGCAGTTCGGTCGTCCGATCGGCTCGTTCCAGGCCCTCAAGCACCGCATGGCCGACATGCTCGTGCAGGTCGAGATGTCGCGCTCGGCGTCGTGGGCGGCGTCGTACGCCGTGGCCCACCACACGAGCGAGGCGGACCGCCTGGCGCACGTGGCGAAGTCGTACTGCGGCGAGGCGCTCGAGCACGTGGCCGCCGAGACCGTGCAGCTGCACGGCGGCATCGCGATCACCTGGGAGCACGACGCCCACCTGGTGTTCAAGCGCGCGCACGCCCTCGGCCAGCTCTTCGGCACCCCTCTCGCGCACCGGGCGGCGCTGGCGCGCTGACGCGGTCTCGACCCTTCGGCTCCGCTCAAGACACCGCTCCGCTCGACCCACCGGTCAGGTCGCGGTGCGGTACTGCCCCTGGTAGTAGAGCAGCGGGTCCGTCGCGCCCCCCTCGTCGAAACCGAGATCGACGACCTTGCCGACCACGATGTAGTGGTCGCCGGCCGGATGGACGGCGTGGATGGTGCAGTCGACGTAGCCGACCGTGCCCGCTAGCAGCGGCGATCCGGTGCCGGGCGCCGGCGACCAGTCGACCCCGGCGTACTTGTCGGCGCCGCGGGAGGCGAACTGGTTCGATACCGCGGCCTGGTTGGCGGCGAGGAAGTTGACGCAGAAGCTCCCGGCACGCTGGATCATCGGCCAGGCGCGCGAGGTCTTCGACGGCAGGAACGTCACCAGCGGCGGCGACAGCGAGACGCTCGCGAACGACTGGCAGGTCATCCCGACCGGCTCACCGCCGGAGATCGCGGTCACGACCGTCACGCCGCTGCAGTAGCGGCCCAGCACGTCGCGGAACTTGCGTGCCGCGGCCTGCGCCTCCTCGTCGTCGACACCGAGTCCCGTGCCCTCACCAGGGCGCAGCTCGAAGTCGAAGTTGCCGAGGAAGGAGTCGATCAGCTCCCGCGGTGGCCAGGACGCCGCCGCGTCGGGGCGCATGCCCTCGGGGATGTCGTGATCGGTGTGATCGGTGTGCACGGTGCCCACCTCATCACGCCTGGTGTCCCACGCTGAAGTCGTGTCCCCAGTAGCTGACGGCGGTGCTCTCGCGAGCGACCCACTTCTCGTCCTCGACGGTCAGGCCCTCGGTGCCGTACTCGACGTCGAACCCGCCCGGTGACTTCACATAGAACGAGACCATCTGGTCGTTCATGTGCCGCCCGAGGGTGGCGCTCAGCGGCGCCTTGTAGCGGCGTACACGCTCGAGCGCGCGGCCGACGTCGTCGAGCTTGGCGACCTCCATCATGATGTGCACGCAGCGTGCCGGGTTCGGCATCGGCAGGAACGCGAGCGAGTGGTGGCGCGGGTTGCAGCCGAGGAAGCGCAACCACGCGGTGGAGCCGGGCTCCTTGCCGACGAACTCGCCGGGCATCCGCATCGAGTCGCGCAGGCGGAACCCGAGGACGTCGGTGTAGAACGCAAGCGCCGCCTCGTCGTCGGTCACAGGCAGCACGATGTGGCCCAGCCCCTGCTCACCGGTGACGAAGGTCTGGGCGTACGGCGTGACCAGCGGGCGCGACTCGTAGGTGATGCCGCAGAACAGCTCCCACACGTTGTCGAAGGGGTCGCTGAAGCGGATGAAGCCCTCCACGCGGCGCTCGGCGCACTCCTCGGCCGAGCCCTCGACGACGTCGACGCCGTGGTGCTTGAGGTGGTCGACCGCGGCGAGCAGGGCACGCCGGTCGGCGACCTCCCAGCCGGCGCAGCCGAGCCGGTCGTGCTCGGAGGGCTCGACGACGATCCGGGCGGAGACGTCGTCCATACGCAAGTAGAGGTTGTCGGGGTTGGGGCCCTTGACCTCGACGAGCCCGAGGACCTTGCCCGCGAAGGTGCGCCACGCGTCGAGGTCGGTGCTCTCGACACGGACGTAGCCCATCGATCGGATGTCGATGCCGGCCCCGACATTGTGGGTGGCCGTCTGCTGGGTCATCACGCCTCCTGGGGTCGTGGGGTGCGCTCGCGGTGGCGGGCCAGGAAGGACAGGGAGATCTCGGCGAACTCCTCCGCTGCTTCGATCTGTGCCCAGTGTCCGCAGTTGGGGAACACGTGCAGGGACGCCTTCGGGATCAGCTTGAGCGCGGCGAGCGCGCCGTCGAGCGGGTTGACCCGGTCCTCGCGGCCCCAGGTCAACAGGGTGTGCTTGCGCAGCCGGTGCGCCTCGCGCCAGAGCATGCCGTCCTCGGCGGTCTCCGGGTTGAAGAACGACCACCCCATCGACTTCATCGCCTCGAGCGAGCCGGGCGCGGTGGCGTCGGCGAACCGCTCCTCGACCAGCTCGTCGGTCACGAGGCTCTGGTCGACCACCATGGTGGAGATGAAGGCGCGCAGCGCCTCGCGCGTCGGGTTGGCGCTGAACTCCATCAGCCGCTTGACGCCCTCGGTGGGGTCGGCGTGGAACAGGTTGAGGCTCAGGCCACCGGGACCCATCAGGATCAGCCGGCCGACGCGGTCGGGATGGGACAACGCCAGCCGCATCGCCGTACCGCCACCGAGACTGTTGCCGAGCAGGTGCACCTTGGCAATGCCGAGCTCGTCGAGGAGCGCGACCACGTGGTCGGCAGCATGCCGGTAGAAGTTGCCCTCCACCGGCGGCTTGTCGGACGCGCCGAACCCCGGCTGGTCGACCAGCAGGGTCCGCAGGTGGGCGGCGAAGTGCGGCAGCGCCGGGCCGAAGTTCGACCACGCCGAGGCGCCCGGGCCGCCGCCGTGCAGCATCACCAGCGGCAGTCCGCCTGCGAAGGCCCCCTCCTGCTGGTCGAGCACCTCCCCTGGGCGGTCGAGCGGAGTCGAGACCCCCGCCTCGTAGTAGTTGAGCGTGATGCCCTTGACCTGCGCCGTGCGGCGCGTGCCGTCCTTGGAGAAGTCGGTGGTGTGGTCGGTCACTCAGTACATCCCCGGGTCGATCTTGTGGCCGAACTCGTGCGCGCCGAACATCTGCAGCGCACGCTCCGGGTCGTTGGCCGCGTGCACCCGCCCGGCGTGCGCGTCGCGCCAGGCGCGCTGCAGGTAGGTGCCCTCGGCCAGTGCGCGTCCCCCGGAGGCCTCGAACAGCGCGTCGATCGCGTCGATGGCGCGCTGGGTGCCCAGCACCTGGTCGCGACGGACCTTGAGGCGCACCCGCAGCGGGATGGGCTCGCCCTTGGCGACGTAGGCCTGCTCCTCGCGGATGTTGGCCACGAGCAGCGCCCAGGCGGCGTCGATCTCGGAGGAGGCACGCGCGATGCGCACGGCGGCGAACGGGTCGAGCGAGGCCTTCTCCCCGAGGTACGCCGCGCGGACCCGCTTCTGCTGCATCTCGACGTGCTCGGCGTACACCCCGTCGGCCATGCCGATGATCGGCGTGGTGATGGTGCCCGTGAAGACCGAGTGGAAGGGCAGCTTGTAAAGGTCGGAGGGGTTCTGTTCCTGACCCGGGCCGTAGCAGCGGCCGGTGTCGCTCATGGAGAGCGTGAACGCCTCGGGCACGAACACGTCCTCGACCACGATGTCGTTGGAGCCGGTGCCGCGCAGTCCGACGACGTTCCAGACGTCGACGATCGTGTAGTTCTCCCGCGGCACGAGGAAGGTCTTGAAGTCGATGACGTTGCCGTCGCCGTCGAAGACCAGACCGCCCAGGAGGACCCAGGAGCAGTGGTCACAGCCGGAGGAGAAGCTCCACTTGCCCGAGAGCTGGTAGCCGCCGTCGATCTTGGTGGCCTTGCCGGTCGGGGCGTACGACGAGCTCGCGCGCGTGGCGGTGTCGCTCCCCCACACGGCCTGCTGCGCCTCGTCGGGGAAGAGGGCGATCTGCCACGGGTGGACGCCGACGACCGAGGAGATCCAGCCGGTGGAGCCGCACGCCCCGGCGATCATCTTCACGGCCGTGTAGAAGTCGACCGGGTCGGCCTCCAGGCCGTCGAAGCGGCGCGGCTGCAGCAGGCGGAAGAACCCGGCCTCCTCGAGCTCCTTCACGCTGGCTTCGGGGACAACGCGCAGACGCTCCGCGTCCTCGGCCCGCTCCCGGAAGTTCGGCAGCAGATCACGGACGGCGTCGAGTACGGCCTGGGACATCGCACAGCTCCTGTCTGGAGGGTTACCGGGCAATACTAGAACACGTTCTCGTTTCGGTCGACAACACGCGTTGATCGGCGCGCGAGGCGACGCGGATCCCCCGTCCGTCCGGACTAGAACCTGTTACATTTTCCGCCATGACGGCAGTTGCTGCGGGCGCTTGGCCCGCCGAGGTCGGAACCGAGGTCGACGTCATCGTCGTAGGCGCCGGAGCCGCTGGGATGAGTGCGGCGCTGAGCGCGGCGACGCGCGGCCTGCGCACCGTGCTGGTGGAGAAGGGCGCCCACTTCGGCGGCAGCACCGCCCGCAGCGGCGGCGGTGTCTGGATCCCGGGCAACTACGCCCTGCGCGAGGCCGGCCAGGCCGACCCGGGCGACATCGACCGGGCACGCGAGTACCTCCAGGCCATCGTCGGCGACGAGGTCCCCGCCGTACGCCGCGACACCTACCTCGACCGCGGACCCGAGGTGATGGACTTCCTGAAGTCCCGCACCCCGCTGCGCTTCCGGTGGGTGCCCAACTACGCCGACTACCACCCCGAGGCGCCCGGAGGCCGGCTCGCCGGACGCTCGGTGGAGCCCGTGCCGCTGGACGCGCGCTTCCTCGGCGACGAGCTCGAGCGCCTGCACCCGCAATACACCAAGGCCCCGGCCAACATGATCATCACCCAGGCCGACTTCCGGAAGATCAGCCTCGGCATGCGCACACTGCGCGGGCCGTTGACGATGGCCAAGGTGATGGCACGCCGCATGGTCAGCCTGCTGCTGCGGCGCCGGATGTATGCCATGGGCAACGCGATCGCGATCGGGCTGCGCAAGGGGGTGTCCGACGCCGGCGTACCGGTCGTCTACGAGGCGCCGTTGACCGAGCTGCTGCTCGAGGACGGGCGAGTCGTCGGGGTCGTCGTCGAGCACCAGGGCGTACGCCGGGAGGTCCGGGCCCGCAAGGGGGTCATCCTCGGCACGGGCGGCTTCGAGCGGAACCTCGAGCTGCGGGAGAAGTACCAACCGAAGCCGACCTCGGTCGAGTGGACCACCGGTTCGCAGTACAACGACGGCGGTGGACACCTCGCCGGCATGGCACTGGGCGCCGACGTGGCGCTCATGGACGACTCCTGGTGGGGTCCGACGATCCCGCTTCCGAGCGGACCGTGGTTCTGCCTGGCCGAGCGCAACCTGCCGGGCTCGATCATCGTCAACGGCGCGGGCGAGCGCTTCATGAACGAAGCACTGCCCTACGTCGAGGCGGTCCACGAGATCTACAAGGGCGAGGCGACGGGCGTGCAGCATGTCCCGGCCTGGATGATCATCGACCAGCGCTACCGCAACCGCTACCTCTTCGCCGGTCTCGCGCCGCGTCAGCCGTTCCCGGGGCGGTGGTACAAGAACGGCACGATCAAGAAGGCTGCGACGCTGGAGGAGCTCGCCGGCCAGATCGAGGTGCCGGCGGACGCGCTGCGCGCGACGGTCGAGCGGTTCAACGGCTTCGCGCGCACCGGTGTCGACGAGGACTTCGGCCGCGGGGAGTCCGGCTACGACCGCTACTACTCCGACCCGACCGTGAAGCCGAACCCGTCGCTGCACAGCATCGACCAGGCGCCGTACTACGCCGTCAAGATCGTGCCCGGTGACCTCGGGACCAAGGGCGGGCTCGTCACCGACGAGCGCGCTCGGGTCCTGCGTCCGGACGGCTCGGTGATCGAGGGGCTGTATGCCGCCGGCAACGTCTCGGCGGCCGTGATGGGGCACACCTACGCGGGACCGGGAGCGACCATCGGACCGGCCATCGTCTTCGGCTACCTTGCCGCGGAGGACTGCGCCGCCCAGGAGGACGCAGCCGCTGCCAGCGAAGGGATGAGTGCCTGATGCCCATCGACCCCAGTGTCGCGATCGGCGCGTCGACCGGTGAGAAGACGTTCCGGTGGGACGAGAGCGACGTGCTGCTCTACCACCTGGCCGTGGGTGCCGGATCCGAGCCCGGGAGCTTCGTCTCCCCCGACTCCCTGCGCTACACCCTCGACGACGACAACCTGCAGGTGCTGCCCTCCTTCGCCGTCGTGGCCCCCACTTTCCACGAGACCGACCCGCCGCCCCTCGACCTGCCCGGCTGCGACATCAACCTGTCCCAGGTCGTCCACGGCGCGCAGACGATCACCGTCCACGGTCCGGTCCCGACCTCCGGCGAGGCGACCCTGCGCACCCGGATCACCGATATCTGGGACAAGGGCAAGGCCGCGGTGATCTGGCAGGAGGGCACCGCCGTGTCCCCCGAGGGCCAAGAGCTGTGGACGGTCCGCTCCTCGATCTTCGTCCGGGGTGAGGGCGGCTGGGGTGGCGACCGCGGCGAGAGCACCGCTGTCGAGGTCCCGGACCGCGCGGCCGACGCCGACGTCTCCTACGCCACGACGCCCAACCAGGCACTGCTCTACCGCCTGTGCGGCGACCGCAACCCGCTGCACGCCGACCCCGAGTTCGCGAAGGGCGCCGGCTTCCCGGCCCCGATCCTGCACGGACTCTGCTCGTACGGCGTGGTGCTCCGCCTGGTCACCGACGCGCTGCTCGACGGCGACACCAGCCGGGTGGGCTCCTTCACCGGTCGGTTCGCCGGCGTCGTCTTCCCGGGCGAGACCATCCGGGTGCAGGCCTGGGACCAGGGCGACGAGCTGGTCGTCGCGGCCAGCATCGCAGGCGGGGAGCGCGACGGATCGCCGGTTTTGGCCGACTGCGTCGTGACGAAGGCCTGACGCCGTGGGGTTCCGCCGCCGTCGGCTCCTCACCGCCGCGGCCGTGGCCAACACGTTCCGGCCGGCCTACGGACTGCGCCCCGGAATCCCGTCGATGTTCGTCGGGTGGATCGCTGCGGAGCTCGCGCCTCACCTGCTGGCGCTGACCGCGCTCGACACCGTCGGGCACGTCACCGCCGCAAAGCGGGCCGGTCGACCGGTCGACGGGCTTGGCACGGCGCTCGGCCTCGGCGCCGCGGCCGGGTTCGCGATGATCATCAAGCAGTCGCAGGACGCGCGCGAGGAGGTCGACGCCGCGCTGCGTGAGGGCCTGGGCGCGGACTACCGCACCCGTCTCGATCGGGAGCCGACCGACCTCGACCTCGCGACACCATGGCGCCAGGTGCTGATGCCGTTCCGGATGCGTGACGACGCCGTGCGGGTCGCGCGCAATATCGCCTACAGCGACGCCGGACGCCGGGGCCTGCTGGACGTCTACCGTCCGGCCGACCGCCCCGTCGAGGGGGCGCCGGTGCTACTGCAGGTGCACGGCGGCGGCTGGGCGATCGGCAACAAGGACCAGCAGGGCATTCCGCTCATGCAGCACATGGCCGCGCGCGGCTGGGTGTGCGTCTCGATCAACTACCGCCTGAGCCCGCGCGACGCGTTCCCGGCGCACATCATCGACGTGAAGCGGGCCATCGCGTGGATCCGTGAGCACATCGAGGAGTACGGCGGCGACCCGTCGTTCCTCGCGATCACCGGTGGCTCCGCCGGCGGGCAGCTCGCCGCGCTCGCCGCGACGACGCCCAACGATCCGGCGTACCAGCCGGGGTTCGAGGACGCCGACACCAGCGTCGACGCATGCGTGCCGTTCTACGGCGTCTACGACTTCGCGGGCGTCACCGGGCGCAACGCGCGCGACATGCGCGACAAGTTCCTCGCGCCGCGGATCGTGCAGCAGACCTACGCCGACGCCCAGGATGTCTTCGAGCAGGCCTCCCCCATCCTGCGCATCACCCCGGACGTGCCACCGTTCCTGGTCATCCACGGCGCGCACGACACCCTCGTCTCGGTCCGCCAGGCCCGGAAGTTCGTCGAACGGCTGCGCGAGGCGTCGAAGAAGCCGGTGGTGTACGCCGAGCTCCCCGGCACCCAGCATGCGTTCGACGTCTTCCCGTCGATCCGGTCGGCCCACGTCGTGCGGGCCGTGGACCGGTTCCTGCACGTCGTCCTCAACGACGCCGACGGGCCGCGGCCGGCTGACGCGCCGGACTGAGCCGGGCTGAGTTCGCACGCGGACCGCTCCGGTCCTCGTGCGGTACTACCGTCCCTCCATGACGACACTCTTCGAGCAGTGGCCGGACCCGCCCCACAGTGCCGGCAACGAGGCCGAGGCGGTCCTCGGGGCACTCGAGCGCCAGCGCGCCACCTTCTGGTGGAAGGTCAGCGGGCTCGACACCGACCAGCTCCGAACCCCGCACCCTCCGTCGGAGTGACCCGGGCTCGCCTGCTCAAGCACCTCGCGCAGGTCGAGGACAAGCTGGCGTGCGTGGTTGGCGCGCAGCAGGCCGCGGAGCCGTGGTTGGCGCAGCGCCAGCACTGGTCGCCCGACGCCTGGGAGTGGACCTGGCGTACGGCGCACGACGACTCCGCCGAGGAGCTCCACGATCTGTGGACACGCTCGGTCGCACGGGCGCGCGACGTGCTGGCCGACGAGCTCACCCGTGGCGATCTCTCGCAACCGAGTGCGCTCGGCCCCTGGCCGGATGGGCAGAACGCCAACCTGCGCCGCGTCGTGCTCGACACGCTCGAGGAGTACGCCCGCCACGTCGGCCACGCGGATCTGATCCGCGAGGCGGTCGACGGACGCGTGGGTGAGGATCCGGAGACCTGGCCGCCGCAGTAGTGTCGATCGCCGTCGCCTTCGGGCCCGTTTCAGCCGGCGCGGGCCAGTGCACGGAATCGGCCTTCGGCGTGCGTCTTCATCCGGTGGTGTCGTCGGCACAGGACCTGCAAGTTGGCCGGTGAGGTCTGCCCCGGTGGCCCGCCCTCGTCGGGCGGGACGTAGGGCTCCACATGATCGAGGTCGCAGGCCCGCGCGGGCCTGGTGCAATGGGGTGCTTGGCAGTGCGCATCGCGCAGGATCACCTGCTCGCGCATCCGTGGCGGTGGGTCATGGCCGTCGACGGCATCCTCGGCGTCCATGTTGATCACCGGCGTGACCTTGATGTCGCGTCGGCGCAGCCACTGCTCCACCAGATCCAGGGTCATCGCGCCGTAGCGCTCGGCACGCGCCCCGTGATCGGTGCTTGTTTCGGTGTTGACGCGCTTGGCGAGGTCGCCGAACTCGATATGCACGTAGAGCCGTCCGGCTCTGGTCGGTGTCGTGGTCGCGGTGTCGAGCAGCTCGGCTGCGGCGTGGGGGTCGGCCAACATCCCGAGCGCGGTCGCGCGGTGGTGCTGCCACGGCTCCGGATCCCGCCCCTCGGCAGTCAGCTGAGCGGCCAGGATCCCGGCGACCTTCTCGACCATCGCCTCCAGCGCCTCGGCATCGGGAGTGTCCAAACGAGCGTGGACCTCGGTGAACGCCGGTGAGTCCCCAGGAAGCGGCGGGAGGACGAACATCCCCCGGCCGTCGGACTTCTCCGCCTCCAACCGAGCGGCTTCCTCAGGGTCGAGAGCAAGGAGTGCCTCGGTGATCAGCTCCAGCGCGGTGGCCTTGTTGATCGCCCGTCTCGTGGATGCGAGCAATTCGTCGACCTTGGTGACGATCGCGAGGTCGAGCTTCAACGTCTGCCCGGCGACCTGCCGGGCACGCCACGCCTCCACCTCACCGGCTTCCAGGCGTTCCCACAGCTTCGGCAGGCGGTAGCGCAACTCGAGCGAATGCGACATGAGCACGATCCCGCTGTCCGGGCTCATTCCCAACGCCGCCGCTAGCTCCAAAGGGGCGTGCTCGTGCACCGACGGCGCACCCTCGCCGGCCACGACGATCCGGTTGGGACGGTCCCGGTCGGTGTTGTCAGCCGTCCGGACGCCCGGCATCGTCTCGTAGGACTCTGCAAGACGGACGGCAAGCAGGACCTGGTCGCTCTCCCAGCGTCGCATCAACAATCGGCGTTGCTCGACCACGGCCAGCACCTCGACCGCACGCAGCGCACCGAGCTCGTTGCGTGCGGTGAAGGTGAGCTCTTCCTCGACATGTGGCGGCACCACCTCTGGGCGCTCGCCGCGGGCCTCCGCGGCGAGGTCCGCCAACAGCCATTCCGGACACGCCGGCGGCAGCTGCCCACCCTCGTCGACCGGCTCTCGCGCCTCGTCGAACTCCCCGATCTGATCCATGGATCCATCGTGGACCACGCCACCGACAGTCCCCGGGTCTCGACGTCGCTCGAACGCCGGCGTGGGGCGCTCGGCCGACACCATCGGGCGCGGCTCGCGCGCGTCGGCGGCCTCGTGCGCCTCGTCGAACTCGCCTCTCCGATCCATGAATCCATCGTGGACCACGCCACCGACACTGATGATGCTCGGACGCTCATTCCGTCGGGGCCACGGGCCTACTCCAGGTCGAAGACCTTCATGACCTCGTCGCCGTAGTCGTTGATCACCTTGACCGCGATCCGCCCACTCGCGGGGCGGGCGAACGGCCGGGAGGTCGTTCCATAGAGCGACGCCCACGCGTCAGGGTCGATGTCCGCCTTGAGCGCGGTCTTGAGGCGCTTGTAGGGGTCGCCTCCACCCGTGAAGTAGCAGTGCCGGACGAAGAAGCTGTCACCGTTGTAGTCGGTGTCGATCATCCACAGCGCGATCTGACCGGTGTCGTTGCTGCGCACCTCGCCGGTGGTGGGGTCGTAGACGTCCACACCGTTGAGCTCGACGACAAGGTCGTCGCCGTCCTCGCGCACGTCGATGTCCGGCTCCCCGAAGACGGTGAAGAGGTTCCCGGCTCCCGTCTTCTTGAGGTTCTCCCCCATCAGCAGGTCGACGTTCATCCGGACGAACAACAACTTGATGCGCCCGAACGAGCGCTCGCCGGCGACCTCGGCGAAGCCCTCGCTCGAGGTGTCGACGGTGACGCCGTCCGCCTCAGTAACGTCCGCTGTCTGGGCGTCGAAGGCGAAGCCGAGAAGGCACAGCAGGTCGATGTCGCCGGCCTTGATCGCTTCCCGTACGGCGTCCTTGGCGAACTTCTGGCTCACGGTGCCGTACTGCGGCCCGATCGCGATGCCGACCCGGGTCTGCTCGCCGGTCGAGCCGCCACCGTTGGTCGAACCGCCACCGTTGGTCGAGCCTGTCGAGACCCCGACGGCCTGGATGTAGAGACCGGGGTAGGGATCGACGCTGTCGAACTCGATCCGCTCGGACTTCCGCCCGTTCTGCACCCCTGCGCGCTGCAGGTTCTCCAGGATTGACTGCTCGAAGTTCGGCGCGTCCGGCTGCTCGGCACCGTCCTTCTCCGTCTGCGACTCCTGGTCGTCCGGTCCGCCGGCGAAAGCCAGGCTCCGGTGCGGGCTCAGGCTCTCGACGGTGAACGGCCCGGTCACCCGCACGACGTTCATGTCCTCGTAGGGCTTGTCGTAGAGCAGCTCGAAGTCGGCGTGCCGCTTGATCGCCTCGTCGATCTCCTCCCTCGTCATTCCCTCACGGATGTCGGGGTTGTTGGCGATCGACTTCAGCGTGATGTGCTGGACGCGCTCGTAGACGAAGCCATGCCGGATGTCGTTGCCGACCGGCGCGGGTGGGAGCGGCTTGCCCGTGGCCTTCGCCTCCGCCGCGCGTCCGGCCTCGGAGTCGGCGAGGAGATACATCGGGTAGCGCGCGCCCATCAGCCGCTGGCGAGCCAGAGCCAGCGCCACACGCGAGGTGTCGATGGTGATCCACCGACGTCCCCACTGCTCGGCTACGTATGCGGTGGTGCCGCTGCCGCAGGTAGGGTCGAGCACGAGGTCGCCGGGGTCGGTAGCTAGCAGAACACAGCGCTCGATGACTTTCGTGTTCGTTTGAACGACGTAGAACTTATCGTCGGTGAAGTTGCCAGTGCCTGTGTCCGGCCAGAAGTTCGTACGCGCCTGCCACGGGAAGTCGTCGGCATATCGCCGATATCGAATGCTCGTCTTTGCGACGTGGATCCGGTCGGCCCAAGCCAGTCTTTGCATTCCGGCAGGAAAACTCGCCTTCCAGTGCGAGTTCGCTCCCGGAACATAGGTACGTCCGCGGAAGTCGAACGGTTGCGGCTCGTCCGCCGCCCCCTGGGACTGCAGATCGCCGGGCGCATACAGCCGGCCACCGGCAGGGACCGTCCCCTGGTCAGCCTTGCGCAGTGAACGACTACTGCCATCTGGCAAGTGCACCCAGCGGTACGCCGATCGATCAACGGCCGGTGCCCATAGCGGCCGTGACTTGAGTGCGTCCTTGTTTCGAGCGAACCACAGGATGTAATCACCGTTGCGTCCCAATGCCGTGGCCTGGGTGAATCCGCTCGTTGTCGCGAAGGAGATGAGACTGACGAAGTTCTCGCTCCCAAATACCTCGTCCATCAGGCTCCGCACGAGATGCACGTTCTCGTCGCCGATCTGCACGAAGCACGAGCCCGACTCGGTAAGCAACTCCCGCGCAACCAGCAACCGGTCGCGCAGGTAGCTGAGATACGAGTGGATGCCCAGCTCCCAGGTGTCGCGGAACGCCTTGATCTGCTCGGCTTCGCGGGCGGCGTCCTCGACCTTGCCGTCCTTGACGTCGCGCTTGCGCACCGACGCCTGCCAGTTGGAGCCGAACTTGATGCCGTAGGGCGGGTCGATGTAGATCATCTGCACCTGACCGCGGAGCTCTTCGCGCTCGGCCAGCGACGACATCACCTGCAGGGAGTCCCCGAGGATCATCCGGTTCGACCAGTTGGTGGAGTGTCGATAGAAGTCGACGAGGTCAAGCTCGTCGAGACCGTCGAAGGTGTCGAAGAGCGCGAGCTCGGGCTCCTCCTCCGGACGCGCTGCTGTGCGCCGGAGGTTCTCGACCAGCACCCGCGGATCGATCTTCTCCTGGATGTAGATCGGCGGGGCGTCGACCGCGAGTTTCGCCGCGTCGGCGACGGCGGTGGCGGACTCGTCACCGTACTTGCCCTTCCACACCAGTTGTGGGTCGAGCGCGATGTCTCGCTCGAGGAGCAGCTGCCGCCGCTCCTCGACCTCGGGCGTGACGAAGTCCTGGGCGTCGGCCGTCGGGATATTCGGCTCTTCTTACTTGAGGTGGGGGCTGGTGAGTCCGCCGCCGATGAGCAGCATGCGTAGTCGGTAGTTGTCGCGGTTGCGGAACCCGCGGGCGACGCGGCGGTGCAGCTCGATCAGTCCGTTGACCGCTTCGGTGCCGCCGTTGTTCGAGCGGCCAGTGTCGAAGTAGGCCAGGAACGCGGTGCGCCAGCGCTTCAGGGTGCGGCCCAGCCGGGCGATCTCCGGGACGGGGCAGGTCGGGAACGTCTCGATGATCTTGGTGGCGATCTTCTTGCCCTCGGCGGTGTCGCGGTGGCGGTAGGCCGAGCGCAACTGTTGGGCGCAGGACCAGGCGAGGTAGACCTGCAGGTGGGCCTCGTTGGCGGCGATCGCGTTCTCGAAGCGGGTCCACTGCTTGTCGGTGAGCTTCTCGGCCCCGGCGCGAAGAAGCTTCGAGATGCCGTAGAGCGGGTCGCCCTTGCGACCACGGTGGCCCAGGGTCTCTTGCTGGACCCGGCGCCGGCACTCATCGACCGCGTTGGTGCCGAGCTTGACGATGTGGAAGGCGTCGAGGACCGCGACGGCGTCTTGGAGCTTGTCGTCGATCGCCGTCTTGTAGCCCTGGAACGGGTCCAAGGCGGCGACCTTCACGCCCGCCCGGAAGCCCTCGCCACGTTCGTCGAGCCAGTCGGCGTAGGCCTTCCCCGACCGGCCCGGGACCAGGTCCAGCAGCCTGGCGCGGACGCGTCCTTGCTGGTCACGGGTCAGATCGACCATCCCGGTCAGCTCTTTCGGTCCCCGGCCGCCGTCGGTGATGGGCTTGGTGGAGACGTGGTGCCAGATGTGCTCATCGACCCCGAGGGTGGCGACGTCGGCGAAGCGATCCTCATCGGCGGCCATCTGTTCGAGCAGCGGCTTGATCGAGCGCCACACGGTGCGCCACGTCGTGCCGAGCTGGCGAGCCAGACCGGCCACGGACGCGTGCTCACGACGCAGCTGGGCGATGGCCCACCAACACGCCCGCGTGGTCAGCAGCGCACGCGGAGCGGCGAGCTGTGCGTGCTGCTCGGTGAACCCCCCGACCTCGCAGGTGGGCTCGGCGCAGCGCCAGGTGCGCTTGCGCCAGATCAGCTGGACCGGGCGGCCGAAGCAGGGCACGTCGACCAGGACCACGTCGCGGCGACCGCGGCTGTGGGTGATGACTCCGCAGACCCGGCAGCCCATCGGCGAGGGTGCGGACTCCACCACGACACGCAGCCGCTCACCGCGCTCGGCGACCTCGAGGACGTGGAAGCCCTCGAGCCCGACGAGCAGATCACAGCGCTGGCAGTAGGAGGGATCAGGACATGAACGCGCGCGGGAACACGCCGTAGGCTCGGACACCGTCGAGGCCTTCCGGTTGGGCAGCTTGGTCGCTCCCGATCTTGGAAGGCCTCGACCCCTTCTCGCCCTCAGCTCACCGCCGCGAGTCGCTCACACCCACCGCAGGTACGAAGAGCCGGATATTCGTGCGCTTGTGCCCGTGGGTGATCGACTCGACCGGCGTCGGGCTGCCGGACGTGCGCTTACGAGGCGGCATTCTGTCCTCTCCTGCTCGCTGCGTGCCGATCGAAGTCGGCGCGGTCCGGGTCGCCGACCACGGCGCCGTCGTCGTCGTACAGTCGTTGGATCGCGTCGTTCAGCCGGTCCTTCGCGGTCACTGGGTCGGTGACCTCGAGATATCCCCAGCGGCCGAACCCGCCGTGGTTGTTGACGGCCACGCACCAGGTGTCACGTGCGGCGACGACCTTGCGATCGATCTGACCCGGCGTGGCGATGCGCTTCTGCCCGCCCGAGACCTCGACCACGAGGTTGCGCGCGACGTCGCCCTCCCGCTGCTTGAGCCGAAGCAGGAAGTCCGGCACGTAGTCGTGGCGCTTGCCCTCGTGGACGTAGGGGATCTCGAACCCGAGGTGATCGTTCTTGACGTAGGCAGCGACGTCAGGATGCTGCTCGGCGTACGTCGCCAACAGCTGTTCCCAGGTGTTGCCGTCCGGTCCGTCGAGCACCACGTGGCTCACCTCGCACCGATCCGGTTCGGTCACGACGCACGGTTTGCGCGTGTGGAAGCTGACGCGGGCCGTAGACCCTTCCGGCTCGAAGGCGTGCAGGATCGGTCGCAGCCGTGGGCGGACGGCCGCGTGGCGCACCAGCGCGCCGTCGATCGCATCCGCGGCTTTCGCCTGCCACTGGACGAACTCCGTGAGATGGGCGAGTGCGTAGCCCTCCTCGACGACCACCGCGCGGTCGATCCACTCCCGGCACAGCCGGACGAGCTCAGGGAAGAGCCACGGGCGTACGTCACCCTCCCCGCGCTCGGTGCGGAAGTGGGTCGTCAGCAGCCGCTTCGCGAGGTGGAAGGCGACCGTCTGCGGTCGGGCGGCAGCGGGCGCGTCCTCGATGCGCTCAGCTGACCCCACGACGCCGGAGATCTCGGTCCAGCTGGGGATCGTCTCCGGCCCGATGACGAACGGTTCGACATCGTCGGGCAGGTAGAGCTGCCCCTGCTCCGGCAGCTCGAGCCGGTAGCCGACCACACGCGGGAAGGTGATGCGGCTGCGCTCGCGCCCTGGGACGGTGTGCACCAGCGTGCTGGGCTTCGGTGGCCGCTCCGGCCCGACCGGCTTGTCCGTGGGGATGAACGCGAACGGCACGCCGTAGACGTTGGCGTACTCGGGCTCGAAGAACCCATCCTCGTTGACGTCGTAGGACCGCCGCCGCAGTCCCCGCCCGACGACCTGCTCGCACAACAGTTGGCTGCGGAACGCGCGGATGCCCAGGATGTGGCTGACTGTGTTGGCGTCCCATCCCTCGGTGAGCATGGCAACCGACACCACGCACCGGACCTGCTCGCCCAGGCGGTCCTTCTTCCCGACGGTGTTCATCACCTCGCGCAGGAGGTCCTCGTCGGTGATGTCGTCGGTGTTCGCACCGGGGTTGCGCACGCGCAACTCGGCCTTGAAGGCCTCGATCTCCGCCGCGGCCGCGTCCTTGAAGTCCTTCTTCATCGCCTCGCCGGACTCGAGTTGGGCGCTGTCGACGAGGATGGTGCGGGGGCGTGCGAGCGGACTGCCGTCCTCGACATTGCTGAACAACGGCAGCTGACCGGACCGCCAGGTCCGGTGGCCCTCCTCCCCGACCTCGTGACCGGCGATCCAGTCGTAGACCAGCTTCGAGACCGCGGTGTTGGGACACACCACGATGAACACCGGCGGGGTGTGCCCGAGGGGTTCGAGCGACTCCTGCCAGTGGCGGAACGACTGCTCGTAGGAGCGGTACAGGCTGCGCAGGGCGCCGACGAGCTCGTCGGGGTAGGTCCAGTTGCTCGCATCGATGTCTTTGCGGTTGCGCCGCGGCAGCGACTTGCCGATCCGCTCCCAGAGATCGAGATAGGTCACGACGTCATGCGCTGCGTTGTCGTCGACCGGCGTGCGCGGCACCTTGACGATGCCGGCCTCGATCGCATCCATCAGCGAGAAGTCACTGACGACCCAAGGGAAGATGAAGCCTTCCTTGTGGCCGGACCCCTTGAGGTAGAACGGCGTGGCACTGAGGTCGTAGACCGTCTTCACGCCGACCTTGCGTGCGATCGCCTGGATGCCTTTGAACCACACGCGCGCGTCGGCGTTGCGGTCGCGGTCCTCGGCATCGGGATCCTCGCCCTCGATGGTGATGGGCTTGTCCTGATAGCAGTGATGCGCTTCGTCGCTGATCACCACGATGTCGCTCTGCTGACGTCCGCTGCCGACGCCCCACCCGCGCAGCACCCGCGACACCATGGCGTCCTCGGTCTCCCGGAACGGATCAGGCTTGCCCGCGGTGAGGATCCTCCGCGTTGTGGAGGAGACCCCCTTGATCTCCTTCGCGTCCCGCAGCAGGAACTGGTGATAGTTCACGACCAGCACCTGCGCCTTGCCGAGCAACGGCCGCAGGTCGGGTGGAATCAGGTCTCGGGCGTCGTAGTAGTTGTCGGGATCGTTCGGTTGCAGGACGCGCAGCCGGTCGCGGATCGTGATGCCAGGGGCGATCACCAGGAACCGGCGAACGAACCGCGCGTCCCGCGGATGCACCACCTTGTTGAGGGTGTGCCAGGCGATCAGCATCGCCATCACCACCGTCTTGCCGGACCCGGTGGCCATCTTGAGGGCGACCCGCGGCAGGCCCGCGTTGTGCTCGGTGTTGATCTCGGCCAACTGTCCACGCCAGTCGCGGTAGCCGTGTCTGCGTCCACTCACCTCGGCGAGGAAGATCGCCGTCTCGGCCGCCTCACGCTGCGCGAAGAGGACGCGGTTGTCCCGGTGCTCGTCGGCCCAATGGAGCAACAACTTCCGGCTCGTTGCGGTGACGCCGTCGTAGCCGCGGGCTCGCCAGAGTGCGATTTCTTGCCGCAGCTCGTTGATCAGGCTGTTTCGTTCGACCTGCTCATGTGTGAGCGCGAGCGCCTCCTGCACCGAGGAGTCACGCCCCCGCCCGCCCTTGCGGACCGGAGCGACCGGGATGAACGACTCACTGGGTCGCCTGCCCTCGAGCGCTTTCCCCGTCGGACCGTGGAGTCCGATCTCGAAGTACCGAGACGGCACGTCGTACGGCCCGTTCAGGATCGGGTTCGCCAGCGTTGCCGGATCCCCGACAGCCTCCGTCCTGCTCCCGTCACTCATATGTCACACACGATACGCAATGCATTGCGTCGCGGTGCGGAGTTGAGACGACTGAGGTGTCAGGCGTGCCTTCTCGCCCGCGATCCGACGACTTCGCGACCTACGTGGCGTCGCTGTCGGAGAAGGTGCGAGCAGCGCGCCATGAGAGGGGATGGAGCCAGCTCACACTCGCGCAGGAATCCGGCGTGAGCTTCAGGCAGATTCAACTCATCGAGAGCAACGCCAACAACCTGAGAGACGCACCGGGCCGGCCGCAACCTGCCAATCCCAAGCTCGACACGATCTACCTCTTAGCGATCGCACTCGAGGTCGACATGGGGTACCTCGTCGACCCAGACCGACCGGTGGTCACGCAGCGGCGGGATTGAGCGCCGCTTGGGCCACCCCGAACAGTCGGTCGGACGACTGACGGCGCGCCGTGCCGGCTCAGAGCACTTTCCGCAGGAACCCCCGCCCCTGCACGGCCTCCACCTCGACATACCCCAGCAACTCGTACATCCCCCGCGCCGCGACGTTCGCATCGGTCACGGTGAGCCCAACCGACCGGTGCCCCCGTTCGCGGGCCATTTCCTCTACCGTCTCCATCACCGCACGCCCGACGCCCCGCCCCCGCGCATGCTCGTCGACCGCGACGTCGTACACATAGAAGTCGTCGCCCCACAGGGACGGTCCGACCCAGAGGTAGCCGCAGACCTCATCGTCGACGAGCACGTCGAACACCTCGTGGCCCGCCCTCAAGCGGCCATTCGGAAACAACAACTGGGCGCTGTCGACAACGTGCTGCCCGATCTCCCCCGCACCCAGTCCGCTCGACCGGAGCCCATCGGCGTACGCAGCAAGACTGCGCCGCTGCCAGTCCCCCAGGCGCTCAGCCGGGATGGGCCGCAGGGCGATCATTCCTCGACGCTAGCGCGGGAGCCCGAGAATCCGCTCGCCGACCACATTGCGCAGCACCTGGGTGGTGCCGCCCGCGATCGACAGGCAGCGGGTGTTGAGCATCTCCCACACGTCGAAGCCGAAGGCGTCCTCACGGCGCGCGGTCGGGTCCCAGTCCACGACCCGCGGACCTTGCAGCGTCACGACGAGCTCCGAGCCCTCCTGGCGGTTGCGGACGCCCAGCAGCTTGGCGACGCTCGACTCCGCGCCCGGCCCCTGTCCCGCGAGCGAGCGCAGCGTCGTGCGCAGACCGAGCAGCGTGCACACGGTCGAGAGCGCGACCGAGCGGCCGACCTCGGCTAGCTGGGTGCCGCTCAGCTCGAGCTCACCCGCGAGCTCGACCGCGCGCTCGGTGCTGGTGGAGAGGCGGATCGTGGCCATCGCGACCCGCTCATTCGCGAGAGTGGTGCGTGCCAGCCGCCAACCATCGCCCTCCTCGCCGACCATGCACTCGTCCGGCACGAAGACGTCGTCGAGGAAGACCTCGTTGAACAGCTCTTCCCCCGTCATCTCCCGCAGGGGGCGTACGTCGAGGCCGGGGCTGTTCTTCATGTCGACGAGGAAGTAGCTGATCCCCTTGTGCTGCGGCACGTCCGGGTTCGTCCGCGCGAGGCAGATCCCCCAGTCGGCGCGCTGCGCCACGGAGTTCCAGACCTTCTGACCGGTCAGGCGCCATCCGCCCTCGACCCGCACGGCCTTGGTGCGCAGCGAGGCGAGGTCGGAGCCGGCACCCGGCTCGGAGAACAGCTGACACCACTCGAGCTCGCCGAGCAGCGTCGGGCGCACGAACCGCTCGCGCTGCTCGTCGTTGCCGTGGTCGATGATCGTCGGCAGCGCCCACGCGCCGATGACGAGATCGGGGCGAGTGACTCCGGCCTGGGCCAGCTCCTGGTCGATGACGACCTGCTCGACGGCGTCGGCGTTGCGTCCGTACGGCGCGGGCCAGTGCGGCGTCAGCAGGCCCGTGTCGACCAGCGCCGCGCGCCGCTCGGACTCCGGCAGTCCCGCGATCCGCTCGGCCTCGGCGCGCACATCCGGACGGATGGCCTCGTCGCGACCCTCCAGGTCCACCGCCACCGCCCGCCGTACGCCGTGGGCGGCCCGCGCCGCGAGCCGCTCGGCTGCACGCGAGGTGTCGCCGATCAGAGCGCGCAGGCTCATGGCGCGCCGGTAGTAGAAGTGCGCCTCGTGCTCGAACGTGAAGCCGATGCCGCCGAGGACCTGGATGCAGGACTTCGCGACCTCGACCGCGCCGTCGAAGCAGGTCACGGACGCGACGTCGGCGGCGAAGGCCCACTGCTCGGGCTCGTCGTCGACGGCCGCGGCGACGTCCCAGGCCGCGGCGGTGACCGCCTCGGCGGTCTCCAGCATCTCCGCACACAGGTGCTTGATCGCTTGGAACGCGCCGATCTTCTGGCCGAACTGTTCGCGGGTCTTGGCGTACTCGACCGCGGTCTCCAGGCACCAGCGCGCCACGCCCGCGGCCTCGGCGGCGGCGAAGGTGGTCACCGCACGACAGACGGCGTCGGTGTCGACGCCCGGCAGTACGGTGCCCGTCCCTTCAGCCACCTCGGCGTCGAGCCGGCCGAAGCGGCGGGTGAGGTCGAGGCCGACCGCAGGGGTGCAGCGCAGGTCATCGCGGGCGACGAGCGCCCACTGGTCGCCGGCGGGAGCCAGGAACCGCGTGGCCGACGGGGCGTCCCACACGTAGCCGTCGAGCACGATCCCGACCGCCTCGCCGTCGACGACGGACCGCACGCCAGCAGCACCGGCCTCGCCCGCTCCGGCGAGCACCAGCCCGGCGGCGGTCGTCGACAGCAGTGCGCCCGGCACGAGCGCGTGCGCGCACGCCTCGAGGGCGACCGCGGCATCGAGCGCCGAGCCACCCCCGCCACCGAGGGACTCGTCGAGCGCGATCGACGCGACGCCCATCTCGGTCGCCGCACGCCAGTGGTCCTCGAACGTCGCGCCGGCCTCACCTTCGGCCGCCCGGGCGGCGTCGATGCCGCGCGCCCCGGCCGCCCACTTGCGCAGGCTCGCCCCCAGCTCGACGTGCTCGTCGGTGATGCCGATCGACATGCCAGACCCTTCCACCCGCACAACTAGAACGTGTTTCACTCTATAGTCTGGCCGCGTGTCCGACGATTGGAAGTCCCACGCGCGCCAGGCCAAAGGCTTCATGCCGGAGGACGAAGGCGACCTGCTCCACCGCCGCGCATTGGCGCGACTCCCCCACGGACCTGCTCTCGAGGTCGGGACCTACTGTGGCAAGTCGGCCGTCTATCTGGGGGCCGCAGCCCGCCTGACGGGACCTGATGCGGTGGTCTTCACCGTCGACCACCACCGCGGGTCCGAGGAGAACCAGGCCGGCTGGGAGCACCACGACCCGACCGTGGTCGATCCCGAGCTCGGCCTCATGGACACGCTGCCGTTCTTCCGGCGCACCGTCGCGCACGCCGACCTCGAGCAGTGGGTCGTCGCCATCGTGGGCGCGTCCACGACGGTGAGCGCTCACTGGCGCACTCCCCTGTCGCTGCTCTTCATCGACGGCGGACACGCGGAGGAGCCGGCGCAGGCCGACTACACCGGGTGGGCGCGCTGGCTCATGCCCGGGGGCGAGCTGGTCATCCACGACGTCTTCCCCGACCCCGCCGACGGCGGGCAGGCGCCGTACCACGTCTTCCTGCGGGCCATGGAGAGCGGAGCGTTCCGCGAGGTCGAGACCGTCGGCTCGATGCGGGTGCTCGAGCGGGTCAGCGGCCAGGCCGGCGACGCCGTCGGCTAGACCGGCTGACCGAGCCGCTCCGCGGCTGGCTCGCAACCGCACCGCAGCGCCATCGGCGCGAAGTCTGCGGGCAGCGTCGCGCCACGCATGATGTCCGAGCCCGGGGTGACGCGGCCGAGCGCATCGACGGCGAGGATCACGGCCGCAGCGGTGTAGGTCGTCTGCTCGTGCGGCCAGTAGACCTCGTTGTCGTAGACCCAGCCGGTCCAGTACGAGCCGTTCTCGTGGCGCAGGTGCTGCATGTCCTGCACCAGCGCACGCGCCCGCGCGTGGTCACCCATCGCGTCGAGTGCCATCGCGAGCTCGCACGTCTCCGCGCCGGTGACCCAGGGGTTGGTGTCGACGCACACGATGCCGAGACCGGGACGCACGAAGTTGTCCCACTTGGCCGCGATCATCTCCTCGGCCTCCGCGCCGCGGACCGCGCCGCCCAGGACCGGGTAGTACCAGTCCATCGAGAACGTGCTCTTGTCGAGGAAGAGGTCTCGGTGCCGACGGATGGCGTGGCGCAGCCGGGACGCGGCGATCTCCCACTCCGGCTGCGGCGACTCCATCAGCTCCGCGACCGCGAGGCCTGCCTTCAGTGCGTGATAGGTGCTGGAACTGCCGGTGAGCAGCGCTTCGGCATCGACGACACCGTCCTCCCGGCGCCGCCAGGCGATGCCACCCCACGGCAGCTGCATCGAGACCACCCAGTCGAGCGAGCTCAGCACGGCCGGCCACATGCGGCGTACGAAGCCGAGGTCCTCGCGGATGAGCCAGTGGTGCCAGACCCCGACCGCGAGGTACGCCGACATGTTGGTCTCGGCGCCGTCGTCGGCGACGACCCCCTCCACGACCTTGATCGGCCAGGTCCCGTCGGGTCGCTGCATCGCCAGGCACCAGTCGTAGGCGCGGTGCGACGCCTCGACCTCGCCGGCGACCTGCAGCGCCATCGCCGCCTCGACGTGGTTCCAGACGTCGACCTTGTCGCCGACGGTCCACGGGATGGCGCCGTCGGCCTCCTGCATGCCGACGATCGTGGCGGCGGTCGTCGCCACCTCGTCAGCGGTCAGGACACCGTCGAGGAAAGGGATCGGGGAGCTCACGGGCGGCTCAGGCCTCCGGCTTGCGGAAGTAGAGCACCAGGCTCTTGCCGATGATCGGGTCGAGGACCTTGCTCGCGACCTGAAGCGCCTTGGGCTGCTTCATGATCTCCCAGACCAGGAGCTTGTGGTAGGCCTTGGCCAGCGGGTGCTCGTCGTTGTTGACGCCGACGGCGCACTTGATCCACCAGTACGGCGCGTGCAGACCGTGGGCGTAGTCCTTGCCCTCGAAGATCATCGCGTCGCCGGGCTGGCCGTCGTTGGGCCGCCCCGCCTTGGTGACCTTGTCGATCAGCTCGTGGTCGGTGTAGATCCGGATGTGGCCGCCGGGGGCGTTGTGGTACTCGTCCGAGAGCTTCCAGTTCACGACCTCCGGAAGCCACCGCGGCACGGAGATCGCCAGGGTGCCGCCGGGGCGCAGGACCCGCACGAGCTCCTTGATCGCGTCGACGTCGTCCCAGATGTGCTCGAGCACCTCGGCGGCGACGATCCGGTCGAACTCGCCGTCGGCGAACGGCAGGTTGAGGGCGTCGCCCTCCTTGACGTCGGCCTCCGCGCCGGCCGGCACCTCACCGTTGTCGCGCATGCCGGCGAAGATCTCACGTACGCCGGCCAGCTCGTCGGCGTCCTGGTCGAAGGCGATGACGTCGGCACCGCGGCGGTACATCTCGAAAGCGTGTCGGCCGCCGCCGCAGCCCATGTCGAGCACGCGGTCGCCGGCGCGCAGGCCGAGTCGGTCGAAGTCGACGGTCAGCATCAGGCGGGGTCCTTCTCTGCGAACGGGCTGGAGGGGGCTGGGCTGGAGGGGGCTGGGCTGGAGGGGGTGGAGGGTGCGGAGGCAGATGCGGGGGTGCGACCGTGGGCGGCGAGCACCTCCTCGTAGGCGGCGGCGGTCGCGACGGCGACGGCGCGCCAGCTGAACCGCTCCAGGACGCGGCGGCGGCCCGCAGCGCCCATGCGGGCCCGGCGCTCTGGGTCGTCGAGGAGCGCGGCGATCGCGTGCGTGAGCTCACCGACGTCACCGGGGGTGACGAGGTCGGCGCACTCGCCGTCGGGTCCGACGACCTCCGGGATGGCGCCGGCGCGGCTGACCACGAGCGGGGTCTCGCACGCCATCAGCTCTGCCGTCGGCAGCGAGAAGCCCTCGTAGAGCGACGGCACGCAGGCGAGCTCGGCCGAGCCCATGATCTCGACCAGCTCGGCATCGGAGACGCCGTGGACGAAGCTGACGGAGTCGGCGATGCCGAGCTTGTCGATCAGCTGCTCGGTGCGCCCGCCCGCGGTCGGCTTGCTCACCAGCAGCAGCTCGACGTCACGCTCGGTGCGGAGCTTGGCGAACGCCTCGAGGAGCGTGGCGATGCCCTTCATGGGGCTGTCGGCACTGGCCATCGCCACCAGGCGGCCCGGCACGCGCGGCTTCGAGGGCGGCACGAAGACGTCGTCGACGCCCAGCGGGATGACCTGCAGGCGGTCGGGGTCGACGCCGAAGTCTGCGGCGATGTCGCGCTTCGAGGAGTCCGACACCGTGAGGATCTTGCGCAGCTGGCGCGCGACCTTGCCCTGCATGCGCAGGAAGCCGTACCAGCGGCGTACGGAGAACTGTCGGCGCGCGCGGCGGAACCAGCCCAGCTCGCGCGTGGCGGCAAGGTCGACGCGCCGGTCGAAGGTGATCGGGTGGTGGATCGTCGTGATGAGCGGCAGGCCGGCCTTCTCCAGCTCGAGCATCCCGTAGCCCAGCACCTGGTTGTCGTGAGCGATGTCGAAGTCACCGATCCGGTCGGCCAGGACACGCACGATCCGCTTGGAGAACGTCTTCGGCTCGGGGAACCCGGCCGTGCACATCGTGAGGAACTCCTCGATGTCGATCAGGTCGCGGAACTCCCACGGCCAGACCATGCGGAACGGGTCCGGCTCGCGGTAGAGGTCGAGGCTCGGGACCTTGGTGAGGCGGACCCCCTCGTCGAGCTCCGGGTAGGGCTGGCCGGAGAACACCTCGACCTCGTGACCGAGGGCGACGAGCTCGCGACTGAGGTGTCGTAGGTAGACCCCCTGCCCGCCGCAGTGCGGCTTGGAGCGGTACGACAGCAGTGCGATCCGCACTGACTCACCTCCCGGTAGAAAACTGCAACGTGTTCCATTATGCCCCGAAGAGTGGTCTGCGGCGCTGCTACTGTGACACCGATTCTGTCATGTGACGTGTCGGCGTGACTGCACCCCTCACCCGCCCCTCGACCCCAGGAGTACTGCAGTGCCCTCCGCGAACTCACTCACCCAGGAGGATCTCGGATCTGCGGCCCAACGGGACCGGAGGCGGCGGATCCTCGACGCCACGATCACGTTGGCCTCCAAGGGCGGGTTCGACGCGGTGCAGATGCGGGCGGTCGCGGAGGAGGCCGACGTCGCCCTCGGCACGCTCTACCGCTACTTCCCCTCCAAGATCCACCTGCTGGTCTCCGCGCTCGGCCGGGAGTTCGAGCGCACCCAGGGCGCGCTCGAGCGGCGTCCCCTGGAGGGCGACACCCCCGCCGACCGCGTGGTGAACCTGCTCGAGCGCAACACCCGCGGCATGCAGCGCGACCCGCACCTCACCGAGGCGCTCACCCGCGCGTTCATGTTCGCCGACTCCTCGGTGCTGAGCGAGATCGAGGTCGCGGGCATGTATCTCACCAGCATGCTCACCCGGGCGATGAAGGGAGACGACGTCGACCCGACCGCGGACGACGTGGCGATCGCGCGCGTCATCGGCGACGTGTGGATGGCCAACCTGGTCGCCTGGGTCACCGGACGCGCGTCGGCCGCCGACGTCTCCCGGTCGATGGACGTCGCGGTCCGGCTGATCCTGCGCTGAGCCTGGCCCTCAGTCTGCGCTGAGGCGCGCCGCTACCCGCCGAACGCGTGGGTCGCGGTCGCTCCGCCGTCGACGGCGATCTCCGCGCCGGTGACGAAGCTGGACTCGTCGCTGGCGAGGAAGACGTAGACCCCGACCATGTCGGCGGGCTGGCCCACGCGCTTGAGGGCGACCTTCGTGGCGCCGTACTCCATCGCCGCATCGCCGCCGTGCACCCGGGTCATCCCGGTGTCGATCATCCCTGGGTGCACGGAGTTGACGCGGATGCCCTGGTGGCCCCACTCCATCGCGACGGCCTTCGTCATGCCGCGGATCGCCCACTTGGAGGCGACGTACGCCGAGAGCGTGGGCATCCCGCCGAGACCCTCGACCGACGAGGCGTTGACGATGCTGCCGCCACCGTTGCTGCGCATGGTCGGCACCACGGCCCGCATGCCCAGCCACGTCCCGGTCTGGTTGATGCCGATCAACCGCTCGTAGTCGGCCAGCGCCATCTCGTCGATCGCGCCGAAGGTCAGGATGCCGGCGTTGTTGACCAGCACGTCGACCGGCCCGAACGTCTCCGCCGTCAGCGCGACCACGCGCTCCCAGGACTCCTCGCTGCTGACGTCGTGGTGGGCGAAGACCGCGGCGTCACCGAGCTCGGCGGCCAGCTTCTCCCCCGGCTCGTCGGCGACGTCGGCGATCACGACCCTCGCCCCCTCGGCGACGAAGCCCGCGCAGATCGCGGCTCCCTGTCCTTGGGCGCCGCCGGTGACGATCGCGATCTTGCCGTTCAGTCGTGCCATGAGGGGGTCCGTTCTCGTGCTGGAGGGGCGAGCGGGGCGTGCGTGCGTTCGTTCGTTGAGGCTCAGGCGAGCTTGGCCACGGAGTCGGCGGCGAAGCCGACCGAGGGGTCGCGGTCGGCGAAGTAGCCGCCCAGCTGCGTCTGCAGGTCGGTGGTGTCCCAGGTGTCACCGGCGGCGTCGAAGCGCTGCTCCACGACCGGGGCCGCGAGGAGGGCGACCATGCCGGCATACACGACGAACACCTGGCCGGTGATCCGGTCGGCCGCGGGCGAGGCGAGGTAGGCGACCAGCGGGGCCACGTGCTCGACCGACATCGGGTCGATCGTCTTGCCCGACTCGTCGGGGGTGAAGACGTGGTCGGTCATCGCGGTGCGGGCACGCGGGCAGATGCTGTTGGCGCGCACGCCCATCTTGCCGAGCCCACGCGCGGTCGACAGCGTCAGCGCGGTGATGCCGGCCTTGGCTGCGGCGTAGTTCGGCTGGCCCGGGGAGCCCAGCAGACCCGCCTCGGAGGAGGTGTTGATGACGCGGCCGTAGACCTGCTCGCCGGTCTCCTTGTGCAGCCCGCGCCAGTAGGAGGCGGCGTTGCGCGACAGCATGAAGTGGCCGCGCAGGTGCACGCGGAGCACGAGGTCCCATTCCTCGTCGCTCATGTTGAACAGCATCCGGTCGCGCAGCACGCCGGCGTTGTTGACGACGATGTCGAGACGGCCCTGCTCCTCGACGGCCGCGGCCATCAGCGCGTCCGCGGTCGAGCGCTCGCCGATGTCACCGGCGACGATCGACGCGGAGCCACCGGCTGCCCGGATCGCCTCGGCGGCCTCGTCGGCGGCACCCGGCAGGTCGTTGAGGACGACGTGGGCACCGGCGGCGGCGAGCGCCTCGGCCTCGGCGCGGCCGAGACCGGCACCGGCACCGGTGACGACGGCGACGCGACCGTCCAGGGAGAGCTCAGGGGCAACTGCGGGCATGCGAACACGAACCTTTCATCGAGGGCGCCAGGATGCTGGCAGGGGTACGGCGGAGCGGGTGGGACGGTTGGACGACGGGAGCTTCAGCCCTCGAGCCGGATGGCGGCGCGCGGGCAGGCCGCCGCGGCCTTCTCGACCCGGTCGCGGTTGTCGTCGGTGACGTCGTCGGTGTGGACCTGGAGCATGTCGTCGTCGTCGACCTCGAAGACGTCGGGGGCGAACGCCTCGCACAGGGCGTTGGCCTCGCACAGGTCGAAGTCGACCTTGATCTTGGTCATGTCAGCTTCCTTCCGAGGAGTGGCCGGGGAACACGTGGGCAGTGGGGTCGATGTCGACCGCAGCATTGTTGACGGCCGTGGCGACCTCGCCGAACCCGACCGCGATCAGCCGGACCTTGCCGGGGTACTCCGTCACATCGCCCGCGGCATAGACGCGCGGCAGGTTGGTGCGCATCGCGGTGTCGACGACGATGTGGCGTTTGTCGAGGGTCAGGCCCCACTCCTTGAGCGGGCCCAGGTCGGCGATGAACCCGAGGGCGGCGATCACGCCCTGGGCGGGGCGACGGTGGGTCTCGCCACTGTCGGCGTCGGTGATCTCGACCTCCGCCACGGACCCGTCGGGACCCGCGACCAGCTCGGTGACGGTCGCGGGCACCACGATCTCGGTGGACGAGGCCTGGACCGCGGTCACGGTCGAGGCGTGCGCGCGGAAGGCGGTCCGGCGGTGGACCAGGGTGACGGAGCGGGCGATGGGCTCGAGGTGGTGGGCCCAGTCGAAGGCCGAGTCGCCGCCTCCGACGACGACGACGTCCTTGCCGGCATACACGTCGAGGTGCGGCACGAAGAACGCCAGACCGCGACCCTCCCACCCCTCACCCGCGGGCAGCGGACGCGGCTGGAAGCGGCCGATGCCGGCGGTGAGGATGACCGCCCCGACGTCGACGATCGTCTCATCGTCCAGCGTGACCCGGACCCGGTCGCCGTCGTGCGCCACGCCGTTAGCGGTGCGGCCGAGAAGAAAGGTCGGCTTGGCGGTCGCCGCCTGCTCGACGAGGTTGGCCACGAGGTCGCGGCCCTTGATGCTCGGGAAGCCGGCGACGTCGAGGATCGCCTTCTCCGGATACATCGCCGTGACCTGCCCCCCGAGCTCCGGCAGGGAGTCCACTACCACGACCCGCAGCTCGCGGAACCCGGCGTAGTAGGCACCGAACAGACCCGCGGGCCCGGCCCCGACGATCAGGAGATCAGCCTCGACGACCTCTGGCACTGCGCGCCCCTCTCCGCCCCACCGCGATGTGGAACGTGTTCTACTTTAGGGGCCCAGGCGACCCCGGCGCCAGCATCCCAGCAACCGGGCGCGCCCGCAGCAGCTCGTCCCATCCGCTGACCGCGGAGGGTCAGTCCTCGTCGTCGAGCAGGCCCTCCTTCTCGGCCTGGGCGACGATCTCGCGCAGGTCCTCGACCGATCCGCGCCCGGCCTCGATGGCCTCGTTGCGCAGCCGGCAGAACGCCTCTCCGAGCCGGAGTCGGACGTCCTCGTCGATCTCCTCGCGCGCCGGGTTGAGGATGGTGAGCTCCTCCTCGGTCAGGTGATGGTTCACCGCGCCGGCGAGCTCCTCGACGGCGTCGTCGAACTCCTCACCCTCACACTTCTCGAGCTCCATGACCGCGAGCAGCGCCTCGTGGCCCTCGGCGTGCTCCTCCTCACCGTGCTCGGCCTCGTGCTCGGAGATGGCGTCCTTGCGCCGCAGCGTCGGGTAGACCTCCTCCTCCTCGGCGACGGCATGTGCCACGTGCAGGGCCGAGAAGGCACGGCGTACGGCGTCGCGGTCGGCGGAGGCGTCGCGCAGCTGGCGCAGCAGGTCCTCGAAGAGCCGGTGGTCGGCGAGGATCAGGTCGACGACGTCGCCCTCGGTGGGGCGTCCGAGGTCGAGGGAGGTGGGGTTCGCATCGGTCATGGGCGCGTCCTACCCCGCCCCCCGGACCGTCAGTCCTCGCGCAGAGCCTCGCCCTCGACCTGGGAGAGCTCCACGTCGGGCGTCGCCTCCGGGTGCCGCTTGGCGTAGACCAGGCTCGCCACGGTGGTGATGACGAGGATGCCGAGGATCACGCTCAGCGAGATGCCGGTCGGCACGTGCGGGACGGCCGCGTTGATGTCCTCGTGGATCCACGTGATGATCAGCTTCACGCCGATGAACCCGAGGATGATCGACAGGCCGATCGACAAGAAGACCAGCTTGTCGAGCAGGCCGTGGATGAGGAAGTAGAGCGCGCGCAGTCCCAGCAGCGCGAAGGCGTTCGTGGCGAAGACGATGAACGGGTCGCGCGTGATCCCGAAGACGGCGGGGATCGAGTCGAGGGCGAACAGCACGTCGGTGCCGGCGATCGCCACGAAGACGATCAGCAGCGGGGTCACGACCCGCTTGCCGTTCTCCTTGATGGTCAGCGCGGTGCCGTGGTACTCGTCCGTCGTCGGCAGGACCTTCTGCACCCATCGCACCAGCGCGTTGTCGGCGTCTGGCTCCTCGTTGCGATGGCGCGCCAGCTGGACCGCGGTGTAGATGAGGAACAGCCCGAAGACCAAGAACATGAAGGAGAACAGGCTCAGCGCCGCCGCCCCGATGAGGATGAAGATCGCGCGGAGGACGAGCGCCGCAGCGATGCCGAAGAGCAGCACGCGTTGCTGGAGCACGTCGGGCACCGAGAACTTCGTCATGATGATGAGGAAGACGAAGAGGTTGTCGACCGACAGGCTCTTCTCGACGATGTAGCCGGCGTAGTACTCCGTACCGGCTTGGCCGCCGTGGAACCAGATCACGAACAGCCCGAAGACCAACGCGACGACGATGTAGAACACCGACCAGATCGTCGCCTCACGCATGCCGACGTGGTGCGGCTTGCGCGCAGCGATGATGAAGTCGAGGGTCAGCAGGACGACGACGATGCCGATCGTCACTGCCCACCATGTCAGGGACGAGCTTTCAGCCACGAGGGGTCCTCTCCGGTGTGCAGGCGACCGCCGGTCGCCACAGTCTCGCCGGAGGTCTCTTCCGCTCGGTGTGCCCGAGCCGGCGACACCGGAACCCCCTGAGGGACTCGTGATGACGACGTCGCCGCGGGGGAATACTCCCCTCCAAGTCGATAGTCATTGTGACAGGCCGAGCCAGCGCTCCCGACCGGCAGGGTCAGCGGGTCGCCTCCATCATCTGCCGCAGCTCCTTCTTGAGGTCGCTGATCTCGTCGCGCAGGCGGGCCGCGACCTCGAACTGCAGCTCGGCGGCCGCCGCCTTCATCTGGTCGGTGAGGGTCTGGACCAGGGCCGCCAGCTCGGTCGCGGGCATCGCGCCCTGCGAGGTGTCGGCCGCCCGGCCCAGGACCGGGACCGGCGAGCCGGGCTTCGCCGGGTCACCCTTGGTCCAGCCGGCCAGCAGCTCCGCGGTGCTCTCCTCCTCGCGGGCGAGCATCTCGGTGATGTCGGCGATCTTCTTGCGCAGTGGCTGCGGGTCGACGCCGTGCAGCTTGTTGTAGGCGACCTGCTTCTCACGCCGGCGGTTGGTCTCCTCGATCGCCGACTCCATGGACGGGGTGATCTTGTCGGCATACATGTGCACCTGGCCCGACACGTTGCGTGCCGCGCGCCCGATCGTCTGGATCAGCGACTTGTCGGAGCGCAGGAAGCCCTCCTTGTCGGCGTCGAGGATCGCCACCAGCGAGACCTCGGGCAGGTCGAGACCCTCGCGCAGCAGGTTGATGCCGACGAGAACGTCGTACTCCCCCAGCCTCAGCTCGCGCAGCAGCTCGATCCGGCGCAGCGTGTCGACCTCGCTGTGGAGGTAGCGGGTGCGGATGCCGGCCTCGAGGAGGTAGTCGGTGAGGTCCTCGGACATCTTCTTGGTCAGGGTCGTGACGAGGACCCGCTCGTTGCGGTCGGCGCGCTCGCGGATCTCGGAGATCAGGTCGTCGATCTGGCCCTTGGTGGGCTTGATGATGACCTCGGGGTCGACCAGGCCGGTCGGGCGGATGATCTGCTCGACGGCGTTCGCAGGCCCACCGGTCTTGGCGAGCTCGTAGTCGCCCGGCGTCGCGGAGAGGTAGATCGTCTGCCCGATCCGCTCGAGGAACTCCTCCCAGCGCAGCGGTCGGTTGTCCATCGCGCTGGGGAGGCGGAAGCCGTGCTCGACGAGGTTGCGCTTGCGGGACATGTCGCCTTCGTACATCCCGCCGATCTGTGGGACGGCGACGTGGGACTCGTCGATGACGAGCAGGAAGTCCTCGGGGAAGTAGTCGAGCAGGGTATTGGGCGCGCTGCCGCGGCTGCGGCCGTCCATGTGCATCGAGTAGTTCTCGATCCCGGAGCAGGACCCGACCTGACGCATCATCTCGATGTCGTAGGTCGTGCGCATGCGCAGCCGCTGCGCCTCGAGCATCTTGCCCTGGCGCTCGAAGACCTCGAGCTGCTCGGCCAGCTCGGCCTCGATGCCGGCGATCGCCCGCTCCATGCGCTCGGGGCCGGCGACGTAGTGCGACGCCGGGAAGACGTAGAGCTCGGTGTCCTCGGTGAGCACCTCACAGGTGACCGGGTGCAGCGTCATCAGCCGCTCGATCTCGTCGCCGAAGAACTCGACCCGGATCGCCAGCTCCTCGTAGACCGGGAAGATCTCGAGGGTGTCACCGCGCACGCGGAAGGTGCCGCGAGCGAAGTTGAGGTCGTTGCGGGAGTACTGGATCTCCACCAGTCGGCGCAGCAGCGCGTCGCGCTCGAGCGAGTCGTCACCGACGCGCAGCCGGACCATCCGGTCGACGTACTCCTGGGGCGTGCCGAGGCCATAGATGCACGACACCGTCGAGACCACGATGACGTCGCGCCGGGTCAGCAGCGAGTTGGTCGCCGAGTGCCGCAGCCGCTCGACCTCCTCGTTGATGGAGGAGTCCTTCTCGATGTAGGTGTCGGTCTGGGGGACGTAGGCCTCGGGCTGGTAGTAGTCGTAGTAGGAGACGAAGTACTCGACCGCGTTGTGGGGGAACAGCTGGCGCAGCTCGTTGGCGAACTGCGCCGCCAGGGTCTTGTTGGGCTGCATCACCAGGACCGGCCGCTGCAGCCGCTCGGCGACCCACGCGACGGTGGCGGTCTTGCCCGTGCCGGTGGCACCGAGCAGGACGACGTCCTGCTCGCCGGCCTTGATGCGGCGCTCGATCTCGGCGATCGCAGCCGGCTGGTCACCCGACGGCGAGTAGTCCGAGACGACATCGAAGGGGGCGACCTTGCGCTCGAGGTCGGTGACGGGTCTCATGTCAGCCAGCGTACGAGCGACCACCGACAACGCGCCTGACAGCGCGCTCGCCAGCACGGGTCGACCGGGCCGGGAACCGCGCGCCGCAGCCAGGCGTCGTACCTCCGTGCGCCTCCCGATCCCGCTCCTGCTCCTCCTCGGCCTCCTGGTCCTCACCGGCTGCGGCTCCGACACCTCCGCCCGCGCCGGGCAGGAGGACGACCGGCTGCCCGACGGCTCCTGGACCCTCATCGAGGCGCGTGACGCTGCTGGTGCGCTCGCGCTCGTCGACGCCCGACCCGTGACCCTGGAAGTGGCCGACACCGAGGTGCGCGGCCAGGTCTGCAACACCTACTTCGCGACGGCGGGCGCATCCGGGGACGGTCCGCTGCTCACCGGGCTGGGAGCGACCGAGATGGGGTGCCTGCCCGCGTCGGTGATGGAGCTCGAGAGCCGCTACCTCGCCGCACTCGGCGCCGTCACCGGTGTCGAGCGTCCCGGGAATGCCCTCGTCCTGACCGGCGACGCGGTCCGGCTGACCTTCGAGCCCGCCCCCGCACCCGCCACCGGGGACTGACGCTGCGCGCCGCGCGGTGGAGCACCTGACAAGATGACGTCGTGGCCCGGCGTACCTCTGCTCCCGAACCCGCGCTGGTGACGGCGTTGCGGGCCGCCCTGCCCGTGTGGCCCGTCGTGCGTCGCGTGCTGATGACCGTCTTCGGCCTGCAGCTGCTCCTCGCGATCTCGCTGACCCTGGTGGACTCCTACCGCCGGCGCGGGAAGCGACCGGCGAAGTTCCCGGTCACGCCCCCGACGGCGGTGGAGGTCGAGGGCGGGACCGTCACGACGTACACCTTCGGGCAGGACCTGTACGACGACATGCTCGAGGCGATCGCGGGCGCCCGGTCGCGCATCCTCTTCGAGACCTACATCTGGAAGGGCGACGCGGTCGGGGAGCGCTTCAAGCGGGCGCTCACCGAGGCGGCCGAGCGCGGGGTGGACGTCTACGTCATCTACGACGGCTTCGCCAACCTCGTGGTGCCGCGGCGCTTCAAACGCTTCTCCCCCGCCCTCCGGGTGCTGGAGTTCCCCGTCTACAACGCCGGGCTGCGGCCCTTCGACCTGCGTCGCTACGGTCGCGATCACCGCAAGATCCTCGTCGTCGACGACCAGGTCGGCTTCGTCGGCGGCTACAACGTCGGTACGGCGTACGCCACCGAGTGGCGCGACACGCACTGCCGCATCACCGGTCCCGGCGTGTTCGACCTCAGTCGGGCGTTCGCCGACTTCTGGAACCTGCACCGCCGCAGCCGCGGCCGCATGGGGCGCCACGTCGATCGGCCGCTGCTGCTCGAGACCGTGGCGGACTGGGCGCCGCACATCCGGGTGCACCGCAACGTGCCGCGGATGTGGATGTTCCCGATCCGGTCGATGTATCTCGAGGCGATCAACCGCGCCCAGCACCACATCTGGATGACCCACGCCTACTTCATCCCCGACGAGGACTTCGTCGACAGTCTCGTCGCCGCTGCGCAGCGCGGGGTCGACGTACGCCTGCTGGTGCCGGCCAAGTCCAACCACGTGGTGGCCGACTGGCTCTCGCGCGGCTACTACTCCCAGCTGCTCGCCGCCGGGATCCGGATCTTCCGCTACACCGGCGCGATGGTCCACGCGAAGACCGCGACCATCGACGGCAGCTGGTCGACGATCGGCACGGCCAACATCGACCGGCTCAGCATGACCGGCAACTACGAGGTCAACGTCGAGTTCATCGACCCCGCCATGGCCGCGAAGATGGAGACCATCTTCCGCACCGACCTCGGCAACTGCACCGAGCT
Source organism: Nocardioides massiliensis (assembly GCF_030811215.1). Classification (NCBI taxonomy): domain Bacteria; kingdom Bacillati; phylum Actinomycetota; class Actinomycetes; order Propionibacteriales; family Nocardioidaceae; genus Nocardioides; species Nocardioides massiliensis. The sequence goes on from NZ_JAUSQM010000001.1 coordinate 3,035,733, forward strand.
GCGCGCCGACGAGTGGACCGCGCGCGGGATCCACCGCCGCTTCACCGAGGCCGTGCTCGCTCCCCTGCGCCCCCTGCTCTGATCCCGTCGTCCCTGGGCGCCGCATCCCGAGACAATTGCGAACACTGATGTTCTTCGGACTGGTAGATTCCCGCCATGACACGACGACCCGACCTGCGCTCCCTCCGCAACCGCGCGGTCTTCATCACCGGTGCCGCCAGCGGCATCGGTCGTGCCACTGCCCTGCGTGCCGCCGCGGACGGCGCGCGCCTCTACCTCACCGACCTGCGAGCCGGCGACCTCGAGCAGACGGTCGCCGAGATCCGCGCGAGCGGCGGCCAGGTCGACTACTTCCGTGCCGGTGACATCAGCGACTACGAGACCGTGCGCGCGATGGGTGAGGAGATCACTGCCGCCCACGGCGCGATGGACGTGGTCATGAACATCGCCGGCATCTCGTCGTGGGGCACGGTCCAGTCCCTCGACCACGCGCGGTGGCGCGCCATGGTCGAGGTCAACCTCATGGGTCCGATCCACGTCATCGAGACCTTCCTCCCACCGATGATCGACGCCGGTCGCGGTGGTCACCTCGTCAACGTCTCCTCGGCCGCCGGGCTCATCGGCATGCCCTGGCACGCCGCCTACAGCGCCAGCAAGTTCGGCCTGCGCGGGGTCTCGGAGGTGCTGCGCTTCGACCTGCACCGACACGGCATCGGGGTCAGCCTCGTGTGCCCCGGCGCCGTGGCGACAGGTCTCACCGAGACCATCGACGTCGCCGGCATCGACACCACCGCCCCGCGTTTCGCCAAGGCGCGCGCGCACTTCGTCAAGCGGGCGGCGAGCCCCGACGAGGCGGCCGTGGCCATCCTGCGCGGCGTCGCGAAGAACACCTACTGGGTCTACACCTCCTTCGACATCCGGCTGGCCCACTGGGCCCAGCGGATGGTGCCGCCGGCGTACGTCCTGGCGATGCGCGCCTTCAACGCAGGCGCCAACCGCGCCCTGCCCGAGGTCGGTCGCGCACGCCGGCCCGAGCTCGATCGCACGACGGCCGCGTCATGACCCCCCGGATCACCCCCGGGGACCGTCGCCAGATCGGCATCCCCGCCTGGCTCTTCGCCAAGGCGGCGGGGCGGGTCACCGGCACCGGTCCCCCGGGGATCTTCACCACGCTCGGCCGCACCCGGCGGCTCTTCTGGGGCTGGCTGCTGTTCGCCGGCGGCCTCATGCCGGGCGGCACCCTGCCGCGTCGGGACACCGAGCTCGTCATCCTCCGCGTCGCCCACGTGCGTGACTGCGACTACGAGCGCACCCACCACGAGGGACTCGGCCGGCGGGTCGGACTGACCGACGCGGAGATCAGCCGCGTGGCCGAGGGCTCGCAGGCGCCCGGGTGGAGCGAGCGCCAGCAGGTCCTGCTCGAGGCGGCCGAGGAGCTGCTCGAGCGCCGCGCGCTGAGCGACGCGACCTGGACCGCCCTGCGCGCCCACCTGAGCGAGCGCTCGTGCATCGAGTTCCTGCTTCTGGTGGGCCACTACGACATGCTTGCCACGACCCTGATGACGCTAGGGGTCGTCCCCGACGCCCCGCGGGGAGCACCGCGGCGATGAGCGCTCAGGCCAGGTCCAAGAACGGTCAGCGCCTGCCTCGTGGTCGCCACGGCCTCAGCCCGGAGGAGGTCGCCGCGCAGCAACGCGAGCGCATCCTGCTCGCGTGCGTGGAGGAGGTCGCCGAGCGGGGATACGCCGAGACCCCCGTCGCGGCGATCATCAAGACCGCTGGCGTGTCCCGCGAGACGTTCTACCGGCTCTTCGACTCCCGCGCCGACTGCTTCCTCGCCGCCCTCGACGCTGCTGCGGGTCTCCTGCTGGTGGTGCTCGGCGAAGGCGTGGAGAAGGCCCGCGAGGCCGCACGCACCTCACGCAGCGCCGGCTTCGCGGCGGTGCTCGGCCCCTACCTCGAGGGCCTGGCGAGCGAGCCGTCCCTGGCCCGCGTCTTCCTCGTGGAGGTCTACGCCGCCGGCCCCGAGGCCGCGCGCCGCCGGGCCCGCATCCAGGACGACTTCGCGACCGCGCTCGTCGACGTCCTCGACCTGAGCGACCCCGACGACATCTTCGCCGCCGAGGCGCTCGTCGCCGCGGTCGCCGCCCGGCTCACCGGCCTGCTCACCGCCGGGACCGTCCCCGACGACGACCTCGGCCAGGCCATCCGCGACCTGCACGCCCCCTTCATCCGCCACGCTGCTCGCGCCTTCGGCGAGCCGGCAGTTTCACCGCCCGAGTAACGAAACTGCCCGACACGCCGGGCAGTTTCGTACGACGGACGGGCGTGTCGTTCGACTGGCGGTGAAACTGCCGCGTCCCTCAGTCCTTGTAGTCCACCGGGCCGGGGGCATGCTGGGCGCCACGCTTGGCGACCAGGCTGTCCATCGGGCAGTGGCCGTCGCGCTGCAGGGGGCGGCGCTTCGTGGTCTTCGGGTCCAGCTCCTTGGTGTGGTAGGAGCACTGCTCGACGCCGTGGATGTTGAGGTTGATGTGCAGGTAGCCGTCACGGAACGCCGAGCCGAACCGTGAGGTGCCGTAGGTGAGCATGTCGAGCAGCTCGCGCACGTGCGGCGTACGCGCGGCCAGGATGTCGGTCAGGCCGTGCAGGCTGGTGGTGAAGTCCGGCAGCACCCGGCGCAGGTCGCGCACGAGCAGCTGGGTGGTCGCGAGCTGTTGTGGCGACGCCTCGAGGATGTCGCGGAACTCCGGGTCGAAGTTGCGCAGGAACGCCGCGAACAGCTTCGCCGAGCGGCTCAGCTTGCGCAGCTCGGGCCCGGAGCCGGCGAGGGTCCGCAGGGTGGTGCGGCCGTTGGTGAGCAGGCGGCGGGTCTCGGGCCACACGTCGTCGAGCGCGGTGACCAGCTCGTCAGTGGAGTCGAGCAACGACTCCAGGGAGGCCTGGGAGCCCTCGGTCGCGGCGGCCAGCTCGGTGAGCACGGTCTGCACGTCGTCGGCGTCCACCTGCTGCAGGAGCCGGTCGAGCGAGCCCGTGGCCGAGGCCAGGGACACCGGCACGTCGACCGCGTCGCCGGAGATCCGGTCCCCGCTCGCGAGGAACGGTCCACCCTCGGAGGCCGGCTGGAGGTCGAGGAACTGCTCACCGACCGGGGAGAGGCTGCGCACCTCCGCCGCGGTGTCGGCCGGTACGTCGACCGGGCTGGTGATCCGCAGGGTCGCCTCTGCACCGGTCGGCGTGAGGCTGATGCTGCTGACCCGTCCGACCCGCAGCCCGCGGTAGGCGACGGCGGAGCCCTCGTAGAGACCCCCCGTGCGCTCGAGCTCGACCGTGATGGTCTGTGGCCTGGAGGAGATCGGCGTCGCGAGGATCTCCGTGCTGAGGTAGACCAGGCACCCGACCAGCGTGAGCACCAGCCCGACGATGCTGGCGACGTTCTTGTGCTTCATCGTCGTCCTCCGATCAGGTCCTGCAGGCCACCCACGAGCGAGTCGACGATGCCGGCCAGACCACCGGCGGGTGCGGGCTCGGGCTTCGTGCCCTGCGCACCACCCGGCTTGCCCGGGTCCGCGCCCTCGGCACCGGCGCCGAGCTCGGAGGTGATGCCGAGCTTGCCGAGGTTCCCGAGGATGCTCCCCAGGCCGGGCAGCTCCGACTGCGGCGCCGTGGTCTTGCCACCACCGGGACGCAGCAGGTCCGCGAGGCCCGGGAGCAGGTCGATGATGCCGCCCGGGATCCCGATGTCGGGGAGGCCCGGGAGCAGCGGCAGGTCGGGGACCTCGATCTCGGGGATCGGCAGACTCGGGTTGCCGACGGTGATCCGGGTGCCGAGGATGAAGTGCAGGTTGAGGAAGTCACTGGGCACCGCCGCGTCGAAGAGCCGCGAGAAGCGCGCGGTGGCCTCGAGCCCGGGACCGACCTGGTCGGAGATAGTCAGCAGCTCGTCGAGGACGGGGTGCAGCTGCTCCACGACCTGGGTGAAGTCGTCGCGGATCGCCCGCACCACCTGGTCCCCGGTGCGGGCGAGCTCGTCCGAGGTCTCGAGCAGGCCCACCAGGTCGTCGGTGTTGCGGCGCAGCACGCGCGCCGCCGGCGCGATCTCGGTGAGCGCCGTGTTGATCGACTGCTCGCGCCGGTCGAGCAGCGCACCGGCGTCGCGCAGTGTGGTGAGCGTGCGGTCGATCGCGGCCGTGCTGCGGTTCGCCTCGGTCAGGAACGTCTCCGTCTCGGTCAGCAGCTGCTTGGCGCTCGCGCGCCGGCCGCCGACCGCGGTGTTGAGCTCCTCGACGATCGTCTGCACCTGCCCGAGGCTGCCGCCGTTGATGAGCATCGACGCGGCAGCGAGCGTGTCCTCGACCGTCGCGGCCACCGACGTACGCGCCGGGGTGAGCTCGTCACCGTCGCCCAGCACCTCACCGCCGTCGGCGGGGTCCACCTGCACGAACAGCTCGCCGAGCGCGGTGGTCGAGCGCAAGCGCGCCGTCGCCTCCGAGGTCAGCTCGACGTCGGGGTCGATGGCCATGACGACCTCGGCTCGGAAGTCCCGCGTGCCCAGCCGGGTGACCCGGCCGACCGGCAGCCCGTCGATGCGGACCTGGGCGCCGACCTCGAGGTTGAGGGCGTCGTCGAAGATCGCGGAGATCTCGTAGGAGCCCTCGGCCGCCCGGGTGCCCGGCAGCGGGAGGTCGGAGGCGGTCGTGCCACAACCGCTGATCACGACCGCGGCGGCCACGGCGAGCGCGCCGCGTCGCAACCATCCTCGGCGGGTCCTGTCGCGTGTCATCGGCCGATACCTCCGAGGATCTCCAGGAGCTGCTGCAGCGACGGCGACGTGCCGAGCAGCGGGCACAGGCGCACCGGCAGCGCGTCGCAGATCTCGCGGACGAGGTGGTTCTCCGGCACGAGGTACGTCGGTGGGAGGCGGACGTTGAGGCGGTCCTCGTAGGGTCCTTCCTTGCCGATGGCGTCGCCCACGTTGCGCATGGTGAGAGGCAGGACCTCGACGATCTCGTGCAGCGCGCTCTGGTGCTTCAGCAGGCTGTTGGTGACCTTCGTCAGCCCCGTGAGCGAGGACCGCAGCTCCGTGCGGTTGTCACGCACGAACGTGTTGAGCTCGCCGAGCGCCGCCGACAGCGCCCGCAGCGACTCGCCGATGTTGTCCCGCTCGTCCGCGAGCAGGTCGGCGGCGTCGGAGACGCTGGTCATGAACTCGCGCACGGTCTCGTCGTTGCTGGCGAGCGCGGCGGTCAGGCGGTCCAGCTCCGAGACCGTGCCCGTGAGGGCGTCGCGGTTGCCCGACAGCCCGTCCATCGCACCGGCCAGGGTGCGGATCGTCTCGTTGAAGGTGGTGCCGGTGCCCTCGAGCGTGTCGGCGCTGGTCGAGAGGAACCGGCGGATCGCCTGGGCGGGCTTCTTGCCCGACAGGCCGCTGGCCACCTCCTCGAGCGTGGCGAGCAGGTCATCGAACTCGACCGGGTTGCGGGTGCGGTCGATGTCGATGACGTCGCCGTCCTCGAGGCGTGGGCCCTCCGGGTCGGCCGGGGTGAGCTCGACGTAGCGGTCGGTGGCGACCGAGCGGTTGGCGATCACCGCTGCGGCGTCCGCGGGCACCGAGGTCTCCGGGTCGAGCTCGAGCGTCACCTCCACGAGGTCGCCCCGCGGCGTGATCTCGCTGACCCGGCCCACGGGGACCCCGCGCACGGCGACGTCGTTGTCGACGAACAGGCCGGCGACGTCGTCGAACCACGCCGTCACCTGCATCGGCGAGCTCTGGGCGAAGCAGCCCGAGACGGAGGCGACGAAGGCGAGCACACTCACCAGGACGCCCGCACGTCGCGGCCAGCTCGAGGTCGTACGTCGGGTGGTCATCGGCACTCATTCCCATCGGGCAGACCGCAGTAGAGGTTGTCCGGGATACCGGTCGGCAGGTGCTGGTCGAGCCAGGGGCCGTTGCCGGAGGCGTTCGCGAAATAACGCGTCGCCACGGCCAGGCTGCGCACACCCCGGGTCAGTGACTTGTCGTGCGTGCGCAGCACCCGGATGACCCGGCGCAGGTCCCGCAGCAGCGGCCCGGTGTCGGCCCGGGTGTCAGCCAGCGTGCCCTCCAGCGTCCGGGCGAGCGTGGTGGTGTCGCGCAGGAGCGCCGAGATCACGTCACGGCGCTTGCGCAGCTCGTCGAGGATCAGGTCGGACTGGCGCATCAGCGCGACGATGTCGCCGCTGCTGTCGGCCAGCTGGCGCGTGACGTCCTCCGCCGCACCCAACAGCTGTCCGAACTGGTTCGAGCGCTGGTCGATCGTGATCGACAGGTCGCGGATCCCCTCGAGCGCGGGGAGCAGCTCCTCCTTGCTCGGCTCGAGGGTGTCGGCGAGCACGTCGAAGGACTCGGCGAGCAGAGCGGTGTCGAGCTCGGCGAGCTCGGGTTCGATGTCGTCGAGCACGTCTTGGAGGTTGTAGGCCACGCGCGTCTGCGCCATCGGGATGGTCGCGTCGTCGAGCTCACCCTCGCCTTGCGGGGTGATGAGCAGGAAGTGCGTCCCGAGCAGCGTCGCGACCTTGACCTCGGCACGCGTGTCGGCGCCGAGGCGGAAGTGGTCGTCGAGCGTGAACCGCACGGAGACGCTGCGCGGCTGCAGCTCGATCGCCGTGATCTCGCCGGCCTCGACGCCGGCGACCTGGACCTCCTCGCCGATGCGCAGGCCTGCGGTGTGCTCGAGGAGCACGGTGTAGGTGCGCTTGCCCGGCGACATCGCCGCGAGCGCCGTGACCACCACGGCGAGCGCGACCACCACCGCGATCCCGATCATCCCGACCGTGCGGTGGGAGCGGTCTGCGAGCGCGGTCATCGGCACACCTCCGAGTAGGGGCCACCGGTGGGCCCGACATGCGCCTTCACGCCGGCCACCTCGACAGCGAGGTTGCACACGTAGACGTTGAGCTTCGCGCCGTAGCTCTGGCTGCGGGCGAATGCCTCGACGCCGATCGGCAGCACCTTGATCGCGTCGGCGAGCGAGGCCCGCTCGTCGGACAGGACACCGGTGGCCTTGCGAAGCCGGTTGATGTCCTTGGTGAACGGCTCCCGGGTGTCCTCGAGCAGCTCCTTGGTCGTCCCCACCATCGCCGAGATGCCGTCGAGGGACGAGCCGATCGTCTGGCGCTGCTCGGCCAAGCCGGTCATGAGCCCGCGCAGCTCGAGCACCGTGGTGTCGATGTCGGCGTTGCGCGCGGAGAGGTTCTGCAGCACGGGCGTGAGGTTGTCGAGCACCTGGGTGAAGACCTCGTCGCGGTCGTTGAGGAAGCGGGTCACGTCGGCTGTCTGGGCGAGCAGGTTCTCGACCGTGCCCGACTCGCCCTGCAGGACGGCGATCAGGTTGCCGGCGAGCTCGTTGACCTCGGAGGGCTCGATGACGGCGAAGAGCGGCTCGAACCCGTTGAGCAGCGCGGTGAGGTCGAAGCCCGGGTCGGTGTTAGCGAGCGGGATCTCCCCGCCCGGCTCGATCGTGCGGCCCTCGCCCTCACCGGCGACCAGCGCCAGGTAGCGCTGGCCGAGGAGGTTCTGGTAGCGCACGACGACCCGGGAGTTGTCGCGCAGGTCCTGGTCGGCGCCGAGGGTGAAGGTGACCTTCGCGCGGACCGGGTCCTCCCCGACCGCCACGATCCGCTCGACCCGCCCCACCTTCACGCCCGCCACGCGTACGTCGTCACCCTGCCGCAGCCCGCTCACGCTCGAGAACGTCGCGGAGTACTCGTGGGTGCCCCCGGCGACGGAGTTGCGCATGGTGTTGAACAGCAGGACGAACAGCAGTGCCGAGACCAGCGCGAAGACGGCGAACTTGGCCGCGGTGATGCGCATTCCCTTCATCAGCGCGCTCCGTTCGTGCAGCCGCGACCGGGCACGTCGCCGTACCACGGGCAGTCGGCCTTGGTGTAGGTCGGACGCGCCGGCAGCTGGATCAGCGAGCGGATCTTGAGGTACGGACCCTCGTCCATCGCGGTGGAGAACGACTTCACGAAGTCGAAGGTGCTCACCAGCCCCTGGGGCAGCTTCTGCCGGCCCTCGTAGAGCGTGTCGACCGCGACGGCCGTGGAGAACAGCGCGTCGACCAGACCCTGCTCGTTCTCGTCGAGCAGGCGGCCGAGCGCGTTGAAGAGCTTCGTGCCGCCGGTGAGGACCTCGGTGAGCTCGCCCTCCTGCTCGACCAGCGTCGTCGCCGCGACCGCCGCGTCGTCGACGGCGTCGAACAGGTCGTCGCCGTACCCCTGCAGCAGCTCGAGGTTGGTGGCGAGCAGGTCGAGGTTCTCGCGCACGAGCGGCATCCGTGGGTTCAGGCGGGTGAAGTAGGTCGCGACGGTGTCGATCGTGCGACCGAGCTGCTCGCCGTTGCCGTCGAGCGCACCGGCGAGGTTCTCCAGCGCGGTGGCCAGCTGCGCGGGTCCGAGCGCGGTCACGACGCGGTCGAGGCCGTCGAGGATCTTCTGCAGCTCGAGCGTCTCGGCCGAGGTGTCCTGCTCGATGCGCTGACCGGCCTGGATCACGGCGCGGTCGCTGCCACCGGCCGCACCCTCGGCGGGCACGAGGTCGACGAAGGTCGTGCCGAAGACCGTGGCCGGGAGGATGCGTGCGGTGACGGCGGCCGGCACCTGCTTGGCGTGCCGTGGGTCGAGGGCCACCTCGACCTCGGCCCCGCGCCGGCTCCCCGGGGCGGAGCGGATCTCCTTGATCTCGCCCACGATCACGCCGTTGACCTTCACGTCGTCACCGGCGATGAGGGCTCCCCCGATGTCGTCGAAGACGACGGTGACGGCGAACCGGTCCTCGAAGGCGCCGCGGCCGAAGGCGGTGAGCACCGCGACCACCGCGGCGACCACGACGATGAGCACGGTCCCGCGGGCCATCATCGTCGCGCGCGACGGGTCCCGCTGGCTGAAGTGGAAGAGGCTGCGCACCGCGATCACCCCGAGACCCGGAAGCCGGAGTCGCCGCCCCAGAAGACCAGGGTGAGCAACATGTCGACGAGGACGACGACCACGATGCTGGCGCGGATCGCCCGGCCCGTGGCCTCGCCGACGCCTTGCGGACCACCCGCGGCGTTGAAGCCGTACCAGCAGTGCAGCAGGGCCACGAGCAGGGCGAACACCAGGATCTTCACGACCGAGAACGCGATGTCGCGCGGGTCGATGAACGTCTGGAAATAGTGGTCGTAGAGCCCCGAGGACTGACCGAAGAACACGACGACCGAGATCTCCGAGGCGACATAGGAGCCGATGAGGCCGATCAGGTAGAGCGGCAGGATCGCCACCATGGAGGCGATCACTCGGGTGGTGACCAGGTAGCGCAGCGGGTTGACGCCCATGACGCCGAGCGCGTCGATCTCCTCGTGGGTGCGCATCGACCCGAGCTGCGCGGTGAAGCGGCACCCGACCTGGGCCGCGAGCGCGAGCGCGGCGATCAGCGGTGCGAGCTCGCGGGTGTTGACGCTTGCGGAGACGAACCCGGTCAGCGGCGCGAGCCCGACGAGCTCGAGGCCGTTGAAGCCCTCGATGCCCAGCGAGGTGCCAGCCGACAACGAGAGCAGCACCATCACGCCGATGGTGCCGCCGCCGACGATCAGCGCGCCGCTGCCCCAGCTGATGTCGTTGAGCTGACGCATCACCTCGGCGCGGTAGTGGCGCAGGGTGTAGAGGATGGAGCCGAGCGTGCGGGCGACGAACGTCAGCAGGTCGCCGGCTTGGCTCAGGACGTCGCCGACGCTGCGGCCGGCCTTCTGCCCGACGATGCGCGTGCGGGTCGCGGGTTTGATCATCGGCTCAGCCATCAGGCGATCCTTTGCGGGACGAGCATCACGTAGGCCTGCGTGAGCGCGACGTTCACCAGCGCCAGCAGGATGAAGGCGAGCACCACGGTCTGGTTCACCGCGTCGGCCACGCCCTTCGGGCCACCGGTGGCGCTCAGACCCTTGTGGGCGGCGACGATCGTGGCGATGAGCCCGAAGACCGCGGCCTTGAACTCGGCGAGGAACAGGTCGCTGATCTGGGCGAACCCGACGAAGGAGCCGAGGTAGGTGCCGCTGCTCACGGACCCGGTGCCGACGTTGAGCATGAACCCGGTGAGGATCGCCGTGGCCGCCACGATCACGTTGAGCAGGAGCGCGACGGTCACGGCGGCGAAGACCCGGGGCGCGACCAGTCGGTTGACCGGCGAGATGCCCATGACCTTGAGCGCGTCGACCTCCTCGCGGATGGTGCGGGCACCGAGGTCCGAGCAGATCGCGGAGCCCACCGCCCCGGCGATCATCAGCGAGGTCACCAGCGGCGCTCCCTGCCGCAGCACGCCGACGCCGTTGACCGCGCCGCTGAAGGAGGCTGCACCGATCTGCTCGGCGACGCCACCGATCTGGACCGACACGATGACGCCGAACGGGATCGCCACCAGGATCGTCGGGACCAGCGAGACGCGGGTCATGAACCACGCCTGGAAGAAGTACTCCCCCCAGGGGAAGCGGCGCCGGACGATGTCGCTCACGCCCGCGACGATCGACTCGATCGCGAGGATGATCATCGCGCCGGTGGTCGCCACGCCCTTGTCCCACCGGGTCTGCAGGCCCCGCACGGCCGCGACGGGGGCGCTCACGACGCCACCGGGAGGTCGAGCGAGCTGCTGAACGCCAGTGCCTTGGTGCGGTCACCCTTGACCTTGAGGCTGCCCTTCAGCACCCCGAGGACGGGGTTGAGGTGCCCGGTGGCGAGGCGGAGGAAGTCGACCCCCGAGAGCGACAGCGTGACGTCGCGCGGGATCCCCTCCCCGGTGTCCTCGACCACCTCGCAGACACCGTCGGCGACCTGCACGAGGTAGCGGTCGTGCCCGCCGTCGGGGCGACCGCCGACGCGGAATGCGACGGTGCAGCGCAGGCCGGCGGCCTTCGCGGGGTCGACGTACTCCGGCATCCGGCGGAAGATCTCGCCCAGCACGACCGGGCGGAAGCCCCCGGCCATGACGTCGCGCAGGTGCTCGGTGCGGACCTTGGCGATGGCCCTGGCCACGTCGACAGGATCGAGCGCCGCCGGGTCGACGGCGGGCGCGTCGGTGCCGGGCACGCGGAAGACACCGCCGACCGCCAGCGCCAGCATGGCGTCTCCCTCGACGCTGAGACGGCCGCCGAGGAGGAGCAGCCCGGCGTTGGCCTGGCCGGTCACCAGCCGCAGGAACCGTAGGGCGCTCAGGCGTACGACGACGTCGGCGGGACCGTCGAGCTCGACGTCCGTGTCGATCGCGCCGTCGGCGAACCGCAGCCGGTAGCACTCCGACCCGGTGCGCAACCGTAGGTCGAAGTCGACGACGCCCTCGATCTCGGCGAGCCGGACGGGGTCGGCGAACTCGTGCAGACGGCCCAGCAGGGCGGTCACCGCGCCGCGGCGGACGGCGGCGTCCTCGGTGAGGCGGCGTACGTCGTCGTCGGAGGTCGCCGCGAGCAGCTCGACGACCTCCTCCGCCGGCAGGGTCGCCACCAGGCCGGCGACGGCCTGCTCGTCGCGTCCGGCGACGCGACTGATGAGGTCGGACATGGCTCCCCTTCGTCGGTGGTGCGGCGCACAGTGACCGCGCACACACCCTCAACGAAGAACGTTGGTGTTCGTCACGCCCGACTTGAGCCCGGAAGGTGACGCCTCGGCGCCATCCGCGGCCCGCGCCGGGGACGGTGTGCCCCGGCGAGCTCGACGAGCCGCTGCACCCGGTAGCGGTGCGGGCGGTAGACCTCCAGCTCCGCGACCATCTGCTCATCGGTCCACAGCTCGCCGGTCAGCGCCCAGCCGACGTTGGCGGCGACGTGGTAGTCGCCCACGCTCAGGGCGTCGGCGTGGCCGTGGGCACGGAACCGCGTCTCGGCCGAGGTCCACACGCCGATGCCCGGGAGCGACCGCAAGCGCGCGTCCGCCTCGTCCTCCGCGAGCCCCAGGGTGCGCTCGAGAGCCGGTGCCACCTGGCACGCACGCAGGGTCGTGCGCGAGCGCGCGGGGTCGACCGGCAGCCGCAGCCACTCCCACGACGGCACGAGTCGGATCGTCGCGGGGTCCGGCTGCACCCAGACGTCGTACGTCGCGGCGGCGGGTCCCGGCGCGCGTTCGCCGAAGCGGCGTACCAGGTTGCGGAAGCCTCGGAAGGCCTCCTGCCCGGTCACCTTCTGCTCGATGATCGCCGGGACGAGCGACTCCATGACCGCGTCCGACGCCCCGACCCGCCAGTGCTCGTGGCATCGCAGCGCCTCGGCGACGAACGGGTGGTGGGGCGCGAAGCCGCTCGGGTCGTCGTCGTCACCGAGCATCCGGGGCACGCGGTCCAGCGCCCATGCAGCTCCGGGACCCCAGGCACGCGCCTCGACGCCGTCACGGACCTGCTCGACCGCCAGGGTCGCCACCCCCTCCGGCGTCCGCAGTCCGCGCACGTGCAGATCGTCGACGCGCCGGTACGTCGGATCGCTAGGCCCCCGGCGGTGGGTGCCCCAGATGGCGGCGATCGGCACCGGGCGTCCGGGACGCCAGGTGCGGCGCTGCTCGGTCGGCTCGGTCACGTCCGTCAGGGTAGGCCGCCGAACCGTCGGGGCAGGATCGGCGCATGCTGCTCGCCGCCCTCGTCGAGACCTCCGTCGCAGTCCGGTCCACCCGGTCGCGCACCGCCAAGGTCGACCTGCTCGCCGCCGGGTTGCGCGCGGCCGGCGCCGACGAGGTCGGGCTGGTCGCGACCTACCTGGCCGGTGCCCTGCGGCAGCGCCGCACCGGTCTGGGCTGGCGCACGGTCGGCGAGGTGCGCGTCCCCCCTGCCGAGGAGGCCACGCTCACGGTGACCGAGGTCGACACGGCCTTCGCGACGATGGCGCAGATCTCCGGTCCGTCGTCGGCGACCCGTCGCCGCGACACCTGGGCCGACCTGCTCGCCCGCGCGACCGGCGACGAGCAGGACTGGCTGCGCGCCGTCGTCACCGGCGAGGTGCGCCAGGGCGCGCTGGACTCGCTGCTGCTCGACGCGGTCGCCAAGGCCACCGGTGTCCCGCTGGCCGCCGTACGCCGTGCGGCGATGCTGGCCGGTTCGTCGGCGGTCGTCGCCGAGGTCGCCACCACCCAGGGCGAGGACGGTCTCGCCGCCATCGGGCTCGCGCCGGGACGCCCGATCCGACCGATGCTGGCCGGCAGCGAGCCGGACGTCGAGGCGGCTCTGTTGCGGCTGCGCGAGCAGGCGGACGGCGCGCACGGCGTCGAGGTGAAGCTCGACGGGCTTCGGATCCAGGCCCACCGCGTCGGCGAGGACGTCCGGGTCTACTCCCGCTCGCTCGACGACCTGACCGAGCGCGTGCCGGCCGTAGTCGACGCCGTACGCGCCCTGTCCGTCGACGTGGTCGTGCTCGACGGTGAGGCACTGGTGCTTGACGAGAGCGGACGCGCACGGCCGTTCCAGGAGTCGACCACCAAGGGCGCGGCGCTGGTCCCGCGGTTCTTCGACCTGCTCCACTACGACGGCGTGGACCTCATCGACGAGCCCGCCCACGTCCGCTGGGAGGCACTCGACGCGCTCGTCCCGGCCGACCTGCGGGTGGAGCGGCTCGTGACCGACTCCGCCGGCGACGCCACGGCGTTCGCTGCGCGCGCGCTCACCGCCGGCCACGAGGGCGTCGTCCTCAAGGGCAGCCACACGCCGTACGCCGCCGGCCGCCGCGGCGCCGGGTGGATCAAGGTCAAGCCCCGCCTCACGGCCGACCTCGTCGTGCTCGCCGTCGAGTGGGGCAGCGGGCGCCGCGAGGGCAAGCTCTCCAACATCCACCTCGGCGCCCGCGATCCGCAGTCGGGCGACTTCGTGATGATCGGCAAGACCTTCAAGGGCATGACCGACGCGATCCTCGCCTGGCAGACCGAGCGCTACCTCGCCCTGCAGACCCGCACCGACGGCCACGTCGTCCACGTCCGGCCCGAGCAGGTCGTCGAGATCGCCTACGACGGCGTCCAGCGCTCGACCCGCTACCCCGGGGGCATCGCGCTGCGCTTCGCCCGCGTCGTCGGCTACCGCGACGACAAGTCCCCCGCGGAGGCCGACACGATCGACAGCCTCCGCGAGGGACTCGGCTAGCGGATCAGCGCTCCAGGATCGCCGTGACGCCCTGACCGCCAGCGGCGCAGACGGAGATGACGCCGCGACCGGAGCCCTTCTCGGCGAGCAGCTTCGCGAGGTTCGCCACGATCCGACCGCCCGTGGCGGCGAACGGGTGGCCCGCGGCGAGCGAGGAGCCGTGCACGTTCAGCTTGCTGCGGTCGATCGCACCCAGCGGGGCGTCGAGGCCGAGGCGCTCCTCGCAGAAGATCGGGTCCTCCCACGCCTTGAGGGTGGCGAGCACCTGCGAGGCGAACGCCTCGTGGATCTCGTAGAAGTCGAAGTCCTGCAGCGTGAGGCCCTCGCGCTGGAGCATGCGCGCCATCGCGTACGCCGGAGCCATCAGCAGGCCCTCGCCACCGTGGACGTAGTCGACGGCCGCGGTCTCATAGGTGCGCAGGTAGGCCAGCACCGGCAGCCCGCGCTCGGCGGCCCACTCCTCCGAGGCCAGCAGCACGGTCGAGGCGCCGTCGGTCAGCGGCGTGGAGTTGCCGGCCGTCATGGTGGCGGCCTCGCCCTTGCCGAAGACCGGCTTGAGCTTGCCCAGCTTCTCGGCGGTGGAGTCCGGGCGCAGGTTCTGGTCGCGCTCGAGCCCGCCGAACGGCGTGATCAGGTCGTCCTGCCAGCCGGCGTCGTACGACTTCGCCAGGTTCTGGTGGGACGTCGCGGCGAGCTCGTCCTGCTCCTCGCGGCCGACCTGCCACTCGATCGCGGTCAGCGCGGCGTGCTCGCCCATCGACAGCCGGGTGCGCGGCTCGGAGTTCTGCGGGATGGCCGGCACGAGGTAGCCGGGCCGCACCTTCGCCAGCGCCGCGAGCCGGCCCTGCGTGGTCTTCGCGCGGTTGGCCTCGAGCAGGATCTTGCGCAGCTTCTCGTTGAGCGCGATGGGGGCGTCGGAGGTGGTGTCGGTGCCGCCGGCGATGCCGACGTCGATCAGGCCGAGGGCGATCTTGTTGGCAACCAGCGCGGTCGCCTGCAGCCCGGTGCCACAAGCCTGCTGGATGTCGTAGGCCGGGGTCTCGGGAGCCAGCTTGGAGCCGAGGACGCACTCGCGGGTGAGGTTGAAGTCGCGGCTGTGCTTGAGCACGCCGCCGGCGACGACCTCGCCGACGCGCTCGCCCTCGAGCCCGAAGCGGGCCACGAGACCATCGAGGGCCGCGGTGAGCATGTCCTGGTTCGAGGCGTTCGCGTAGGCGGTGTTGGACCGGGCGAACGGGATGCGGTTGCCGCCGATGATCGCGACGCGCCGGGTGTTCTGCTGCATGCGGGCTCCTCGAACAGATGCCTGGGGTACGGGGACGAGTGGCGGGTTACCCTCGAGGTTACCCACCAGTCACATGGTGCGTGATCCGCGTGGCGAAGGGAACGCCATGAGGGCCACATCACGAAATCTGGACGCTAAGTTACACACCTAGTTACATTCCCTCCCGCCGAGATCCGTACGCGACCAGCACAGCGCTGCACCTGCCAGGAGGCACCAGATGAGCGACCGCTACCAGTTCTTCACCCAGACCCCCGTGGGCCGGCTCCTCGTGAAGAACCTCGGCCTTCCCGACCCGGTCGTCCTCGACCGGTGGAAGCCCGGCTCGCCCCTTGTCGACGGCACCGTCGTGGTGGGCGGCCAGGGCCGCCTCGACCAGACCTTGACCGCCCAGCTCGACGACCTCGGCATCGCCCACACCGACACCCCGACCGAGGGCGAGAAATACAAGGCGCTGATCTTCGACGCCACCGGGCTCACGACCCCCGAGGCGTTGGTCGAGCTCCAGCAGTTCTTCACCCCGCTCATGCGCAGCCTGCAGTCCTCCGCCCGGGTGCTGGTGCTCGGCACTCCCCCGGAGCTGGCCGAGAGCGACGACGAGCGGATCGCCCAGCGCGCGCTCGAGGGCTTCACCCGCTCGCTGGGCAAGGAGATCGGTCGCGGCTCCACCGTGCAGCTCGTGTACGTCGCCCCGGGTGCCGAGGCCTCGCTGCCCTCGACGCTCGCCTTCTTCTGCTCGCCGAAGTCGGCCTACGTCTCGGGCCAGGTCGTCCGCCTCGGCGTCACCGGCTCCCTCGAGGCGCACCCGATCCAGGACATCGACAAGCCGCTGACCGGCCGGGTCGCCATCGTCACCGGCGCCAGCCGCGGCATCGGCGAGCAGATCGCCCGCGTCCTGCACCGCGACGGTGCCACGGTCCTCGGCATCGACGTCCCCCAGGCCGCCAGCGACCTGCAGACGGTGATGGGCGAGATCGACGGCGACCACCTTGCCCTCGACATCACCGCCAAGGACGCACCCCAGCGGATCGCCCGCCACGTCAAGGAGAAGCACGGCGGGGTCGACATCGTCGTCCACAACGCCGGCATCACCCGCGACAAGAAGCTCGCCAACATGGGCGAGGACCGCTGGACCTCGACGATCGCGGTCAACCTGGTGGCGCCGCAGCGGATCACCGAGGAGCTGCTCCAGCAGAAGCTGATCAACGCCAACGGCCGCATCATCGGCGTCTCCTCGATCGCCGGCATCGCGGGCAACCTCGGCCAGACCAACTACGCCGCCTCCAAGGCCGGCGTCATCGGCCTCGTCCAGGCGCTCGCGCCTCAGCTGACCGACGGCATCACCGTCAACGCGGTCGCGCCCGGGTTCATCGAGACCAAGATGACCGCCGCCGTCCCGCTGATGACCCGCGAGGTCGGACGCCGGCTCAACGCGATGTCGCAGGGCGGTCTGCCGGTCGACGTCGCCGAGGCGATCGCGTGGTACGCCAACCCCGGCTCCACTGCGGTCAACGGCAACGTGGTCCGCGTCTGCGGCCAGATGATGCTGGGCGCCTGACGTGGCCGGCACGACCCGTCAGCTCTCCGGGGCCCCGGCCACGCTCCCGATGATGCTCAAGGCTGCGCTTCCGGTCGTCCCGGGTGTCGGATCCCTGCCCGGCGTACGCCGGGCAGGTGACGCGCTGCCCGACCTGACCCTGGTCCGCAAGGGAGTCCCCCTCGACCGCGACCACGTGGCGGCGTACGCCGAGGTCTGCGGGTTCGGCCTCAAGGAGACCGTCCCGCTGACCTACCCACACATGCTCGCCTTCGCGCTGCACATGGCGATCATGACCGACGGCGACTTCCCGTTCCCGGCCATGGGAATGGTCCATCTGGAGAACACCATCACCCAGCACCGCGCCATCGGTGCCGGCGAGACCCTCGACGTGAGCGCTCGCCCCACTGACCTGCGGCCGCACCCGAAGGGCATGCTCTTCGACATCGTCACCGACGTGCATGCCAACGGCGAGCTGGTGTGGGAGGAGACCACGACCCTGCTCCGCCGCGGCAGGTCCCACGACGACGCCGCGCCCTCGCCGCTGGCGGATCTCGAGACGGTCCCGGGCACCGGCACCACCTGGCGGCTGCCCGCCGACCTGGGCCGCTCGTACGCCGCGGTGTCGGGTGATCACAACCCGATCCACCTCTACCCGCTCACCGCCAAGGCGCTGGGCTTCAAGCGTCAGATCGCGCATGGCATGTGGACCAAGGCCCGCAGCCTCGCGGCGCTCGAGGGACGGCTGCCCGACGCCGTCCGGGTCGACGTGGCGTTCAAGAAGCCGGTGTTCCTCCCCAGCACCCTCGCGTTCGGCTCCCGCGCGGTCGAGCACGGCGCGAAGCGACCGGACTACGACTTCGCCCTCACCTCGGCGAAGAACGGCGCGCCCCACCTCGTGGGACGCACCCGCGCGCTGTAGGCGGACTTCAGCCGGCGGTCAGCCGACGCGCCGGATCAGGCCCTCCTGGGCCACGGTCGCGACGAGGGTGCCGTCCTGGGTGAAGATCCGGCCCAGGGCGAGCCCTCGACCACCGCCGGCGAACGGCGCGTGCTGGTCGTAGAGCCACCACTCGTCCGCGCGGAACGGCCGGTGGAACCAGATCGTGTGGTCCAGGGAGGCCGCCTGCACCTGCGGGCCCATCAGCGGCACGCCGTGCGGCACCAGCGTCGAGGCGAGCAGCGTGAGGTCGCTGGCGTAGGTGAACGACGCCAGGTGGACCAGCGGGTCGTCGGGCAGCGTGCCGGAGATCCGGATCCACAGCTGCGAGCGTGCGGGCCGACCCGCGTCCTCGACGACCGACACCCGTCCGGTGGAGTCACCGACCATGCGCGCGTCGAGTGCCGCCCACTCGCGCTCCCACTCCTCCGAGCGGCCGCCGGGTGCGCCGAGCGCCTCCGCGAGCGACGGACAGTCGTCTGGCGCGGGGACGGTCGGCATCGCGTCCTGGTGCTCGAACCCGTCCTCGGCGACCTGGAAGTTGAGGGTCTGGTAGTAGATCGGCTTGCCGTGCTGGCGCGCCATCACCCTCCGCGTCGCGAAGCTGCGACCCTCGCGGATGTCCTCGACGTCGTAGATGATCGGCACCCGCGGGTCGCCGGGGCGCAGGAAGTACGAGTGCAGGGAGTGCACGGCGTACGACGCATCGACGGTGCGGTGGGCGGCGATCAGCGCATGCGCCGCCACCTGGCCGCCGAAGACCCGCTGGACCGCGGTGTCGGGCTGGCCGCCGCGGAAGAGGTTGTCCTCGATCTGCTCCAGGTCGAGCAGCTCGACGAGCTCACCGACGGACCGTGGCACCTCAGTCCTCCCGGTCGGGGTTGTCGAGGCCGGCCAGGAAGCGCTCGAACTCCGCGCCCAGCTCCTCCCCGCTCGGCAGGTCGCGCGACTCCGCCAGCAGGTTGGCGCCCGGGTCGGCGGCAGCGCGGTGGTAGGCGTCGTACTGCTGCTCGAGGCCGGTGACGACCTCGAGGACCTCGGTGGAGTCCTCGATCTGCTGGACGATCTCGCCCAGGCGCTTCTCCCCCGCCACCCGCAGCGGCTCGAGGTCCCAGACCAGGTCGGTCACACCGCCGACGGACTCCAGCAGCGCCGCGGAGGCATGCGGGTAGTCGAGCTGGGCGACGTAGTGCGGGATGTGGGCCACGAAGCCGCAGGCGTCGTGGCCGGCCTCGCCGAGGCGGATCTCCAGCAGCGACTGGGCGCTGCTCGGGACGCGGATCTCGCCGCCCCAGGGGTTGGACTGCACGAGCAGCTCGCGGTTGTTGGCGTGGTTGGTCAGCGTGACCGGGCGGGTGTGCGGCACGGCCATCGGCACCGAGCCGATGCCGACCACCAGGCGCACGGAGAACCGCTCGACGACGCTGGCCACCGCGCGGCTGAACGCCTCCCAGTGGGTGTCGGGCTCGGGGCCGTGCAGGAGGAGGTACGGCGTGCCGGCGGCGTCCTCCTGCAGCCGGACCACCAGGCGCGGGGCCTCGTAGCCCTCGTAGTGGTCCTCGGCGAAGGTGAGGGGTGGGCGACGCGCGCGGTAGTCGAAGAACTCGTCGACCTCGAAGCTCGCGACGACCCGGCCGGGGTCGTCGCCGAGGAGGTGCGTGACGGCCAGGGCGCCGGCGTGACCGGCGTCGAGGAAGCCCTCGAGAGCGTGGAGGAGGACCGGCGACTGCCCGTCGAGCTCGGGGACGTCGTCCACGACGTGCACGAAGCGGGCGGGGGTGCTCAACTCATGACTCCTCAGGGCGGGGACGCGGACTCGCCCAATCTAGCGTCAGGGCTGGGTCAGAATGTTCCCGCACGACCCAACCGTGAGCCGCGCCACCCGCGTCCTGGTCGGTGGGAGCACCCGCTCCCTGCACCCGGTGAGAGGAGCCAGGGCATGGCAGGCAGGACCCGGGCGGGCTTCGAGGAGCTCGTCCACGGCCGATCGCCGGCGCTGCGGCGTACGGCGTACCTCCTCGTGGGCGATCGCGGCCTCGCCGACGACCTGCTCCAGGAGGCCCTGGTCAAGACGTACGTCGCCTGGCCCCGGCTCCGCGACCAGGGCGCGGCGGAGGCCTACTGCCGCAAAGCAATCGTGACCACGGCGATCTCGTGGTGGCGCCGCAGGTCGTGGTCGGAGCGACCGACCGACGAGCTCGTCGAGAACGGCGTCGCCGTCGACGGCACCGCCACCGAGCGCGCCGATACCCGCGCATGGATGTGGGCCGAGCTCGCGAAGCTGCCGCCCCGCCAGCGAGCGGCGGTGGTCCTGCGCTTCTACGACGACCTCTCCGTGGCCGAGGTCGCTGCCGTCCTCAACTGCTCCGAGGGGACCGTCAAGAGCCAGGTGCACGACGCATTGAACAAGCTCCGCGCAGCGCTGGGGCCAGACGCCCGCACCGCGTGGGACCGAGAGGTGAGTGCCCGATGAACGACCTGCTTCGCGAGACCCTCCGGGACGAGGCCCACCAGCTCGGTCCCGCCCCCGTCGACCTGGATGCCGTCATCCGCTCCGGACGGGCACGCGTACGCCGCCGGCGTGGCGGGGCGGTCGTGATCGCCGCGTGCGTGTGCGCGGCCGGCATCGCCCTGTCGACGTCGTGGCTCGGTCACGGTGCCGGCAGCGGCGACACCCGCCTGCCTGTCGCCGGCGCCCCGACGATCGACTTCGCCGAGCTGCAGCCCAGCTGGGCGGTCGGCGACGTCGTCCACTACGGCGACGCGACCCTCGGCGTGGCCGCCGCGGTCCACTCCTATGTGCTGACCGCCCACGGTGTCGTGTACGCCGATGCCGAGGGCACCGTTCGCTTCGACGACGGCTCCGGCAGCACCGTCGTGGGACGGGTCGACGCAGGCCGCGGCTACCTGCGCGCGGACCGCCAGGGACGGCACGCGGCATGGATCGACACGTCGCTGCCGACGCCGGGCCTCGTCGTGCTCGACACCGCGACCGGCGAGGTGGTGCATGGCGAGGGCGTGCGGGAGCCGGCCAAGGACACCGAGTTCGGGACGCCGTACGTCTATGCGGTCGACGGGCACACGGTGCTCTGGATGGACGCGCGGGGCGCGCAGGCGCTGGACGTGCGGAGCGGCGACACGACCGTGCTGGACGAGACGGCCGACCACTTCACGATCATCGCCGCGCGCGACGGCGTGGTCGTGCACGACGGGTTGGGGATCCTGCCGGGGCGCGGGGAAGGCAACGGCCCGGACGGCCACTACGTCAGCAAGCTGTCGGAGCTCCCGAGCGGCGACTATGCCCGCGTCCGTACGCCGACCCGCATGGTCACCACCGCCAGCTACGGGTTCCTCAACCCGGGCGGCCACCTCGTGGCCTTCGAGCACGACGACGCCTACGCGGTGTTCTCCACCGACGACGGCGCCCAGGTCGCCGGAGCGCTGAACGGTCCGGCGTGGGCGGTGGGCTACGACTGGCTCGACCCGCGCACCACCGTGGTGATGGCGCTGCCCGACTTCAGCGAGGACGCCGAGGAGTCCAGCATCGACATCCTCACCTGTTCCGTGCCGGAGTCGGTGTGCACGCCGGTGGCCTCCGGGGTGGCGCGGATGGACACCGACGGTGCCGGCGGGCTCGCCCTGCCGGTGGGCGAAGCGCTGGGCTGACCGCCGGCCGTCGTGGGACCTCAGCCGCGTCGCGGACCGACCCCGTCGGTCCGCGGCGCGGCTCCCGCGTCGTGAGTCGCGTCCTGGGCGGCGGTGACGTCCTCGACGATCCCGCGGGCCAGCGCCTGGGCGTCGAGGCCGATGCGCTCGAGGATCACGGCACGCTTGGCGTGGTCGAGGAACTCCTGCGGGATCCCGTGCAGGCGTACAGGGGTCGTCACTCCGGCGGCGTTGAGCTGCTGGAGCAGCGCCGAGCCGCAACCGCCGACGATGCCGTTGTCCTCGAGGCACACGACCCGGCCATGCTCGCGGGCGAGCTCGATGATCGCGTCGTCGTACGGCTTGACCCAGCGCGGGTCGACGACCGTCACGCCGATGCCCTGGTCCTGCAGGCGCTGGGCGACGTCGACGGCGGTGTGGGCCATCGAGCCGATCCCGACGATGAGCACGTCCTTGGCGCCGGAGCGCACGAGCACGTCGCAGCCGCCGACGGTGGAGACCGCCTCGATGTCCTCGGGCGGCGGGCCCTTGGGGAAGCGCACGACGGTCGGGGCGTCGTCGACCGCCACGGCCTCGCGCAACAGCTCCCGCAGCCGCGATGCGTCGCGGGGCGCGGCGAGCCGCAGGCCCGGGACGACCTGCAGGATGGACATGTCCCACATGCCGTTGTGGCTCGCGCCGTCGTCGCCGGTCACGCCGGAGCGGTCGAGCACGAAGGTGACGCCGCACTTGTGCAGCGCCACGTCCATCAGCACCTGGTCGAAGGCGCGGTTGAGGAACGTCGCATAGATCGCGACGACCGGGTGGAGGCCGCCCATGGCGAGCCCGGCGGCCGAGGTCGCGGCGTGCTGCTCGGCGATGCCGACGTCGAAGACCCGCTCGGGGTAGGCGGCGGCGAAGTGGTGTAGCCCGACGGGGTGCAGCATCGCGGCCGTCATCGCCACGACGTCCTTGCGCTCCGCGCCGATCGCGACCATCTCGTCGCCGAAGACGTCGGTCCAGATCCGGCCCTTGGGCTTCTCCTCACCGGTCGCGACGTCGAAGGGGCCGGGCGAGTGGAACTGGTCGGCCTCGTGCCGCTCCGCGGCGTCGTAGCCGAAGCCCTTGCGGGTCATCACGTGCACGATGACGGGGCCGTTGAAGCGCTTGGCCTGGGTGAGCGCAGCCTCGACGGCGGCGCGGTCGTGGCCGTCGACCGGGCCGACGTACTTCAGGCCGAGGTCCTCGAAGAGCCCCTGCGGCGCGAGGGCGTCCTTCATGCCCTTCTTGACCGCGTGCAGTGCGTCGTAGACGGCCGGGCCGACCCCGCGCACGCCGTTGAGGCGGCGCTTGACCAGGTCGAGCACCTGCTCGTAGCGCGGGTTGGTGCGCAGCGCGGCCAGGTGGTGGGCGAGACCCCCGACGGTCGGGGTGTAGGAGCGGCCGTTGTCGTTGACGACCATCACGATCCGGCGGTCACCCGTGGGCGTCTCGCAGGCGGCGATGTTGTTGAGCGCCTCCCAGGCCATGCCCCCGGTCAGCGCACCGTCACCGATGACGGCGACCACGTGGCGGTCCTCGCCGCGGATCGCGTAGGCCTTCGACAGGCCGTCGGCATACGACAGCGCGGTGGACGCGTGGGAGTTCTCGACCAGGTCGTGCTCGGACTCGGCGCGGCTCGGGTAGCCCGACAGCCCACCCTCCTGGCGCAGGGTGTCGAACTGGCCCGCGCGGCCCGTCAGCAGCTTGTGGACGTAGGACTGGTGGCCCGTGTCGAAGACGACCTTGTCGCGCGGGGAGTCGAAGACCCGGTGGATGGCCATGGTCAGCTCGACGACGCCCAGGTTGGGGCCGAGGTGACCGCCCGTGCGGGAGACCGTGCGCACCATGAGGTCGCGAAGCTCCGCGGCGAGCTCGTCGAGCTGCGCGTCGTCGAGGTCACGCAGGTCGCGCGGCTCGCGCAGCGACTCCAGGTGGCCCATGTGCGTCCCTCCGGTGGGATAGATGACGGGGTCTGGCGAGTCTAACGAGCGGCTCCTACAGATCGGTCACCGCGATCGCCGGCTCGACGAGCGACCCGAACCACACCCGGCCGTCGCGCTCGCGCACACCCGTAGCCATGTGGAAGTGCGACGCGTCGGCGATGACGTCGTGCACCAGCCGTCCGTCGGCATCGAAGGCCTGGGCACGCGCCGTGCGCTGCGGCTTGGGCTGGATCGCCTGCGGCAGCCGGGTGACCAGGCGGCGTACGGCCATCGGGGCGCGCTGGAGCCGGTCGACCACGGCGTCGTACGGCGAGGCGATCGTCACCCAGATCAGGCCGTCGGAGCCGAGCGCGATGTTGTCGGGGTAGCCCGGCAGGTCGGAGGCGAGCAGGTCGCGCTCGCCCGCCCGCGCGCCCTTCAGCCACAGCCGCACGACCGTGCGCCCGCCCGACTCGGCGACCGCCACGAATGACTCGTCGGCCGCCAGCGCGACGCCGTTCGCGAACGCCAGACCCTCCACCAGCACCGTGAGCGCCCCGTCGGGGTCGCGTCGGATCAGCCGGCCGGTGCGTGTGCCCTCGACGAAGTCGGACTTCCAGTGCGACAGCGGGTAGGCCTGGGAGGAGTCGGAGAACCAGATCGTCCCGTCGCTCGCGACGGCGGCGTTGTTGCACACCCGCATCGGGACGCCGCCCACCTCGGCGGCGAGCGTCTCCACCCGCCCGTTCGTGAGGTCCATCGCCAGGAGCCCGGCGTCGGCCGCGCACACCAGCAGCCTGCCGTCGGGCAGCAGCTCGAGACCCAGGGGTCGCCCGGGCGTGCGTCCGACCGTGCGTACGCCGCCCGCCGGGTCCACGGCGTGCACACCACCGTCCTCCGTCGCGGTGTAGACGGTGCCGTCGTCGGCGACCAGCACGTCCTCGGCGCCGTGGCCGGGGACACGGATGACGGTGAGCGCATGGGTAGGTGCGGGCGAGGCCATGCCTCAACCTTGCATCAGACCGATCGAAGATCGAGCACCCGCGCCACCGCACTGCTTCCCACGCGAAGATCCCCGTCATCTGGTGACTGCGATCCTCGTGCAGGACGCAGGCGGCCGAGGGTCAGGCGGAGCGGAGGAACGACAGCCGCACCTCGCGGTCAGGGTTGTCGCCGTTGGTGTCGACCAGGCAGATGCTCTGCCAGGTGCCGAGCTGCAGGCGGCCGTCGAGCACCGGCACCGTCGCGTACGGCGCGACGAACGCCGGCAGCACGTGGTCACGCCCGTGCCCCGGCGTGCCGTGGCGGTGCTGCCATCGGTCATCGGTCGGCAACAGCGTGTCGAGCGCGGTGACCAGGTCGTCGTCGGAGCCGGACCCGGTCTCGATGATCGCGACGCCTGCCGTCGCGTGGGGGACGAACACGTGCAGCAGCCCGTCACCGCGGTCACGGACCCAACGGCGTACGTCGTCGGTCAGATCGAGCACCCGGGGCCGGTCGCCGGTGGTGAAGGAGAGAACCTCTGAGTCCATGTCAGGACTGGTGCCCCGACAACGCCTGCTCAACGCGCTCGACCTTCGCGGTGAGCTGTCCGGTGTAGCCCGGACGGATGTCGGCCTTCAGCACCAGTCCGACGCGCGGGGAGGTGGCTGCGACGACGTCGACGGCCTGCTTGACGACCGCCATCACCTCGTCCCACTCCCCCTCGATGTTGGTGAACATCGCGTTGGTCTCACACGGCAGACCGGACTCGCGTACGACGCGGACGGCTTGCGCCACCGCTTCGGCGACTCCGCCGGTCTCGTCGGTGGTCATCGGACTGATGCTGAAGGCGACGATCATGGCCTCACCGTACGTCGCGCGGTGCGTACGGCGAAGGGCGCCGGCTGTGCTCAACCGACGCCCTTCGCTGTCCTGCTTCGGCCGGGCGGGACCCGACCTGAGTGCTTCTCCCTGCGTCCTTGCTCAGCCCTTCAGCAGGTTGCGCAGGACGTACTGCATGATGCCGCCGTTGCGGTAGTACGACGCCTCGCCGGGGGTGTCGATGCGGACGACCGCGTCGAACTCGACGTCGCCGGCCTGCACCTTCACCGTGCGCGGGATCTCGCCGTCGTTGAGAGCCGTGATCCCGGTGAAGGAAAACTCCTCCTCACCCGTCAGGCCCAGCGACTCGGCGCTCTCGCCCTCGGGGAACTGCAGCGGGATGACGCCCATGCCGATGAGGTTCGAGCGGTGGATCCGCTCGTAGGACTCGGCGATGACCGCCTTGACGCCGAGCAGCGAGGTGCCCTTGGCGGCCCAGTCGCGCGACGAGCCGGAGCCGTACTCCTTGCCTGCGAGGACAACGAGCGGAATGCCCTGCTCAATGTAGTTCACCGAGGCGTCGTACACCGTGGTGACCGGCGCGTCGGGCTGGGTGAAGTCGCGCGTGAAGCCGCCCTCGGTGCCCGGCGCGATCTGGTTGCGCAGGCGGATGTTGGCGAACGTGCCGCGGATCATCACCTCGTGGTTGCCACGGCGCGAGCCGTAGGAGTTGAAGTCCCGCGGGCCGACGCCGTGCTCGGAGAGGTACTTGCCGGCCGGGCTGTCCTTCTTGATCGCACCGGCGGGCGAGATGTGGTCGGTCGTGACCGAGTCACCGAGCTTGAGCAGCACGCGCGCGCCGGAGATGTCCTCGACCGGGGTCGGCTCCTTCGGCATGCCCTCGAAGTAGGGAGGACGCCGCACGTAGGTCGAGTCCTCGTCCCACGCGAAGGTGTCGCCCTCGGGGGTCTCGAGGTTCTGCCAGCGCTCGTCACCGGCGAAGACGTCGGCGTAGCTCTTGGTGAACATGTCGGCGCTGATCGACTCGGCGATGACCTGCTCGACCTCGGACGGCGACGGCCAGATGTCCTTGAGGAACACGTCGTTGCCGTCGGTGTCCTGACCCAGCGGGTCGTTGAACAGGTCGACGTCCATCGAACCCGCGAGCGCGTAGGCGACCACCAGCGGCGGCGAGGCCAGGTAGTTCATCTTGACGTCGGGGTTGATGCGACCCTCGTAGTTCCGGTTGCCCGAGAGCACCGAGACGACGGCGAGGTCGGCGTCGTTGACGGCCTGGCTGACCTCGGGGATGAGCGGGCCGGAGTTGCCGATGCAGGTCGTGCAGCCGTAGCCGACGAGGTTGAACCCGAGCTTGTCGAGGTACGGCGTGAGGCCGGACTTCTCGTAGTAGTCGGAGACCACCTGCGAGCCGGGCGCGAGCGTCGTCTTGACCCACGGCTTGCGCTGCAGGCCCTTCTCGACCGCCTTCTTCGCGAGCAGCGCGGCACCGATCATCACCGACGGGTTGGACGTGTTGGTGCACGACGTGATCGCCGCGATGGTGACTGCACCGTGGTCGAGCTCGAACGACGTGCCGTCGGCGAGCGTCACCGGCACCGGGTTGCTCGGTCGGCCCCCGTTGGCGGCCGCCGCGTGGTCGTGGTCGTGGTCGAGCGGACGGTCCTCCGTGGAGGAGCCGTTGTAGACCGTCGGCGAGTCGCTCGCGGGGAACGACTCCTTCGACGATTCGTCGACCCGGCCCTTGTCGATGGTGAAGTCGCCGTTGGCGTAGTCGCGCAGCGCGAGGCGGAAGGAACCCTTGGCCTCGCTGACCGCGACCCGGTCCTGCGGGCGCTTCGGGCCCGCCAGCGACGGGACGACTGTGGCGAGGTCGAGCTCGAGCTTCTCAGAGAAGCGCGGCTCGGCCTGCGGGTCGTGCCAGAGACCCTGCTCCTTGGCGTAGGCCTCGACCAGCGCGAGCTGCTCCTCGGAGCGGCCGGTGAGCTTGAGGTAGCGGACGGTCTCCTCGTCGATCGGGAAGACCGCGATCGTGGAGCCGAACTCCGGGCTCATGTTGCCGATCGTCGCGCGGTTGGCCAGCGGCAGCGCGGAGACGCCGGGGCCGTAGAACTCGACGAACTTGCCGACCACGCCGTGCTCGCGGAGCATCTCGGTGATCGTCAGCACGAGGTCGGTCGCGGTCGAGCCCTCGGGCAGGTCGCCCGACAGCTTGAAACCGACGACCCGCGGGATGAGCATCGACACGGGCTGGCCGAGCATCGCGGCCTCGGCCTCGATGCCGCCGACACCCCAGCCGACCACGCCGATGCCGTTGACCATCGTGGTGTGGGAGTCGGTGCCGACGCAGGTGTCGGGATAGGCGACGCCGTCGCGGACCATGACGGTGCGCGCCAGGTGCTCGATGTTGACCTGGTGGACGATGCCCGTCCCGGGCGGGACGACCTTGAAGTCCTCGAAGGCACCCTGGCCCCAGCGCAGGAACTGGTAGCGCTCGCCGTTGCGCTCGTACTCGATCTCGACGTTGCGCTCGAAGGCCTCGGGCGAGCCGAAGACATCGGCGATCACGGAGTGGTCGATGACCATCTCGGCGGGCGCGAGCGGGTTGATCTTGGCCGGGTCGCCACCCAGCTCGGCCATCGCCTCACGCATGGTGGCGAGGTCGACGACGCACGGCACGCCGGTGAAGTCCTGCATGATCACGCGGGCCGGCGTGAACTGGATCTCCTTGTCGGGCTGGGCGTTCTCGTCCCAGGCGGCGATGGCCTTGATGTGGTCGGCGGTGATGTTGGCGCCGTCCTCCGTGCGCAGGAGGTTCTCCAGCAGCACCTTCAGCGAGAACGGGAGGTTCTCCACCGAGCCATGGGGTACGCCGTCGCCGCTGACGGCGGAGAGGCGGTAGATCTCGTAGGACTTGTCGCCCACGTCCAAGGTGCCGTGTGCACCGAAACTGTCCTTGCTCGCCACAGCTGTCTCCTCTGCCGATTCGGTCTGTCGAATCTGGTCGCGCTCGTCTTGTCCATCTTGCCCACGTGCCGGCGCTGCGCAGTAGTCAGGCGGACCTAACCCACGCACGCGGCTCGAGCCACAACTTATCTTGATATCAAGATACACGACGTCGAGGGACCAAGGGTGCGGCCCGCGCAGTCGAACACGCCGTCGCCGACCGTGCCGGTTAGCGTGCCGCCATGCGCCTACGACTCGGTCGCCCCGACCTCGCTCGATACGCCCACCGGTTCGGCGTACCTGCTGCGAACGGTCCCTTCGCCGTGACCTTCCTCGGCGTGTCCACGTTGCTGCTCGACGACGGCGAATCAGCGGTGATGACCGACGGCTTCTTCTCCCGGCCGTCCCTGGCGAAAGTCGGGCTCGGCAGGATCGCCCCGGACCACGACCGCATCACGGCCGCTCTGGCGCGCACCTCGGTCGACCGGCTCCAGGGCGTGCTGCCGGTCCACACGCACTTCGACCATGCCCTCGACGCTGCCGTTGTCGCCGAGAGGACCGGCGCAGTGCTGATCGGCGGGGAGTCCACCGCCAACATCGGGCGCGGCGGGGGGCTGCCCGAGGAGCGACTCCGGGTCGTGGCCTCCGGTGAGTCGCTGAGTTTGGGCGGGTTCGAACTCACCTGGGTCGAGTCCGACCACTGCCCGCCCGACCGCTTCCCCGGTCCCATCACTGAGCCGGTCGTTCCACCGGCCAAGGCGAAGGATTATCGGTGCGGCGAAGCATGGTCTCTGTTGTTCAAGCACACGAGCGGTCGGACCGCGCTGATCCAAGGCAGCGCCGGGTACGTCCCAGGGGCACTCGCCGGCCAACGAGCTGACGTGGCCTACCTCGGCGTTGGTCAGCTCGGGCTACAGGACGAGGACTACATCCGTGCCTATTGGGCCGAGACCGTGCAAGCAGTTGGAGCGAAGAGCGTGGTGCTCATTCACTGGGACGACTTCTTTCGACCGCTCGACGTGCCGCTGCGGGCCCTGCCCTACGCCGGCGACGACCTGGACGAGACGATGCGTGTCTTAGCCGAGCTTGCCGCCGACCAGGCAGTCGAACTGCATCTCCCCACCGTTTGGCGACGCGAGGACCCCTGGGCCTCGCTGCACTGATCTCACGTCTGCCCGTCACGGATTTGGCGACCCTCCGCTGCGCCGCGGCAGAGCCGGTTCTCGTCAGCAACGCGACGCAGTCGACATGATGCGTCATCGGGAGGACGCAGACGGCCATGAGCGACCGGGGCCTTGTAGCGTGGCCATTCGTATTACAGTTGCGACATGAAGATCAACGGCGCTGAGGTCTCTGAGGACCAGATCGACGAGTGGGTGGCGGAGGCTGAGGTCGGCTACGACGTTGAGATGCTGCGCAAAGGTGGCCGCAAGCCGGTCGGCGACGGGCCAGGCCGGGTCGTCCCTGTCCGTCTCGACGCAACGCTGCTGGCACAACTCGACGGCCGGGCCGAACACGACCACCAGTCGCGTTCGGAGATCATCCGCGCCGCGATCCGTGCCTATATGGCGTGAAGGTCCGTGACTCGGCCCTGAAACACGGCATCGATCCCGCGGACTCCATTCACGCCGCCGAGCATCCGGTCTTCCTGCGTGACCTCGGTGACGACCCTCATCGCCAACTCCGCCTCGGGTTCGACAGGCACGGTCGCATCCTGGAGGTGATCGTGCTGACGGCGGACGGCGGGGATCAAATGCTCATCCACGCCATGAAGGCACGCGAGCAGTACCTCGCCCTGCTCGACTGACGTCGCATTCAGTCGTCCGGCGCCAGAAGCGTGAAGGTTGCCCGACCATCACCGGAACCACGTCCGACGAATTGAGGTCGGTCGCGACCGTGACCCGAGGTGTCTTCCAACCGCTGCCGCATTCCGAAACAGGCCGGCCGGGGAGCGCGACGGCGCAGGAACGGCTCCATCCTTGGTTTCGAGACGACCCACCGCGAGCACCGCGTCATTCTCCCGAGCGAAGTCGCCGCCCGAGCGGCCTTCCACGGGAAGGGAACGCCCACGGCCGCACTGCCACGCGGCAGATACGGCGCAACCTAATGCTGCGAGGGAATCACATCACCGCCGCAGGTCAGAGCCGGTTTTCGGGCTCTTCTTACTTGAGGTGGGGGCTGGTGAGTCCGCCGCCGATGAGCAGCATGCGTAGTCGGTAGTTGTCGCGGTTGCGGAACCCGCGGGCGACGCGGCGGTGCAGCTCGATCAGTCCGTTGACCGCTTCGGTGCCGCCGTTGTTCGAGCGGCCAGTGTCGAAGTAGGCCAGGAACGCGGTGCGCCAGCGCTTCAGGGTGCGGCCCAGCCGGGCGATCTCCGGGACGGGGCAGGTCGGGAACGTCTCGATGATCTTGGTGGCGATCTTCTTGCCCTCGGCGGTGTCGCGGTGGCGGTAGGCCGAGCGCAACTGTTGGGCGCAGGACCAGGCGAGGTAGACCTGCAGGTGGGCCTCGTTGGCGGCGATCGCGTTCTCGAAGCGGGTCCACTGCTTGTCGGTGAGCTTCTCGGCCCCGGCGCGAAGAAGCTTCGAGATGCCGTAGAGCGGGTCGCCCTTGCGACCACGGTGGCCCAGGGTCTCTTGCTGGACCCGGCGCCGGCACTCATCGACCGCGTTGGTGCCGAGCTTGACGATGTGGAAGGCGTCGAGGACCGCGACGGCGTCTTGGAGCTTGTCGTCGATCGCCGTCTTGTAGCCCTGGAACGGGTCCAAGGCGGCGACCTTCACGCCCGCCCGGAAGCCCTCGCCACGTTCGTCGAGCCAGTCGGCGTAGGCCTTCCCCGACCGGCCCGGGACCAGGTCCAGCAGCCTGGCGCGGACGCGTCCTTGCTGGTCACGGGTCAGATCGACCATCCCGGTCAGCTCTTTCGGTCCCCGGCCGCCGTCGGTGATGGGCTTGGTGGAGACGTGGTGCCAGATGTGCTCATCGACCCCGAGGGTGGCGACGTCGGCGAAGCGATCCTCATCGGCGGCCATCTGTTCGAGCAGCGGCTTGATCGAGCGCCACACGGTGCGCCACGTCGTGCCGAGCTGGCGAGCCAGACCGGCCACGGACGCGTGCTCACGACGCAGCTGGGCGATGGCCCACCAACACGCCCGCGTGGTCAGCAGCGCACGCGGAGCGGCGAGCTGTGCGTGCTGCTCGGTGAACCCCCCGACCTCGCAGGTGGGCTCGGCGCAGCGCCAGGTGCGCTTGCGCCAGATCAGCTGGACCGGGCGGCCGAAGCAGGGCACGTCGACCAGGACCACGTCGCGGCGACCGCGGCTGTGGGTGATGACTCCGCAGACCCGGCAGCCCATCGGCGAGGGTGCGGACTCCACCACGACACGCAGCCGCTCACCGCGCTCGGCGACCTCGAGGACGTGGAAGCCCTCGAGCCCGACGAGCAGATCACAGCGCTGGCAGTAGGAGGGATCAGGACATGAACGCGCGCGGGAACACGCCGTAGGCTCGGACACCGTCGAGGCCTTCCGGTTGGGCAGCTTGGTCGCTCCCGATCTTGGAAGGCCTCGACCCCTTCTGCCCTCAGCTCACCGCCGCGAGTCGCTCACACCCACCGCAGGTACGAAGAGCCGGTTTTCTCTAGCAACGCGACGCATTCGACATGATGCGTCATCGGGAAGAGATCGGCGAAATTCCGCGGGATTGCGCACCTTTGCGCGCGACCGCGAATGGGAGCTGAGAGTGCCGCTGACCTGCGCCGATGCCGGTTTCGGCCGGGCCGGGGGTCTATGCGTTCCAGCGCTGGGGACAGCGAGCGCTTGAAGGGCTTTGCGAGTCAAAGTGCGCCCAAACCGCGCCCAGCCACGGCACCTGTTCACGCACGCGCAAACGCCCGCAGACCACCGCAGCATCGGTCACTTATCCCGGATCCACCGATGGGTCAGGTTCGGTGAGCTGACGACGGCCGTGGCGTCTTGAACCGTCTCGGGACGCGACGATGTGCCGGGCCTCGTTGTCCGGTGTCGTCCACTTGGTCCTCGGTCGCGCAGCGGCGGGCTGCTGGGTGGTCAGGCCGCGAGGACCGGTGGCGGGTCGTTGACCCGGTCAAACAGCGCCGTCCAGGCGCTCTCCCAGGGCCAGGCATGGGGCAGGTGCAGGGCGATGCGGCGTGCTGAGGTCGCGACCCTTGCCGGCACGATGATCAGCTTGCGACGGATCTTGGCGGTGGTCGCCTTTGCCAACTGTTGGTCGGTCAGGCTCGCGGCGGCTCGGGTGAGGTTGAACGCGATGACGGCGAGCACCAGCCAGGCGGCGTTCGCGGTGAACACCCCGGACGGCAGGTGTGCCAGCGCGGCACCTTTGAGGTCGGCGTGGACTTGTTCGATGACCGCGTGCTGGCGGTGAATCTTGTCGGCGGCGACGGTGTCCAGCACGCCTGGGTCGGTGGTGGTGAAGAAGGCGTGGAAGCGCCAGGTGTCGAACAGGGTGTCCTGGCCGGCTGCCTTGTTCTTCTCGGCGTTGAAGTCCGGGATCCTGCGAACCACGAGCCGGCCCGGGACGTGGTCGGACTTCTTCTGCGCAGCGAACGCGGTGAAGTCGATCTCGGCGACCTCGGCCCGGGAGATCCACCGCTGGCTGGCTTCGTCGAAGACAGCGTCGGTGTACTCGATCGTGGTCCACGCGTCCTCGCTGATCGCTGCGATCGCGGCCTTGATGCGTTTGTCCATCCGCACGGTCACCGACACCGCGGCCCCACCAGCGATCGCGGCGTGGACTGGTCCGCGACCGTAGAACGCCGAGTCCATCCGCACCAGGACCGGGTGAGGCTTGCCCAGCAGCCGTCGGGCGGTCCTCACCGCGTCGCCGACCAGACGCTTCGCGCCGCGCGGCGACCCGGTCGAGCCCTTGCGCAGCCGCTGGGCCACGACCACCGGGGCCCCACCGGCGACGGTGAGTGTGGCGAGCAGTGCGTTGAGACCGCGGACCCCGGAGTAGCCGAACCCGGCGCCCTGCTTGGCATAGCCGTGGACCTCGATGATCGTGTCATCGACATCGACCAACGCATACCCGCGATCCACCTCGGTGTCGGTGTCGGTGTCGGTGTCATCGTCGGCGCCGGTGGCAGCGGGTGCGCCGAGCAAGCCGGTGAGGCCGGCCAGTGCGATCAGGAACCGCGAGGCGACCGCGTCGAGCTGGCGCACGTGCCCGAAGGTGAAGGTCCGCAGGAACGAACCCAACGTCGACGGGGCGTAGGCCCGGGTGAACAGCCGACCCATTCCGCCATGACGCAGCAGCGCCATGTCATCGATGCTGTCGGCGCCGGCGACCATCCCGCCGACCAGCGATGCGACCTTCAACCCGGCGTTCGCGCCTTTGTCCGTCGGGACGCTCAGGTGCTCATTTGCCAGGTCCCGCAGGCCGGCGGACTCGGCCAATGCGAGCGCCGGAACCAGGCCTGCGGCCGACACGAGATTCGGGTCATCGAAGACCGCCGAGGTCGATCGAAGCGTGTGAGAGAGTTTCACCTCAGAGATGCCCTTGCTGTTGGTGTGAATCGTTGCCTCAAGAACTCCGATTCTCCCGCCCAGCAAGGGCATTCTCGTTCTACGCCACGCTCACCCACCCAAGTTCATCGGTGGATCCGGGCTAAGCCGGGGGTCATGCGGCCGTAGGCCTGGTCGAGGGCCGTCAGGGTCCGGTCCAGCGAGAGGTCGTCGAAGCTGTCGAAGTCCATCGGGGCACGTCGAAGCTCTCGCACAGCTCGCCATTGAAGGCCGGCGTCGCCTTCAACCATCGGTCGTCGAGGTGGACGCTGCAGTACCCGTGGTACACGAACAGGTCCGCGCCACCCATGAGGGCCCGCAAGTTGTCGGTCCGCAGGTGGTTGAGGAAGTCGGCGAAGCCCACCCGGGCAGGGATGCCCACGGCCCGCAGCGCTGCGGTCAGCAGCACCGGCCTTGGGAACGCTGTAGGCGCGGCCTGCCTCGAGCACGTAGCTGGCCCGGTAGTGCTCAGGGTCTCGGGACACCGAATGGGGGTCGTACCAGACTCTGTCCCGGACCGCTGCGAAGAGCAGGCTCGCCCGCTCACGCGGCGTCGATGCGCCGGCGACCACCTGCTGCGTGAAGTCGCGCACCGCAGCGCTGTCGTGATCGAGGAAGAAGGCCGACTCAAGGTGCGGTCCCGCCGTCGGCGTCATCGCCACCGCCAGGTGGTCGTCGGCCTTCCCGACCTCGACGACCATGCGTCGGCCTCCTCTTCCCAACGCGGCTGCGCACAGTGCGCGCCGTCCACACGCTGGAGCGGTCCTCATCGGACGCTCAAGTAGCTGTCGTCGTCGAAGCCGAGCCCGACGCTGTCAGCGAGATCGCGCAGGATCAACCACACCTGGTGCGCGATCCGGGCGACGACCTCGTCGTGCGACTCGTCGTGGTAGTCGAGCCAACAGATGGTCCCAGCATCGACCGGGTGCCCATCAGCCCCGCCATGACGCCGTCCCGGAAGGTCGACCTCGGGGTTGCGCAGGTACGCCCGACGCGGCGGCCACCACCTCCCCCAGGAACCGCGTGCGCCCCAGCCTGGCCCGACGCATCTCCCTGTTCTGCTGGCGCACTGCCATGAAGCGATCGAGGGTCGGATGCTCGGCCGCCCAACCGAGTGCAGCCCCGATGGCACCCGGATGATGGCAGGGCCGGTGCCACTGACCTGCATCGCGGGCCGAAGGGTGGTCGATGACCTGGTCCGCCGCGCACCGCAGCACCTCGCCGACGAGATCTTCCTTGCTGCGAAGTGGCGGTAGACGTGGGGCCGCGCATGCCTGCGCGTTCGGCGATCTGAGCGGTGCCGACCCCGGCGCCGTGATCCTCGATCGCGTCAGCCGCCGCCACTAGCTGTTCGCGCCGCGGACCTCGATGGGAGACGAGTCGAGATGACTCGGCGATCGGCTTGGAATGCTTAAGCTGTGGAGCGGGGATCGTCGGCGGTGGTGTTCGCGTATTGCGTTCGCCGACCGGCCACGATCGGTCACCCACCCCGGAGTTCGCCCGCAGCAGTGCGCATCTGGGAGATGGCATGGTGCTCGTCGCTGGTGAGAGTCGCGGCGAGTTCATTGACGTGTCGCCAGCGAGCGAGCGTCGATCCGTCGCTACGGCCGGCGGCAGCTAGAGCCGACCATGTGGCCGCGCAGCGCAGGAGCGCAGTTTCAGCCTTCGCCATCTCAGCGGACCGCGTTCGCCGCGCCACGTCGGCACAGAACTGCGCCTGCAACCGGCGGAACAGGCCGCCGCCGGTCCCTGCCTTCTCCACGAAGGCGTGGAGAGAGCGCAGCGCGACGTCCAACTCAGGTTCGGGCATGAGTTCCGGCCACCGGCCGACATCTTCCGCGAAGACCCCGATTCCATCGATGCCGGCACCAGCAACGGCATCCGGCGGCAGCACCGAGGTGTCCGGGATGATCGCGGTCGCCGCCGCTTGCATGTTCTCGACGGAGGCGACGAGGGCCGAAGCCGCGGTCGGGCGGAGATCCGGCAGGACCTGGGGCCAGTTCACGAAGTAGGTCGTGTGCCTGGTGGGCACGGGGAAGGATCGTGACGCGCGCGCCCGCGCAAGCGCATCGTAGGGGACCTCCTGCACCTCGGCTCGGTCGTTGTCAACCACGAAAGCGGTCTGGGTCTCGTCGTCGTAACCGATCACGACGATGTCGTGCCGACTCATCTGGAGGCGGACATTCAGGTAGGGCAACTCAGCGATGTCTGCCCACATCAGCACGGGACGACCTTGTCGTAGTTCCCCACGGACCCAGCCCCAACCGGTCACGGGGTCGTCGGTGCCACGGACGTCGACCTCTGCACCCAGCCTCGAAAGAAGGTCCACCTCAAGGTCACTGCTACGCCCCACAAGATAGATCGGCGGGGCAAGCCCAGGTACCCGGAGGTAGGTGAAACCCAGACCACCGCCCATCCCGAAGACCAGACCTTCGCTCGGCACCTCCTCCCAGCCGAGACCGGCCCACTCCAAGAGGTCTCTCAGCGCTCCGGAACCGCAATGACCGGCCTCACGGTGGGGATAGTCCAGCAGGATCCGCCGCGGCTCCGGCTGTCGGGGTAGGGACTCAACTGACATGGCAACTCCTGGATCGGCTCGCAGCGCTCTGTGCGTACGCCGGTGGGTCGGGCGCGACGGGTTCCGCGACTCTACATTCCCTGAGCCACGCAGGAGCTCGCGGTCGACGGCGGTCGTGACGGCTGGTGCAGGTCACGATTCGAGGGAAAGGAACCGGACGGCGACTTCGGAAATCTTGCTCGCCGTCGCGGTCCGGTCCCACTTGGGCAGCGCCAGATGACTGACCGTCAGGCGCACCATGGTGTCGGCCGCGTCGACGACGTCGTCTGGGGGAAGGCTCGGGTAACTCTCCGCCACCCATCCGGCTAGGGTGTCGGAGGCGAGGTCGAGAAGCCGCGCGGATGTCGTGAGCAGCGGGAGCATCCCCGTGGACGCCTGACTGCCCGCATCCAGGTCGCGGTTGGAGATGAGCACTGCCTTGAGCAGGGGGCTGCGTTCGGCCTCGTTCAAGGTGTAGTCGACGGCTGCTGCGATGCCGCCTTTCGCATCGCCGATGTGTGCCTCCAGCGCCTTCTGGATGCCCTCCAGGAAGCGCGAGGCCTCGCGGAGTACGACGGCTTCTCCGAGGCCGGCCTTGTCACCGAACTCCTTGTAGAGCGCCGCCCGGGACACCCCGGCACGATCCGCGACCTCCCCCATGCGCACCCGGTCCCAGCCGCGGTCGACGATCAGGTCGTGGGCAGCCTCGAGGACAGCGGCACGCATGTGCTCCCTGAACCGTTCGCGCATGGACGGTGCCCGCATGACAGAGAGGTTAGCGATCTCTATCTCGCGACCGACTCGCGTTACTGACCTGGACACGCCCGCACGCTACCTAGCGTGCTCGTCGGCCAGTTGGTCGACCATGGCGGCGAGGGTGTCCTGAAGCCTCTGCACCCCTACAGTCACTGCCGTCGCCCTCGGCAACTCTCGGAGGTCCTCGAGTGGCACCGGGTCCCCGACCAGCAGGGTGACCCGACGACGGCGGCAGCCCAGCACCACCCTCCCTTCGTAGGCTGGCACGATCGCCTGCACGCCCCATTGAGCGACGGGAATCAGTGGAGCTGACGTCTCCAGCGCGATGCGAACAGCACCCGACCTGAGCGACATCAGACGCCCATCCGGTCGCTTCGTGATCGATCCTTCCGGATACACGACGACAAGAGCACCACGCTCCACGGCTTTGACCGCGGCACGGATCCCAGACCGGCCGTCGGACCGATCGACCTCGACGTGGCCGGCCGACCGGAACCACCAGCCGACTGCTCTACTGTGAAACAGGCTCGCCTTGGCCATGAACCGGGGGGTCCGGCCCTGGGCGAGGATCATCTCCCCCAAGAAGAGCGGGTCGGCCTGGGAGACATGGTTGGCGGCCAGCACCGCGCCTCCCGACCCGGGCAGGCGTTCGGTGCGGCGCCAGTCCGCTCTCCTGCCCAGCAGCAGCAGCGGTTTGCAGACGAGCAACGCCAGCCACCACGCAGGCCCGCGGGCGTCTCCGGGGACGCGTCTCACGCCCGCGGACCGACGCGAGTCACGCAAGTCCGGAACGATAGGCAGGACTCTCATCGCCGTCCAGACCGTCGACCTCCAAGCCATCCTTGCTCACCTCGGCGGGCGATGGCTCGGTGGTGACCACGACCAGCGGTTACTGCGGCTTCTCACACCGCCACCTCCGCTGTCAGTGCGGCCATGTCGACCGCGGCCCGTTGGGTGAGCATGCGTTTGGTGGTCATGAAGTCTCGGGGACGGTTGACACAGTCAGCGGCTATCGGCTCGCCCTTCCGGAGGTAGTAGCAGGTGAAGTCGCGGTCACGGGTCGGGGCACCGCTCACGACGATGTCGTCATAGCCGGTGTTGAGTCCCGCGATCTGGAGCTTGAGGTCATACTGGTCCGACCAGAACCACGGGAGCGCCGC
Source organism: Nocardioides massiliensis (assembly GCF_030811215.1). Classification (NCBI taxonomy): domain Bacteria; kingdom Bacillati; phylum Actinomycetota; class Actinomycetes; order Propionibacteriales; family Nocardioidaceae; genus Nocardioides; species Nocardioides massiliensis. Next base: position 3,073,997 of record NZ_JAUSQM010000001.1, read on the forward strand.
CACCTCCTTGTCCTTTCCACAGATGGTCGCTGCTGCCACCTTGGCCTGCTCCACTGCGCTCGGGACCGACTCCAGCCTGATTCGTCGGCCGTAGCGGGGGATGTCCTGCGACGTACAGTCCCCGGCCGCCACGATGTCAGGGTCACTGGTGCGGGCGTGGGCGTCGATGAGGATCCCGTCGTCCACGACCAGGCCGGCTGCCTCGGCGAGCTCGGTGGTCGGCTCGATACCGATCCCGACGATCACAAAATCGGCTCGGACCGATTCGCCGCTGGCCAGGACCACCTCTCGCAGGCGGGTGTCGCCGACCAGGGCCTCGACCGAGGCGTTCGTCCTCACGTCGACGCCCTCTTCTTGGTGGATCCGCGTGAAGAAGGCCGACACCTCAGGGGCGGTGACCCGCTCGAGGACCCGGTCTGCGGCCTCGAGGACCGTGACGTGGAGGCCCGACGAGCGCAGCGAGGCGGCGGTCTCCAGCCCGATGTACCCACCACCCACGATGACGGCGTTGCGTCCGGGGATCGCGTCCTCGCGGATCCGCTCCACGTCCGACGACCGACGCAGGTAGTGCACCCCGTCGAGGTCGGCACCCTCGGCGCGGAGACGTCGCGGGTGCGCTCCCGTGCAAAGAGCAAGAGCGTCATAGGACAGGCGGTCCCCGGTGCCGAGCACGAGCTCGCCCGCCGACCGGTCGATCTCCTGCACGCTGGCAGTCACGCGCTCGACGTCCTGCTTGACGTAGAAGTCCTCCGACCGGATGGCCAGCTCCTTCAGCGAGCACTTCCCGGCCAGATATGCCTTCGACAACGGAGGCCTTTGGTACGGCAGCGCCGACTCGTCACCGACCAGCACGATGTCACCCGACCAACCCTCCTGGCGGAGGCTGGTGACCAGCTGTACCCCGGCATGGCTGGCGCCGACCACCACCGCGCGTTCCGTGCTCATCCGGGGTCCTTGGGAGTGAGCTCGACCATCAGCTTGCTGATGCCGCGAACGAAGTTGGACTGCACGTACTGCGGCTCCCCGACCACATCGATCCTCTCGAAGCGCGGGAGCAGCTCCTCCCAGAGGATCCGCAGCTGCAGCTCGGCCAGCCGGTTGCCCATGCACCGATGCACGCCGAAGCCGAAAGCAATGTGGTTGCGGGCGTTGGGCCGGTCGATGATGAGCTCGTCCGGTCGCTCGAACACCGTCTCGTCGCGGTTGCCCGACGCGTACCACATGACCACCTTGTCGCCCTTGCGGATGAACTGGCCGTTCAGCATGGTGTCGGTCTTGGCGATCCGCCGCATGTACGCAAGGGGGGTCTGCCAGCGGATGATCTCAGAGACCATGTTCGGGATCAGGTCCGGGTTGGCCTTGAGCTTCTCGAACTGGTCGGGGTACTGGTTCAGCGCGAGAACTCCGCCGCTCATCGAGTTGCGTGTGGTGTCGTTGCCGCCCACGATCAGCAGAACGAAGTTGCCGATGAACTCCATCGGACGCTTGATCAGGTCCTTGGTGCCCTCATCGCTCTGCAGCATCGTGACCAGGTCGAACCCGGGCTCTTCGCCGGCCGCGAGCCGGGCGGCCTTGTCGTGCCAGAGTTCAGTGAGTCCTCGCGCCATCTCGAGCATGCCGCGGAACAGCTCGTCGTTGTCGGTAGTGGCGGGGCCGCCGTTGGTCTGCTCCATCGAGGTTGCCAGGTCCGACCACTCGACGAGCTTGTGCCGCTCCTCGAAGGGGAAGTCAAGCAGCGTGGCCAGCATGCGGGCGGTCAGCTCGATCGACACCGTGCTCACCCAGTCGAACGGTTCGTTGACGGGCAGGTTGTCCAGGACGTCCCTGACGCGCTCGCGAATGAGGTCCTCCATCTCATGGAGGTTCTTCGGCGCGACGACACCTTGGACGGCGCGACGCTGTATGTCGTGTTTGGGCGGGTCCATGGCGATGAACATCGCGACGTCCATGAACCGCGGGGGTGTTCCGATGACGATGAGAGGCTCGGCGGAGAAGACCTCGTGGTTCTTGTCCACCGCCATGATGTCGGCGTGACGCGTCACCGACCAGAACGGGCCGAAGGGACTGTGGGGCTGGTAGTGGACCGGAGCCTCGTTGCGCAGACGTTCGAAGTAGGACGCCCACCGCCCCTGTCGGTAGAGGAACGGGTTGCTGAGGTCGATGTCGGCGAGGGGGACCTCTTCGACCGGCGGGATCGGGGCCTCGACGAACATCGGCCCGTTCGCGCCGGTGAGCCACCGCCGGCCCTTGTCGTAGAGGCGCGCGCCCTGGATCTGTCGCTCCAGGGGGATGGCGGACTCGACCTTCGTCTTCACTGTTTCTGGGATCTTCACTTCTGGGAACTTCATCTGGCTTGACCTCCTGCTACATCTGGAACTCGGGCAACTGCACGGTCAAGCCGTCCCACGATTCGCAGACCTTGACTTGGCACGACAGGCGAGACGTCGGCTGTCGCTCGGGGTTCATCGAGAGCATCTCCTCCTCCTCGGGACCGGACCGGCCGACCTTGTCGGCCCAGGCGGGATCAACGATCACGTGACAGGTGCCGCATGCGGCCTCGCCGCCGCAGTCGGCATCGATGCCCGGGATGGCGTTGTTCGTCGCCACCTGCATCAGCGAGCTGCCCTCCTCAAGCGGGGCCTCGTGCTGCTCCCCGTCGTGCGACATGAAGGTGACCACTGCCATCGACAATTCTCCTGCCTTTGCCTACCGGATGGACGTTTCGGTGATGATTGTTGTCGACGGACCGCTGGCAAAGCCATGTCGTATCGTGTCAGTATGTTGTGAATTCGGATCACGTGAGGGTTGCCTGTGTGGACAGACGAGCCAGGCGTCCCGTCGCTGGCCTTCGTGCAACTCCTGAGCAGTCCGGCGATCGACGAGGACGCCGTCGAGCGTTTTCGCGTCATCATGGCGCGCGAGGGAACCGGTGAGCTGGCTCTCATCCAGACCCAGGGCGAGGCACCGCTGCGGTGGTTCCGCGAGGTCTATCCCGACCTCGACGTCGAGCAGGCCACCCGGCTCGGGATCGCCTGCGCAGAACACGCACAGCTCACGTCCTTCGGACCGTTGAGTGTCCCGTTGGTCAGCGCGTGCACAGTCGCAGAGGTCGTGGAGCTGCTGACCTACCTGCCCTTGATCACCAAAGCGGTCACCACGCAGTTCCATCCGCAGCAGGACGACCTGACGATCAGGCTGTCGGGGAACGCAGGCGACCCCGATCTCGACTGTCTGGTCGTCACTTACTGCGGACTGGCACTCATGCGGTTGATCGACCTGCTGGTCGGCGAGCCGTCGGAGGCAACCATGCGCACCCACTGGCCGGAGCCGAGCGTGCTACCCCGAGAGGCCGAGAGCCGGTCCCGGCTCGAGTTCGACGCCCCCTTCTCCTACCTGCACATGCCCGCAAGGACGCTTCGGGCTCCCTGCCGCTTCCCCGACCCGATCACCTACGGACTCGCCGTCACCGAGCTCCAGCAGGCGCTCGCGCGCCGAGCCGACACCCCGGAGTTCACCCGCAGAGTCCGGGCGTTGCTCGACGACGGGTCCGGGGCGAGGACGATCCAGTCCGTCGCGAACGAGTTCTCGATGTCCTCGAGCACCCTGAAACGGCGCCTCGCCGCTGAGGGGACCAGTTTCCGCGTGGTGCTGCAGCAGTCGATGGTCGACCGCGCCAGGAAGCGGCTTCTCGACCCCTCCACGTCGGTCAGCGAGGTCGCCAACGAGCTCGGCTACAGCGATCTCACCAACTTCTCGCACGCCTTCAAGAGATGGACCGGCAGCTCACCGAGCCACTTCCGAGGTGAGCACGAGCACCGATGAGGCGAGAGTGCTCAGTCCGAGCTCACCGACGGGTCCACGGCTGCATGCTCGGTGGCCTCCCCGGTGTCGGCAGGAGCAGCGAAGGCGTCGTCGGCAACTCCGGCGCGGGGGGCCATGCGGCCGTAGGTCTGGTCGAGGGCCGTCAGGATCCGGTCCAGCGGGAGGTCGTCGAAGCTGCCGTGGTCCCGCACGTACTCCATGTGCCGGGTGCCGTCGGAGGTGAAGGCGTGCATGAGCGCGTCGCTCTGTCCGTCGAAGTCTACCGGGCGCACGTCGAAGCGCTCGCACAGCTCGACATTGAAGGCCGGCGTCGCCTTCAACCATCGCCCGTCGAGGTGGACGCTGCAGTACCCGTGGTACACGAACAGGTCCGCGCCACCCATGACGGCCCGCAAGTTGTCGGTCCGCAGGTGGTTGCGGACGTCGGCGAAGCCCACCCGGGCAGGGATGCCCACGGCCCGCAGCACCGCGGCCAGCAGCACCGGCCTTGGGAACGCAGTAGGCGCGGCCCGCCTCGAGCACGTAGCTGGCCCGGTAGTGCTCAGGGTCTCGGGACACCGAGTAGGGGTCGTACCAGACCCTGTCCCGGACCGCTGCGAAGAGCAGGCTCGCCCGCTCACGCGGCGTCGATGCGCCGGCGACCACCTGCTGCGTGAAGTCGCGCACCGCAGCGCTGTCGTGATCGAGGAAGAAGGCCGACTCCAGGTGCGGTCCCGCCGTCGGCGTCATCGCCACCGCCAGGTGGTCGTCGGCCTTCCCGACCTCGACGACCATGCGTCGGCCTCCTCTTCCCAACGCGGCTGCGCACAGTGCGCGCCGTCCACACGCTGGAGCGGTCCTCATCGGACGCTCAAGTAGCTGTCGTCGTCGAAGCCGAGCCCGACGCTGTCAGCGAGATCGCGCAGGATCAACCACACCTGGTGCGCGATCCGGGCGACGACCTCGTCGTGCGACTCGTCGTGGTAGTCGAGCCAACAGATGGTCCCAGCATCGACCGGGTGCCCATCAGCCCCGCCATGACGCCGTCCCGGAAGGTCGACCTCGGGGTTGCGCAGGTACGCCCGACGCGGCGGCCACCACCTCCCCCAGGAACCGCGTGCGCCCCAGCCTGGCCCGACGCATCTCCCTGTTCTGCTGGCGCACTGCCATGAAGCGATCGAGGGTCGGATGCTCGGCCGCCCAACCGAGTGCAGCCCCGATGGCACCCGGATGATGGCAGGGCCGGTGCCACTGACCTGCATCGCGGGCCGAAGGGTGGTCGATGACCTGGTCCGCCGCGCACCGCAGCACCTCGCCGACGAGATCTTCCTTGCTGCGAAGTGGCGGTAGACGTGGGGCCGCGCATGCCTGCGCGTTCGGCGATCTGAGCGGTGCCGACCCCGGCGCCGTGATCCTCGATCGCGTCAGCCGCCGCCACTAGCTGTTCGCGCCGCGGACCTCGATGGGAGACGAGTCGAGATGACTCGGCGATCGGCTTGGAATGCTTAAGCTGTGGAGCGGGGATCGTCGGCGGTGGTGTTCGCGTATTGCGTTCGCCGACCGGCCACGATCGGTCACCCACCCCGGAGTTCGCCCGCAGCAGTGCGCATCTGGGAGATGGCATGGTGCTCGTCGCTGGTGAGAGTCGCGGCGAGTTCATTGACGTGTCGCCAGCGAGCGAGCGTCGATCCGTCGCTACGGCCGGCGGCAGCTAGAGCCGACCATGTGGCCGCGCAGCGCAGGAGCGCAGTTTCAGCCTTCGCCATCTCAGCGGACCGCGTTCGCCGCGCCACGTCGGCACAGAACTGCGCCTGCAACCGGCGGAACAGGCCGCCGCCGGTCCCTGCCTTCTCCACGAAGGCGTGGAGAGAGCGCAGCGCGACGTCCAACTCAGGTTCGGGCATGAGTTCCGGCCACCGGCCGACATCTTCCGCGAAGACCCCGATTCCATCGATGCCGGCACCAGCAACGGCATCCGGCGGCAGCACCGAGGTGTCCGGGATGATCGCGGTCGCCGCCGCTTGCATGTTCTCGACGGAGGCGACGAGGGCCGAAGCCGCGGTCGGGCGGAGATCCGGCAGGACCTGGGGCCAGTTCACGAAGTAGGTCGTGTGCCTGGTGGGCACGGGGAAGGATCGTGACGCGCGCGCCCGCGCAAGCGCATCGTAGGGGACCTCCTGCACCTCGGCTCGGTCGTTGTCAACCACGAAAGCGGTCTGGGTCTCGTCGTCGTAACCGATCACGACGATGTCGTGCCGACTCATCTGGAGGCGGACATTCAGGTAGGGCAACTCAGCGATGTCTGCCCACATCAGCACGGGACGACCTTGTCGTAGTTCCCCACGGACCCAACCCCAACCGGTGGCGGGGTCGTCGGTGTGCCGGACGTCGACCTCTGCACCCAGCCTGGCAAGAAGATCCACCTCAAGGTCACTGCTACGCCCGACGACGTAGATGGGCGGGGTGAGACCAGGCACCCGCAGATAGGTGAAGCCGAGCCCACCGCCCATTCCGAAGACCAGACCTTCGCTCGGCACCTCCTCCCAGCCCAGGCCGGCCCACTCCAAGAGGTCTCTCAGCGCTCCGGACCCGCAATGACCTGCCTGACGGTGGGGATAGTCCAGCAGCACTCGACGCGGCTCCGGCCGAAGCGCAGCGACCTCAACTGACATGGGAACTCCTGGAGTAGTCGGAGCACTCTGCGCGAGCGTGTGCCCGTCAAACGGTGGGCGCGAATCTACATGCATTCATGCACGCATGTAGACTCAGGCTGTGCCGCTGAAGCTAGGACGACAAGAAGACCGCTCGGCTGCTACCCGTCGGGCATTGCTGGACGCGACGGTCACATGCCTTGCCGAGCTCGGCTATACGGGGACAACCAGCGCCGCGGTCGCGGCTCGAGCGGGCCTTTCTCGCGGCGCGCAGCTGCACCACTTCGGGACACGCGACCAGTTGGTCGTGGCGGCGGTTGAGCACTTGGCGCAGCAGCGCCTGCGCCGCGTCCGAGAGCAGATGGCCCAGCTCGAGCTCCGTGACGCCGAGGACGGGGGGGCGACCGACCACAGGAGGCGAGGGACGGCGCTCCGCCTGCTATCAGATGCGCTGTCGGGGCCCTTGTATGCGGCGAGCCTCGAACTGTGGGTGGCCGCCCGCGCTCACGAAGAGCTGCGGGCAGAGTTGGTCCCCACCGAAGACCGCGTGAACGCGGAGCTCGCCGAGATGTGCCGCACCTACGTCACACAGGACCCCATCGAAATCCGACTCACCCTGGATCTCCTTCTCGGTCGAGGGGTTAGCGGTCTGCTCGCTCCTCATTCCCATGAACGGCAGTCCGAAGTCTTGGCTGCCTGGGCGCAGCGCCTCCAGGGCGGTCCTCGTGGCTGACATGCAAGCGCTGCTGGCCATGTGGGCGGAGAAGTTCGCCGTCTACCCGGACGGGGCTGAACTCCCGACTCACCACGACCACTGCCTGGGGTGCGGCCCGAACAATCCCCATGGGCACCACCTCCGGGCCCTGCGGCACGGGGATGGTGTGCAGGCTTGGCACACGTTCGACAATCGTCACGTAGGCGCACCGGGCATTGTCCATGGCGGCGCAGTCGCCACCGTTGTCGATGACCTTTACGGTTGCCTGCTTTTCCTCGAAGGAGGCCCTGCCGTCACCCGCCAACTGACGATCGAGTATTTGGCACCGGTACTCATCGGAGCGGAGTACCGACTCCAGGCCGATGTCGTCCGGCGCGAAGGGCGCAAGCTGTTCGTCGCTGCCCGTGCAACCGAGCCAGACGGTCGCGCGGTCATCACTTCTACGGCCGTGTTCGTGAAAGTGTCTGTCGAGCACTTCGCTCAGGGCAGTCCACCTGGCGTGCCTGCGGATTGACCGCGCCCGTCCTTGCAGGGCCGCCTCGGGCCATCGCTCGCGGCCTGCGGCCTGCGCCTCCAATCCGGGCATCCGCTGACGCTCACACCCGGGATCGGGACCACTCGAGCGGCTCGCCAATCCGGCCCCGACCCCGGGCCGTCGGCTGACGCGGTCAGTTGTGCAGATGGACGCCATGTTTGTACTCTCGGTACAAGTCCAGCACAGCGAAGGGATCCACGTCGGTGCGTACTGTCCCGGCTCACACGGCGGTCAAACTCAGCGTCGCAGCGGAGCTGTTCGCCGATCACGGTGTCGAGCAGACCAAGATCGAGGACATCGCTGCTGCCACTGGGATTCCCAAGGCGACGTTGTACTACTACTTCGCCGGCAAGGAGGAGATCCTTGCCTTTCTGTTCCGCGACACCTTGAACCGCGTTGCGGATGAGGTGGCCATCGCCGTCGAGTCGGAAGGGTCGGCAGCGGCCCGGCTCGCCGAGGTGATTCGAGCGCAGTTGCGGGTGATGGCGGAGCAGCCGGCGATCTGCCGGGCTTTGGTGGGTGAGCTAGGACGTGCGGGCCGTATCCCTGAGATCGCAGCGATGATTCATGCGGCCTACTACCAGCCCGTACAGTCGCTGATCGAGGACGGCGTGACTGAGGGCTCGCTGCGGCAGGTGCCCGATCCGGAGTCGGGTGCCATGGCGGTCTTCGGTGCGGTCACCATCAGCGCCCTGTCCTACCTTGTCACCGACCAGGCCCTGGACCAGGAGCGCATCGCGAGCGCCGTGACGACCCTGGTCCTCGACGGCCTGCGGCTGCGTCAGCGCTGACCCCGACCGCGCGGCCGCAAGCGACGGTGCCGGTCCCGACAGACGAGGATCTTACGACGTGCTCAACCAAGCCCTGCCGATCTGGGCAGTCCGCGTACTGGCCGCTGTCCTCGCACTGGCACTGTTCGTCCTCACCGTTGCGGTCGCCCTGCTGCTGCCGCACATCCCCCGGCTGGTGCGGGCGGCCTCGGACATGCCGGCGGCCCTAGAAGTGGTTGACCGAGCGCCGGACACCCTGGACCAGGTAGAGAGGATCGACCGCAATGTCGAGAGCCTCACTCCCCCTGTGGCCACCGCGACCGAGGACCTCTCCGCGGTCGCGCCGCACATCGAAACCCTCGCCGGCCAGATCAACCAACTCTTGGATGACCTGGCGGCCCTGCAGCGGACCTCCAAGCCGCTCGGCGAGGCCGCCCCCAAGATCGCGGCCCTCTCCGGGCAGCTCGAGGGCCTCCAGACCTCGCTACGTCGGCTCGATCGCGACCTCGTCGAGCCACTGACGGAGATGAGGAGGCCGATGCGGAGGCTCGCAGACACCGCGGGGCCACTCCCCGAGAGCCTGGAACGTCTCAACCGGAGCACCGCCGTGCTCGAGCAGCTACCCGGGTACTTCGACCGACTGCAGCGAATCCTCATACGTGTCGCGCGGCATGTGCAAAATCTCGATGAGAAGACAGGCCCGAACCTCTGGTGATCCGGGTGGCCGAGCGCTACCCACTCGTGACGGACTTACGTGCATGCGCGACGGCATGTAGCGTGCTCCCATCCGGACGCTTCTCTCTTCCCGGTCGCGTCCGTTGGGGGTGACCCAATGAACCGCGGGCCTGTCTGGCAGCCAATGGCGGACCTGCTCTCCGACGTGGTGTGGCATGCGGCGTGGTGGCTCTATGGCGGAATGGTGGCCTTCGGGAGTTGCTGGTGGTTCGGATGTGGCGGCTACCGCGAGTGGCAGCAATGGGAGCGTGACTGGCTTGAGCGGCGCGAGCAGCGACGAAGGAGCCGTATCGACAGAGACATCGCGCGCGGCCTGCGCGAGATCGAGGAATTCCTCCGGCTTCGGTGCTCCCCGCCGGTGAATGAGCCTCACGGCGGGACGCGGCCAAGGGTACACCGCGGCCACGGCCGACCGAGGCCGCTTCGATAGTCGCGCGAGCGGGCGGATCCCTTCATCCCGTACGGGCCGAGCCAGGCTCGCTACATGTGCCGGTGACGCAGACCAGCACGCGCCCCGGCCACACCGCCCCCTCCTTCGCACGCGGCCGTGAGGGCGGGCCACTACTTGCCGATGACCTCAGGACAACGCGCCACCTCCGTGTCCTGACGTTCCGTGAGCATGCGCAGGAGCCTGTCGCCCTCGACATCGAGGTCGGGCAGCATCCGGTCCAGCCAACGCGGCAACCACCAGGCCTTGTCGCCGAACAGCGCCATCAGCGCCGGAGTCAAGGTCATGCGGACCAAGAAGGCGTCGATGAGGATGCCGATCGCAAGCGCGAAGCCGATCTGCTTGATCATCACGTCATGGCTGAAGATGAAGCCGGCGAACACCGAGACCATGATCACCGCGGCGGCGACCACGACACGGCTGGCCTGATCGAAACCGTGAACCACGCCGGCCTCGCCGTGGTGGCCGTGGACGTGGGACTCGCGCATCGAGGAGACCAGGAAGACCTGGTAGTCCATCGCTAGCCCATAGAGGATTCCGGTGACGATGACCGGGATGAAGCTGAACAATGGCCCGCCGGTGTCGACCCCCACCATCCAGCCAAGCCATCCCCAAGAGAACACCGCAGTGGTCACCCCGAAGGTCGCCAAGATGCTGAGCAGGAACCCGAGCGTGGCCTGGATCGGTACGACGAGTGACCGGAACACCACCAGCAGAATCAGGAGCGACAGCCCCACAATGATGATCAGGTACAGCGGGACGATCTCGGCGAGCCGGTCGGACATGTCGATGCCGATAGCGGTGAAGCCAGTGACGCCGATCACGACGTCATGATCCTGGGCGACAGCCGAGCTGGGTGAACGGAGCGCCTGAACGAGGTCGGCCGTGGCATCGTCGTCTGGGCCCGAGTTGGGGATGACACTGAGGACTGCCATCTCCCCGTCCTGACTGGTGCCCACTGGCACCGCAGCGACGATCTCCTTGCGCTGCTGGAGCTGTTGGGTCACCGCGCCGAGGGTCCGAGGCGTGACGGCGGCGCCATCGGCGGACTCCACGGTCACCAGCAACGGACCGTTGTACCCCTCACCGAACCCGCGGGTGACCGCCTCGTAGCTCTGCCGCGCGGCGGTGTCGGTGTTTGCGCTGGCACCCGTCGGCAAGCCAAGGTCCATGCTCGCCGCGGGAACAGCACCCACCCCCAAGACCGCCACTACACCGAGGATCACCGGCCAACGGAACCGTACCACCGCCTTGACCCAGTGGTCGGCCACGCTGTGGCTGTCCTCCTCCCGGCGGGTATGCCCCTTCTTGCGGGCTTTGGCCGACACGATCCGCTCCCCGATCAGTCCGAGCAGAGCCGGCAGCAGGGTCAGCGCGATGAGGACAGCGAGCAGCACCGTGGCCGCGGCGACCAAAGCCATGGTGGTGAGCATCGAGATGCCAATGACGGTGAGCGCGACCAAGGCCACGATCACGGTGAGACCGGCGAAGAGCACGGCGCTGCCTGCCGTTCCAACCGCCCGGCCAGCCGCCTCGCGGGCGTCGAGGTCGCGATCGATGATCAGTCGCCGCTGCCGGTTGACCACGAACAACGCGTAGTCGATTCCCACCGCGAGGCCGATCATCAACGCCAGGACAGGGGTTGCGGTGTTCATCTCCACCGTCGTCGACAGGGCAAACGCCGTTCCCACGCCCACCCCGACCCCGACGAGGGCGGTGATCAATGGAAGGCCAGCGGCGACGAGCGAGCCAAGCGTAAGAACGAGGACCACGGCCGCGACCGCGAGACCGACCACCTCGGCGGCGCCGACCGGGATCTCGATCGCCTTCAGCGAGTCACTCGGCAGGACCCGCAGACCGGTGCCCCGCTCCGCATCCTCGACGACCGACAAGACCGCGGAGACCTGCTCGTCGGTCAGCGACGTGGACGGCACGGTGAACTGGAACTGGAACAGCGCCACTGGCGCCTGAGTCGAGACCAGCACCCCCGGCGCCGGGGTCCCGTCGAGGACCAGCGGCTGGTACGGCGGCGCCGTCCCCGGCCCGCTTTCCGGCTGGTCAGCCCCAGGCCCTCCCGGCGGCTGCCCCTGACCCTGGCTCAAGTCAGCCGGGTTGATGACCTGGTCCAGCTCGTAGACGTCCTGGACCGTCTCAGCGATCGCGGCCATCCGCGCGGGGGTATCCAGCCGGTCGCCGTCTGGAACGGTGAACACCACACTGGCCTGGCCTCCCGATGCCTCCGGCAGCTCCCGAGAGACCCGATCGAGAACCTGCTGGGCCTCGGTGTTGTCGATCTTCATCTCCGAGGTCACCTTCACCCCGTTGACCACCAGTGCAGCCACGACGGCAGCCAGCACCAACACCCACCCGACGATGATGGGCCAGGGCTTGCCGAAGCAACCGCGCCCGAGGCGGTACAAGAACGTGGACATGAGCTGCTCCTCAGCGAGTGATGTGCGGGTCAGAACCCGGTACGGAGGTGATTGAAGACCTCAGTCAGGAACTCGTCGAACTCCACGGCGTCGCGACTCGGCGGATCGCCAGGAAGGCGGACGTCGACGAGCCCCTCCAGCGCGGTGGAGACCATGCCGTAGACGGCGCCGACCAACAGGGTGAGGTAGGAAGCCGGATAGCGTCCGGCCGCCACGGCGGCCACCCGCTCCTCGACCTCCAACCGCATCCGGTGCTGGACGTGATAGACGTGAGGCTCCAACGATGGATGCGCGCGCGCCAACGCCAGGACCTCCCGCATCCGGGAAAGCCCCGCTGTCGTCAACTGCAGCCGCAGCACGACCTCGACCGCGTCCAGTAACGGGCGCCCATCCGACACGTCCTCGAGTGCGTCGGCGGCAGCCTCAATACCGGCGTAGGCGACCGATGCCACCGCCGCTTCCTTGCAGGGGTAGTGGTTCGCGAACGTACGACGCGAGTAGCCGGCCAACTCTGCGACCTCGTCGATCACGAACCCGTCCAGGCCGCGCTCCTTCGCCAGACCAAAGGCAGCCTCGGCAAGCGCCTGTGCCGTCGCCGCACGCTTCCTCTCCCTCAGGCCTTGGGTCACGGCCATAGCCTCCCAGGCGCTTGCCCAACAGGCAAAATTGCCTGACCTGCACATCTTCTGCTCTACGGGATCGGCGGCGGCGCTCATCAGCAAGAGAGGTACCGAACGACGGGCGGCACCCTCGACGGAGGCCCGAGGAGGACGCTTCCCTGGGGCACTGTCAGCCGCACGACAGGGGACCGGCGTCGGCGCAGCTCCGGGGCCCGGCCGAGTATCGATATGAGTCGTCGCCTCGGCCACGCTTCCGTGGGGCGCCGGCCGGGACAGACGCCAACCGGGGTCCGAGCCCGCTGGTGTCGTTCCGGCTGAGCCGTTCATACCCGGCACCTCGCCCTACGACCAGCACGACATGGCCCAGCGGATCCCGGGGTGCCGGCTGCGCGGCGTGGGTGAGTCCTCCGTCTGGGGTGCGCTGAGTCGGCACCGGACGACACTTTGGCGCCGCCAGGAGTCTCGACTTGAGTGACGGGGTGTGCTGTACTCAGAGTACAAACTCATTGTTGAAACTGAGAGGGTTGTCTGATAGTCCACGGCCCCAGGCCGATCGCCGCCTCCTGCCGTTGCGCCCCTCGCGGCACTGCACAGGCGAACCACACGCCACACCAGATCCGGCCGTTCGAAGGTGGAGCGGCGTCGAGGGCGCCTGGGAACGAAGCAGACGATGAAGCCACCTGGAGATACCGATGAGCAACCAGCAGCTGACCTACAGCCCGTTCGATCCCGACATCATCGCTGACCCTTACCCGGTCTACCGGCAGCTGCGCAGTGAAGTCCCCGCCTACTGGTCGGAGCAGGCAAACACCTGGGTGCTCAGCCGATACGTCGACGTCTGCGCGGCCCTCGCCGACCCGGCGACCTACTCCTCGGCGTCCGGGATCTTCCCGACCCCTCCCGGGGTGGACATGACCCAGTTGTTCCTGCCCATGCTCATCATGACCGACCCACCGCGACACACCGCGCTGCGCAAGGTCGTCAGCAAGGCGTTCACCCCCCGGCGAATCGCCGCACTCGAACCCCACATCCACTCCATCGTGGACGACCTGCTCGATGATTCACCGAAGTCGGATGGGTGGGACTTTGTCTCTGGGTTCTCCGGACCGCTGCCGGCCATCGTGATCGCCGACATGCTGGGCGTGCCGCGGGCAGACCGTGACCGTTTCCGCACGTGGTCCACCACTCTCATACAGTCCAACCCCGCCCGTGGCGAGTTCGGCCCCGGTCTGGAGGCCGCCACATCCCTCTACGACTACTTCTCAGAGTTTCTTGCTGAACGACGCGCGCGCCCTCAGGACGACCTCATGAGCGCGCTGGTCCAGGCCGACGCCGACGGCGAACGCCTCAGCGAGGATGAGCTCCTCGGCTTCTGTCTGCTGCTGCTCGTGGCCGGACACGAGACCACCACGAACCTGCTCTCCAACAGCGCGGTCGTGCTCGCTCAGCAGCCCGATAGCCGCCGGCAACTGGCGGACCGCCCAGAACTCGTTCCCGGCGCCGTCGAAGAGCTGCTCCGCTACGACTCCCCCGTCCAGGGCCTGTCGCGCACCCTTACCCGGCCGGTCGACGTGCACGGACAACGCATGGCGACTGGCGACACCGTGCTGCTTCTCTTCGGCTCCGCCAACCGAGACGACCAGGCATTCCCAGACGCCGACCACTTCGACCTCCATCGCGCTCCCGAACGGCAGGTCGCGTTCGGACGTGGGATCCACTTCTGTCTCGGCGCCGCGCTGGCGCGGCTCGAAGCGCGCATCGCGCTACAGGCACTCCTCGCCCGCCAGCCGGACTGGGAAGTCGACCTGGATTCGGCCGTTCGACTCCGTTCTGGCCCCATCCGCGGCTACCTGTCCCTGCCCCTGGAGTAGCGCAGCTCGGCGTGCCACTGCTCGTGCCCGTCGCTCCATCACCGCCGAGCCGCGCTTGTGCAGCAGCCGCCCACTGATGATCAGTAGCAGGCCGAACGCTAAGAACCCGAGGTTCAACGACAGTGGGGCGCCGATGTCGTCGCGCACGTGGTGCACACCCGACAGGAGGACCAACTCGGAGCGAAACGGCCTTTGAGCCAAGCCTTGATTGCGGCGATGGACCCAGCCGGCACCAAGACCCACGTCGCGGCATGGAAGATGCCGCCGAGTCCAAGACCATAGAGCAGACCCAGGGCCTTGGAAGGCATCTGCCCGGAGGCCTTGCGTTTGTCGGTGTCGGTGTCGGTGTCGATGTCCGTGTCCAGCATGTACCCGCCCGGTGACCGACCATGCCCGCAGGTCTCCACGGGACATTGGCGATTGGTGCACCTTGCAAGCCTCCGCCATGGTTGGTACATGCAATCACTAGGTTCGGACGCGGACCTCGTCTCGGTGGAGTCCATCGAGCAGGAGCTGACCTTGCTGATGCGGCGTGCCCAGAAGGTGCACTTGCGCGGGGGCCCGAGCGTGCCAGTTGTAGAGAGGGCTGCCTACGGGATCCTCGCGTGGCTGCATGACGCCGGCCCGCTGCGGTCCAGTGACCTGGCAGCGCACTTCCACCTGGACGCCTCGACTATCAGCCGACAGGTCGCTTCCTTGGAGCAGGCTGGTCTGGTCACGCGGGAACCGGACGCCGAGGACCGGCGCGCTTTCCGGCTGCGGCTCACGGAGCACGGCCGGGGCGTGTTGACAACGACGCGGGCGGAGCGACGCGGCGTCGTCCGAAAGCTGCTGCGGTCGTGGTCGCCGGAGGATCTGGCGAGCTTCGCTCACTTGCTCACTAAGCCCGGATCCACCGATGGCCATGGCGCTGAGCGCTTGATCCGGTTCGTCTGGTCATGAGGAGCCGCGGGCATGTCGATGTGCCGGGCCTCCTTGTCCGGTGTCGTCCACTTGGTCCTCGGTTCGCGCAGCGGCGGGCTGCTGGGTGGTCAGGCCGCGAGGACCGGTGGCGGGTCGTTGACCCGGTCGAACAGCGCCGTCCAGGCGCTCTCCCAGGGCCAGGCATGGGGCAGGTGCAGGGCGATGCGGCGTGCTGAGGTCGCGACCCGTGCCGGCACGATGATCAGTTTGCGACGCAGGGTCGCGGTGGTCGCCTTTGCCAACTGTTGGTCGGTCAGGCTCGCGGCGGCTCGGGTGAGGTTGAACGCGATGACGGCGAGCACCAGCCAGGCGGCGTTCGCGGTGAACACCCCGGACGGCAGGTGTGCCAGCGCGGCACCTTTGAGGTCGGCGTGGACTTGTTCGATGACCGCGTGCTGGCGGTGAATCTTGTCGGCGGCGACGGTGTCCAGCACGTCGGCGTCGGTGGTGGTGAAGAAGGCGTGGAAGCGCCAGGTGTCGAACAGGGTGTCCTGGCCGGCTGCCTTGTTCTTCTCGGCGTTGAAGTCCGGGATCCTGCGAACCACGAGCCGGCCCGGGACGTGGTCGGACTTCTTCTGCGCAGCGAACGCGGTGAAGTCGATCTCGGCGACCTCGGCCCGGGAGATCCACCGCTGGCTGGCTTCGTCGAAGACAGCGTCGGTGTACTCGATCGTGGTCCACGCGTCCTCGCTGATCGCTGCGATCGCGGCCTTGATGCGTTTGTCCATCCGCACGGTCACCGACACCGCGGCCCCACCAGCGATCGCGGCGTGGACTGGTCCGCGACCGTAGAACGCCGAGTCCATCCGCACCAGGACCGGGTGAGGCTTGCCCAGCAGCCGTCGGGCGGTCCTCACCGCGTCGCCGACCAGACGCTTCGCGCCGCGCGGCGACCCGGTCGAGCCCTTGCGCAGCCGCTGGGCCACGACCACCGGGGCCCCACCGGCGACGGTGAGTGTGGCGAGCAGTGCGTTGAGACCGCGGACCCCGGAGTAGCCGAACCCGGCGCCCTGCTTGGCATAGCCGTGGACCTCGATGATCGTGTCATCGACATCGACCAACGCATACCCGCGATCCACCTCGGTGTCGGTGTCGGTGTCATCGTCGGCTGCGGTGGCGGCCGGTGCGCCGAGCAAGCCGGTGAGGCCGGCCAGTGCGATCAGGAACCGCGAGGCGACCGCGTCGAGCTGGCGCACGTGCCCGAAGGTGAAGGTCCGCAGGAACGAACCCAACGTCGACGGGGCGTAGGCCCGGGTGAACAGCCGACCCATTCCGCCATGACGCAGCAGCGCCATGTCATCGATGCTGTCGGCGCCGGCGACCATCCCGCCGACCCGCGATGCGACCTTCAACCCGGCGTTCGCGCCCTTGTCCGTCGGGACGCTCAGGTGCTCATTTGCCAGGTCCCGCAGGCCGGCGGACTCGGCCAATGCGAGCGCCGGAACCAGGCCTGCGGCCGACACGAGATTCGGGTCATCGAAGACCGCCGAGGTCGATCGAAGCGTGTGAGAGAGTTTCACCTCAGAGATGCCCTTGCTGTTGGTGTGAATCGTTGCCTCAAGAACTCCGATTCTCCCGCCCAGCAAGGGCATTCTCGTTCTACGCCACGCTCACCCACCCAAGTTCATCGGTGGATCCGGGCTTATCCATTCGCAAGTGACCACGAGCGATCACAGCGGTGTTTATGAGCGCGTCGATGACAATCAACCCGGCGCACCTATCCGACGACGACGGGGCGACGCTTCGCGCGTTTCTGGAGTCGGCCAAGGCGCGCGGCGAGGTCGTCGACGTCTCCCCCCCCCCCCCCCCCCCCCCCCGGGTCGAACTGCTGTCCCCGGCCGAGGTCGCCAACCGTCTGGGCATGTCGCGGACGACCGTGCTGCGCCGGACCGCCGACGGCGACCCGAAAGCAACGAAGGTTGGCTCGCATCACCGAATCCCCTTGGCCGAGTTCGAGCGTTACAGCCACAACTGATGCGGCGGATGGCGGAGGCCAGCGCCGCCGACATCGAGGCCGAGTTGAACGGTTGAGTGAGTCCACAGCCCTGTTCCTGGACGCGAACACCCTCGACTTCCCTGTCACACGAACACTTGTCATCGCTGCGCCCTACGTAGGGAGTCGAGGCGAGCCTGGCCCACCCACTTTCGACCGACAGTACGAGCTGGTCGACGTCCGGGGGAACCACCACGGCTACCGCCGTGGGCAACCTAAAGACAGCTGCGACGCCTGGCCGGGTGACGATCCACCCTCGCTCCCGTGCGCGCTCGGCAGGCCATCGTTCTCCTTGACCGAGGGACTGGGCAGGCTTGACCCGGGTCAAGGACTTCCCCCTCCCCCGGCCGTATCTTTCGAGTTGACCCACGAAAGGACGGCAGCCATGACCCACCAGGCCCTCGCCCAAGCAGCACGACTGGCACCCGTCGTCGAGCGCGTCCACGGCAAGAACCACCCGGAGATGACCCGCGTGCGCCAGCTCACCGAGCAGCTGATGGCCACCGTCGATCCGACCAGGACCGCGGCTCTCTTCGCAGAGCTGCGCGCGGTGACGGACAACTACGAAGTCCCCGGTGACGTCTGCGAAGCATTCGAGGCGACGTACCAGTCCCTGGCGGCGGCCGACGCCCAACAGGCTGCGTGAGGCCAGCGAGCGAAAGACGAGCACGATGACCACAACGACCCCACTCGCCGAAGGCTCGGCCCTCGTCGCCAAGCGCATGCAGGCCTCCTCGGGCCAGTCGTTCCCGCGGCACCGGGCGTCCGCCGAGTCCGCCCTGGTGGTGACCGCGGGGCGATGCACCATCCGCTTCGCCGACCGTCTTCAGGAGCTGAGTGCTGGAGAGACGGCTGTCATCCCTGCCGGCGACTGGCACCAGGTCGAGGCAGACACGGACTTCTCGGCCGTCCACGTCATGCCGAGGGACATCCGCTTCACGTTCTCCGCGTGAGCTCGAGCGCATCCTTCCCCGAGGCCGACCTTGGCTTCGCCCGGCCCGCCCCGATCACCATCACGGCGGAACTCAGGGCATCGGCGATCGCCATGTGCAGGTCCGTACAGAACTTTCCAAAGGGTCCTAGTCGGCGAGCACCGACGTGTTCCGCCTTCCTAGGGCGGCCGGCGCCGACGGCAGGCGCTGGCGGCACCTCCCCCGTCGCGGCAGACTCCTGACCCACCGCTGCATTCGTCAGATCCCCAGCTCCGGGAATATACCCCCAGGGGGTATGGTTGCGGTGGTCAAAACCAAGCGGGTCAACGGAAGGCCATGACGATGACCACCCCCCACCATCACGATCACCACGGCCACGGCGACACTGCGCACGATGAGCACGCGGATCACGGGGCCCCCGTGAATCACGACGGGCATGGTGATCACGCGAGCCACGGCGGGCACGACAGCCATGGCGGGCACGGAGGGCACGGCGACCACGTCGGGATGTTCCGTCGCCTGTTCTGGGGCTCACTGGTCCTGGCCATCCCGACGGTCGTGCTGTCGCAGATGTTCGCCCACCTGATCGGCTACGAACTGCCAGACATCCCCGGCCTGGCGTGGGTGCCGGCCATCCTCGGCACCATCCTCTACGCCTGGTTCGGGCGCCCCTTCCTGACCGGCGCGGTCTCCGAGATCCGCTCGCGCCAGCCCGGCATGATGCTGCTGGTCGCCCTCGCCATCACGGTCGCCTCCGTGGCCTCCTGGGGCGCGCGACTCGGCCTGCTCCCCCACGACCTCGAGTTCTGGTGGGAACTGGCACTGCTCGTGGTGATCATGCTCTTGGGCCACTGGATCGAGATGCGCTCGTTGGTGCGTACGACGTCCGCCCTCGACTCCCTGGCAACACTGTTGCCCGACGAGGCCGAGAGGGTCGAGGGCGAGGAGATCGTCGTGGTCTCCCCCACCGATCTGCGCGTCGGCGACGTCATCGTGGTCCGCCCGGGCGGCAGCGTGGCAGCCGACGGGCGCGTGGTCAGCGGCTCGGCCTCGATGGACGAGTCGATGATCACCGGCGAGTCCCTGCCCGTACGCCGAGAGACCGGCGCCACCGTCGTGGCCGGCACCATCGCCACCGACTCGGGTCTGCGGGTCGAAGTCACCGCCGTGGGTGACCAGACCGCGCTGGCCGGAATTCAAAAACTCGTCGCGGACGCACAGGCATCTTCCTCGCGTGCCCAGCGTTTAGCCGACCAGGCGGCAGGGTGGCTGTTCTGGTACGCACTGGGCTCCGCCGTGGTCACCTTCGCCGTCTGGTCGCTCATTGGGCTGCCCGAGGACGGCCTCGTCCGCACCATCACCGTGCTGGTCATCGCCTGCCCCCACGCACTCGGCCTGGCGATCCCTCTGGTCATCTCGATCTCGACCGAGCGCGCGGCTCGGGCCGGCGTACTGGTCAAGGACCGCCTCGCGATGGAATCCATGCGCACCGTCGACAGCGTCCTGTTCGACAAGACCGGCACGCTGACCAAGGGTCAGCCGACCGTCACCGCCATCGAATTGTCCACCGACACCACCCTGGACGCCGATGAGGTGCTGCGCCTGGCCGCAGCCGCCGAAGCAGACTCCGAGCACCCGTTGGCCCAAGCCATCGTCCGCGCGGCCGAGAAGAAGGGGCTGGCGCTGCCTCCGTCCAGCGACTTCTCCTCGCACCCCGCTGAGGGCGTCACTGCGGTCGTGGACGGGAAGACCGTGCACGTCGGCGGTCCTGCACTCCTGGCCCGCGAGGGTGTCGCCGAGCTACCCATCGCAGATACCTGGCGCGAGCACGGCGCGATCATCCTCCACGTGGTGGTGGACGGCGCCGTCGTTGGCGGCCTGAGTCTCGCCGACGAGATCCGCGAAGAGTCGCGCGCCGCGATCAACGCCCTACACGAGCGTGGCATCGAGGTCGTCATGATCACGGGCGACGCCGAGGCGGTGGCCAACACCGTCGCCGCCGAGCTCGGCATCGACCGGGTGTACGCCGGCGTGCGTCCCGAGGACAAGGCATCCAAGGTCGCCCAGCTCCAGCAGGAAGGACGTGCGGTCGCGATGGTCGGCGACGGCGTCAACGATGCACCGGCTCTCGCCCAGGCGGACGTCGGCATCGCGATCGGGGCAGGCACCGACGTCGCGATCGGGTCCGCCGGGATCATCCTGGCTTCCGACGACCCCCGCGCGGTCCTGTCGATCATCGAGCTGTCCAAGGCGACCTACCGCAAGAGCATCCAGAACCTGGCGTGGGGCGCGGGCTACAACCTCGCCGCGGTCCCGCTCGCGGCCGGGGTCCTGGCGCCGATCGGGTTCGTGCTGCCGATGTCGGTAGGAGCGATCCTGATGTCCGCCTCCACCGTGGTCGTCGCGCTCAACGCACAACTCCTGCGACGACTGGACCTTGCCCCCGCACGTCTCGCGCCGACCAACCAGCCCAGCAACGCCTGACCCTCGGGTCGAACCCACCGAAAGGACGCACCATGTGCACCTCCTGCAACTGCTCCACCGCCGGAACGCAGACCATCGACATCAGCACGCCTGAGGCCGCTCAGACCTGGTCCGAGGAGTTCACCCTCACCGGCGTGACCTGCGGCGGGTGCGCCGGCAACGTCACCGATGCGGTCACGAACGTTGAGGGAGTCGACCGCGCCGAGGTCGATGTGGCCAGATCAACGCTCACTGTCCACGCCCCCAGCGCGGTCCCGCGCGAGGCTATCGCCGCCGCTGTCAGCGCCGCCGGCTACGGGATGGGCTGAGCCGGCCACCCGTCCCGAGCATGGCACCGCCGTGTCAACGAAACGCTGGCGATCGGACCTCAACGGTCCGATCGCCAGCGTTCGTTTGACGGAGCAGTGTCAGGAACCGAGCATCGACTTCATCTCGTCGATCTCGGCGGCTTGGCCGGTGATGATCGTGTCGGCCAGTTCGACGGCGTCCGGGAACTTGCCGTCCTCCTTCTCGGTTTCGGCCATCTCGACCGCGCCCTCGTGGTGCTCGATCATCATCTCCAGCCACATCCGCTCGAACTCCGCACCCTCGGCGGACTCAAGGGAGTCCATGTCCTCGGCACTCATCATCCCGGGCATGTCGGAGTCCATCTCCATGCCACCGTCGCCGTGTGCGTTCGCGTGGTCGCGCGTCGTCTCGGGAATCGGTTGGGACCAGTCTCGGAGCCAGCCGGCGAGAGTTTCGATCTCGGGACCTTGGGCCATGCGGATCTGCTCGGCGAGAGTTGCCAGTTCGGGCGACACGTCCTTGCCTTCGATGAGGTCGACCATGCTCAGCGCCTGGGCGTGGTGCTGAATCATCTCGGTGGCGAAGTCGACGTCGGCCTGGTTGAAGTCTTCGTCCTCGGCGATCTCCGAAGAGGAGCCGCTGGAACTGTCGTTGTCGGTGCCGTTGCCGCATGCCGCGAGTCCGAACGCGGTGGTGAGCGCGATGAGCAGCGCAATGAGCTTCTTGATCATGGGTTTCTCCTCATTGGATCTGGCCGATGGGCGGTGCACGCGGTTGAGGTGCGGCCGGCTATGTCGCGTAATTGAGGGCGATCATCATTCCTGCCTCGGCGTGGTAGATGTTGTGGCAGTGCGCCATCCAGTCACCGGGGTTATCTGCGTCGAAGTCGACATCGATGGTGCGCATTGGTGGGATGAGAACGGTGTCCTCGCGCAGGCCGTTGGGCAGGGCGAATGTGTGGCCGTGCAGGTGCATGGGGTGGGTCATCATGGTCATGTTCATCATCTGTAGCCGGGTTCGGGTGCCTCGGGTGAGGGACAGCGGGCTGTTCTTCCCGAATGGCTTGCCGTTGATGGTCCAGACGTAGGGCTGCATCTGGCCGGCGAGGTGGAGCATCTGGTGGTCGTCAGGGTCCTTGGGATCCAGGCGTGAGGATTCCGTGGGCCGGAGCTCGGTGCCGAACAGCACCCGCCCGTCGAGCTCGGCCAGGCTCGCATCTACTGCGGGTGCCTGGCCCGGGCCGGTGCGGATGAGCGCGCGCGCTCGACCCGCCTTCCCGAAAGGTGCCGCCACAAGCGGAAAGACTCCGTCACCCAGGGTGACCTCGACGTCGTACCGCTCCCCCATCCCGATGTAGAGGGCATCTGTCGTCACCGGCTCCACAGCCCACCCGTCCGTGGCAGTCACGGTCATCCGGTGACCACCGAGAGCCACGGCGAAGATGGTGTCTGCGCCGGCATTGATCATCCTGATCCGGACACGTTGACCAGGCTTGGCCCGCAACACGTCGGGATCAGCCGGGGTACGGCCGTTGATCAGATAGTGGGGGTAGACGACGTCGCCAGCATCGCCGAACGGCAGCTTGCCACTCATGGCCATGCCACCCGAGCCGTGATCCATGCCGCCCATGTTCCCGTGATGCATGCCGGCGCCTTGACCGCCGGTGAGGTCGGTGAACACCTCGTCGGGAGTGGTGCCGGTGCCGTCGATCCAGTCATCGAGCACCACGACCCATTCGGCGTCGTAGCGACCGGGTTCGGACGGGTCGTCGATGATCAGCGGGGCGTAGAGACCGCGATCGAGTTGCACGCCAACGTGAGGGTGGAAGAAGTAGGTGCCTGGGTCAGGCGCGGTGAACTCGTAGGTGTAGGCAGCACCCGGTCTGACCGGGTCTTGTGTCTGTCCGGGGACGCCGTCGGCAACGTTACGCAGCCGGATGCCATGCCAGTGAATCGTGGTGTCTTCGGGCAGCTGGTTGTCCAAGGTGATGCGCAGCATGTCGCCTGCCGTGGCACGCAGCAGGGGCCCGGGAGCTGCGTCCCCGTAGGCCCACGTGTCCACCATGACCCCACCCAGGTCAAGCGTCGTGGGCTTGGCGACGAGCGACTTGGTGACCACGTTCTGTCCCGGCGCAGGATTCAGGGTGGGCGCCGGTCCGATCGGACTCGACGCCGGACTCGGGCTCTTCGAGCACGCCGAGAGGGCCATCGTGCCGACGGTGGCGAGTCCGCCGAGCAGCAATGACCTCCGGGACGCCATGGGCTGCGGGAGGCTGGGTCGGGCATTCACAGATGAACGTCTCCTGGGAGGATCTGGGCCAGACGGACGTCAGTGCCCATCGCTGATGAGGCGGCGTGCGGTCGCGTAGTCCTCCGTGTTGATGTCACCGCGCGCCAGGCGTGTGTCCAGTTCAGCCAAGGCACTGGGCCGTGGCGGGAATGCGTCAGGGCGCCTTCCGCTGAAGGAGTGCCGCACCACCAGGGCTACCAGCGTCCACACGCCGGCAAGTCCCAGGATCATCACCAGCCACATCAGCCAGCCCATCCCGTAGCTATCGCTCCACATCCTGGGTTCCTTTCTTTCCCACGCGCCTGACTCCACTGTCTCCCTGGTGTCTGATGCAGTGGTCACCGTTTGACGAAGATCCGATCAAGGTTGCTGACCTGCGTCGTGGCTTGCTTCGGCTCATACGGGAGACTGGCCTCATGACCCACCCGCCTGCAGCTACTGCGACCACTGCTGGGGACGTCTTGATCGTCGACGATGAGGAGGCCCTTGCGCGGGTCGTGGCGTCGTACATCGAGGCCGCGGGCTTTTCGGTCCGGCTGGCGCACACCGGGCCCGATGCCGTCGCCATGGCTGCGCAGGATCCCGCCGTGGTCATCCTGGATCTGGGGTTGCCGGGTCTGGACGGTGTCGAGGTCTGCCGTCAGATCCGCACCCGGTCGGACTGCTACGTCCTCATGCTGACCGCTCGCAGCGACGAGGTGGACAAGCTCATCGGACTCTCGGTCGGCGCTGACGACTACATGACCAAGCCCTTCAGCCCACGTGAACTCGTCGCCCGGGTCCAGGTGCTGATGCGGCGCCCGCGTGCCGCTGTCCCAGCTTCGACACCGGATCTTCCTGACCCGGTACGAGTTGGCCCTCTGAGCATTGACCTCCACATCCGGGAGGTGTTGCTCGATGGGGTGGTCATCGACCTCACCCGCACCGAGTTCGACGTTCTTGCTGCACTGGCCGCGCAACCCCGCGTTGCGTTTCGGCGCCTGCAGATCCTGCAGTCGGTGTGGGGCGCATCCTGGATAGGCGACGAACATGTCATCGATGTCCACGTCGGACACATCCGCCGGAAGCTGGATGATGACCCCACCACGCCTCGGTTCATCGAGACCGTTCGCGGTGTGGGCTACCGATTGGGCAGAGGATGAGTCGGCAGGCTCGGGCGGCGGGGCGCACCATCGGCACGCGTCTCCTGTCCGCCCAAGCGCTCGTGTTGATTGCGAGCATCGGCACGGCGGCGGCTGTAGCGGCTGTCGTCGGGCCGCCGCTGTTCCACGCCCACCTCCTCGAGAGTGGGCATGTCGAGAACTCACCCGAGATGATCCACATCGAGATGGCCTACCGAGAGGCCAACCTGGTTGCGTTTGGTTTCGCCGTCGTCGTCGCCATCGCGTGTTCGTTGGCCGTGAGCTTGTACCTCGCCCGACGCATTCAGGACCCGCTCAGCGATCTGGCCGAGGCCGCCGGCGACATGGCCGGAGGCCACTACGACGTACGCCTACCCGCGACAGCCGCGGGGCCGGAACTCGACGCCGTGGTCACCGCCTTCAACACCATGGCTGAACAACTCGAGCACACCGAGGACACCCGGCGTCGACTGCTCAGTGACCTGGGCCATGAGATGAGGACGCCCCTCAGCACCGTGCGTGCGTACCTGGAGTCCGTCGATGACGGCGTCCGCCAATGGGACGAGGAGACCCGCGAAGTCCTCCACGACCAAGTGGCCCGGCTAAGCATGCTCGCTACCGACGTTGCCGATGTGTCCGCAGCCGAGGAAGGCCGCATCGCCCTCGACTGCGAAGAAGTCGACGTAGGCGCACTGCTGGAATCCGCAGTCAGCGCCAGCCACAGCTCGTACGAAAAGGCCGGCGTCGACCTGGTGGTGACCGGACCGTCAAGCACCTGCTCAGTCCGTGCGGATGACCGTCGACTTGGGCAGGTCCTCACCAACCTCCTTGACAACGCCCTGCGGCACAGCCATTCGGGCCAGAGCGTCACCCTGTCGGCGCAGGTCACCGGCCCGACGGTCGAAATCTCCGTGTCCGACCACGGCGACGGCATCCCGGCCGAGCAGCTGAACCACGTCTTCGAACGGTTCTACCGCGGAGACAGCGCACGTCACCACACCGGGCACCGGTCAGGGATCGGACTCACCATCAGCAAGGCAATCGTCGAGGCCCATCAAGGACGGATCCGGGTCGAGAGCGCCGGTGCCGGCGAGGGGGCCAAGGTCACCTTTGCGTTGCCGCAGATCTGAGCTCGGTTACACGTTCTGTTGCGATGCGCTGGTCACCCTCGCAAAGACCTCGGGGGGACCGCTCGAGGTGAGGATGAGAACCTCGTAGGGCTCGAACTCCTTCCCCATCTCCATCCCGGGCGTGCCCACCGGCATCGCCGGAACCGTCAGCCCACGGGAGCCGGCAGGCGGATTCTTCAGGTACTCCAAGATGAACCTCACCGGGACGTGCCCGACGAACACGGTGCCGGCTGCATTCAACGCCAGATGACACGACTGAAGATCCACCGCGATGTCGTGCTCGGAAAACACGTTGCCTAAGACCTCAGGATGCTCGATCGCAATCGAGAAGCCGTTCTGTTCCGCATGCTCCACCCATCCCCCGCAGCACCCACACGAGGGGTCCTTGAACACGGTGAACGCCAGGAGAGCCGGATCCACGCCGTACTTCTCAACGTTCTCCGGCACAGCGGTGGGCGGCGTTGGCGACGTCGCGTCGGCACCGAGGGTTGAGGAGTCAGGCTCCCGGCCACACCCCGTCACGAGGGCGATTGCTCCCACCCCGAACAGGCCCATTAACGCGCGACGACTCACGGAGTGGCTCATGAACTGAGCGTAGGCAGCTTCGCAGCCACCGCCGCACGGGGAGCCCTCACCGCTAACGACCTTGATCAGACCTTCATCGAACCTGGCCGAACGCTTCATGAGCACGGGCAACACTTCGAATATGAGCCCACGCGACGCACACAAGAGCGGTGTTATCAGCGCCCGAAGCGCTACCGGCTCACATGACCTCCTACCAGTGGCGGGCTGCGTCGCCCTGACTGCCACGACGCGGCTGTTCATCAAGGCGTTCGGCAACTGAGTCGAATTCGCCCCAAAAGCGGGCGTGCCGTCGGCGCAGACTTCCCCCGGGCAGCCGCCGGCACGCCCAACTCTCAGGGACGGCCCACCGTCAAGGGCGGGAAGCTTGCACTCGGCGACGTGAACAGCGAGAACAAGACTCGTGTACGGGTAGCGACATGAGCAAACCTAGGACCGCCCGACGGCAGCGATCTGGCACTCACCGAGCCGCCGTGCCGGCGCGAACGGGTCGCAAAGCGTGGCTCATCGCAGCTGTGGCAGCGTCGTTGTCGATCGCCGGCACGGTGATTGTCGCCGACCGCGATCCCCGACCGACTTCGGCTCCGACCCCAGATACGGCGAGCATTGGTTCATCAGAGGCTTCAGCCTCTGTCGTCCCCGAGACCGCTGCCCCTCAAGGGGAGATCGCAAGACGCCCGAGGCTCAGCCCGGCACCGAGCGTCCCGGCGACCACGCCCCCGGTGGTCCCTGAGCGGGGCCCAGGCACCTTCCGCACGGCACGGGCAGCCGAGAGACCCACGGCAGGCAAGACAACCTACCGGGTCGAGGTTGAGCGCGGACTGCCCTTCGACGTCGACGAGGTGGGCTCATTCGTCGAGGCGACGCTGGCCGACGACCGCAGTTGGGCGGCCAAGCATGCCCTTTCTCGCGTCGATGGCGAATCCGACCTGCGCATCGTTATTGCCAGCCCCGCGACCGCTGACTCCCTGTGTGCGCCCTTGGACACTGGTGGGCGCCTTTCGTGTCGCAACGGCAGCGACGTCGTCATCAACGGATGGCGGTGGCAGTACGGTGCCGACAGTTACGGAGGCCAGTTGGAGTCCTACCGGCGGTACGTGGTCAATCACGAGACCGGCCATGCCCTCGGGTACGGGCATGTGGGCTGTCCCGCCCGAGGTGAATTGGCTCCAGTGATGCTGCAACAAACGAAGGGGTTGGGCGGCTGCGTCGCGAACCCTTGGCCAGCTCGTGTCGACCTTGTCGGCCACTGAGCCGTCCCCTTGGCGCAGCTCTCGGACTGCCACGACCGGTAGGCGCCAGGAGCTCCGCGAGGTCTCTGAAGGGGTCAACTCGGCCCAGGTCCTGCGCGGTCGACCTCCTCGACGTGCCCTATGCGGTAGGGCGAGCCCACCGTCGCCAATGAGAGAGCTGCCAATAGGTACGATGCGGGTTCGTAGAACTGGAGAACAGACAATGGGTCCGTTGGAAGCTGCCGTGATGCAGTGCGTCTGGGCTACCCCCGAGCCGCAATCGGTCCGCCAGGTCCAGGCGCAGATCAGTACCGAGCGCTCGTTCGCCTACACCACCGTGATGACCGTGATGGACAACCTTCACAGCAAGGGCTTGTTGGCACGTGTCCGCAACGGGCGGGCATACCTTTACAGCCCCAAGCAGACCCGCGAGGAATACACGGCTTCCATCCTTGGCGACGTGCTCGCCGATGGTGGCGACCGGCGCGGGGTGTTGATGCACTTCGTCGACCGCCTCGATGAAGATGCGCTGGCATCGCTGCGGCAAGTATTAGATGACACGCCTCGCGAAGACGGCTCTCGGTCATGATCGCTACCCTCGCGTTCGTCGGGCTGGCGGGCATGTTCATGCTCATCGGACACGCCTATCTGCGCACTGCCTCGTGGCCACGCCGCGCACCGCGACTCGGCATCGCTCTTTGGCAGGCCCTGTCGGGCGCTGTCGTCGCCTGCCTGATGCTTGCGTGCCTCTCTTTGATCCTGCCGGGCATGTCAGCGGCTGCGACCATGAGCGAGGTTCTTCACGCGTGTGCGGTGGGCTTGAAGCAGCGCTACTCCTCGCCAGAAGGCGCAGCGTTGAGCACCGCCGGCGTCGGCCTCTTCCTGTTCCTGGTCCTACGCCTGCAGGCTGCACTGTGGAGCAACCATCGCAGCGCGCGCCGCTCACGTCGGGACCACCTGGCCAGGCTGGCACTTGTCGCCCGGCCCGACGCCGGCGGCGTGTATTCGATCGATCACCAGGCGACAGCGGTCTACTGCCTACCGAAATCCCGACTCGGTAGCGGAGCGGACGCGATCGTCGTGACGACGGGAGCTCGCGAAGCACTCACGAGCAAGCAACTGCGCCTCGTGTTGCGACATGAGCGCGCGCACCTCAGATCGCGACATGATCGCTTGGTCCTTCGGTCACGTTCCCTGGCCGACGCCCTGCCTTGGTTTCCCTTCTTCAGGGCAGTCCGTGAGCAGATTGCGGAACTGGTGGAATTGCATGCCGATGACGCCATAGCTCCGCAAGACCGGCCGGAACTCGCGGGCGCCATCTACCGCTTGGCAGGAGGTGGAACGCGCATCGAGCCAGCGGCTTCGCTGAGTGCCGCCCGCCCCGCTGCCTCGATCCGTGTAGGGAGACTGGTGCGGCCGCAGGTTCCGCTGCGACGCAGTGGTGCCGCCCTGGTCATGGCTGCCATCGCCGCCATCGGCGTGGCTCCGGCTGCGCTAGCGATCTTCCCAACGGGTGCGTTCTCGCATCATTGCTGCGAACGGCCAGGACAGGCACCCCTCACCGCCCACGGATCCGAAGCCCCCGCTCATAGCGCTCTGCTGGCCACCTAATGCTGTCAGTCGCCGTACTCCCAGTGCCACGGCTCGGGTTTCGAGCCAGTCGCCTGCGCCCACTCCGGATTCGACCAGCCGAAATCTCGCGCGGTCTCCGCCAGCCAAATGTGCTGTTCCGTGTCGAATGACTCGACTCCCCCGCAGAGGTCGACCGCGATCCCCCACCCGTGGTTGCTCGTTCCCGGACGTGCCGCCAGCCCTGGCTTCGCCGCATACAGACGTTCCTGATCCACCAAACTCCGATACCCGTCAGTGACACACAGCTCACTGCCGAATCGCGTCTCATAAGCCTCAGCGAGGCGCCAGAACGCCGCTGCAGCGTCACTGCGCAAGTGGAGAGGGCCGGCGTCCACCTCACACAGGTTTTCGTCGGGGATTCGACCGTTAGCGCTGCCACCGTCCGCAGGCGCCGAACGGCATGTCCGCAACCAGTCCGGATCTGCATCGGGAGCTGGCTGCGCCGGCTCACTCTTCGAGATCTGCGAACGCCCCCCGCCGCGGCTGACCCGTTCACGACGTCGATCGAGCGCAGCGTCACCAGCGAGCGGCTGCGACGGAGTCGGCTCTGCCGCTTCCAGGATCGCTTTGGGGGCTCCGGGGGTTGGCGGCGACTCGGCGGGTGCGGCGGTGGGCGAAGAATCTGCTAGGCCCTGAGGGCTCGCGAACGACACTGCGATGCCCATGACCACCAAGCCGGCACTCACGGAGGCCGCGCTCAGCGCATTGGGTATGGATTGACGCCTACTCACTTTCTGCGCACGGTGACGGGCCTGTTGATCGTCAGGGCTGCGGCGCGCACTCACGGCCGCACGATGCTTCGGCGCGCCTCGCAACTACCAGCTCCTCACCGCCGCTCTGGGAACGACTCTGCCATCTCCGCGGTCGGCCAACACGTCTACACAACCGGAATCGTGGCTCACGCGCGGCCCGCTGGGCCGTGTCCTACTATGTCGCATAGTAGTCCCCTTGAACAGGAGAACCCTTGCGCACTCTTGCTGCCCGGGCCGACAGCTGCATGGTCGGTGGTCCAGCGCGATGAGAGCCTGGAGAAGCTTGACCTTCATCAGTGGCGCTCTGATCGCCGTCCTGTGGCTTTCCGGTTGTTCCGGAGGAGCCGAGTTCCAGTCTGGCGAGCAGGGATTCGTTTCCGCGAACGGCGCGGTGAGCCGCGCGGCGGTCGACGACCGGATCGCTCCCCGCGGGGACGTCGCCGGCGAGACCCTCGACGGGGAGCAGGTCGCGCTCGGCGACTTCGCCGGGCAGGTGGTCGTGCTCAACGTCTGGGGCTCGTGGTGCGGGCCTTGCATCCGCGAGGCGCCCCACCTGGTGGAGGCTGCCGCCGAGTTGGAGGGAGAGGACGTCACCTTCCTCGGCATCAACACCCGCGACCTGTCGCAGGACCCGGCGCTGGCCTTCGAGCGCAAGCACGAGATTCCCTACGACAGCATCTACGACCCTGCTGGCGAGGTACTGCTGGCCTTTCGCGGCGCGATTCCGCCGAGCGCGATCCCGAGCACGCTGGTGATCGACCGTGAGGGGCGGATCGCCGCCCGGGTGCTCGGCGAGGTGACCGCCTCCACTCTGGTCGGTCTGGTCGAGGACGTCCTAGCCGATGGGTGAGGTGTTCTCCGAGACGGTCTTCTCCGGCTCGCTACTGCTGGCGCTGCCCATCGCTTTGCTCGCCGGACTCGTCTCCTTCTTCAGCCCGTGCGTCGTGCCCCTGCTGCCGGGCTATCTCTCCTACACCACCGGCCTCACCGGC
This sequence comes from Nocardioides massiliensis, assembly GCF_030811215.1. Taxonomy (NCBI): domain Bacteria; kingdom Bacillati; phylum Actinomycetota; class Actinomycetes; order Propionibacteriales; family Nocardioidaceae; genus Nocardioides; species Nocardioides massiliensis. The sequence continues at coordinate 3,104,965 of NZ_JAUSQM010000001.1, forward strand.
GCCGACCTCGAGAAGGCGTACGACGGGGGCAGGCGGGGCCGGATGCTCGCTGGCAGCCTGCTGTTCGTGCTCGGGTTCGCCGCGGTCTTCGTCGCCTTCGGTGCGATCTCGGGAGCGTTCGGGGCGTGGCTGTTCGAATACCGCCGCCAGATCTCGATCGTCCTCGGCGGACTCACGATCCTGGTCGGCCTCGCCTTCGCCGGAGCGATCCCCTTCCTCCAACGCGACATGCGGATTCACCGGGTGCCGGCGGTCGGCGTGGCCGCCGCGCCCATGCTTGGCGTGTTGTTCGGCCTGGGCTGGACCCCCTGCATCGGCCCCACCCTCGCCGCGGTCAACGCGCTCGCAATGAACGAGGCCAGCGCACTGCGCGGCGCCATCCTCAGCCTGGTGTACGCCGTCGGCCTCGGCTTGCCGTTCATCGTCGCTGCACTGGCGTTCCGGCGGATGCTCGGCACCGTCCGGTGGGTTCGGCGCCACCAGGTGTGGCTCACCCGTGCGGGTGGGGCGATGTTGGTGATCGTCGGGCTGCTGCTGGTCAGCGGCCTGTGGGACCGGTGGGTCTACCAGCTCACCACCTGGTACTCCGGGTTCTCGGTAGCGATCTGAGGACCACGATGAGCAACGTGGCGCGCGAGCGCACCTATGACCCCGATGCCCCGGCGCCCCCTCCACCGGGCCTGGGTCCGCGCGAACTCGCACGTTGGGCCTGGCGCCAACTCACCTCGATGCGCACGGCGCTGCTGCTGCTTCTGCTGCTTGCCGTCGCCGCCGTGCCCGGCAGCCTGATCCCGCAGGACGACGTCGACTCGTTCAAGGCACTGCAGTACCGCGACGATCACCCGCAGCTCGCCCCGGTCTTCGACGCCCTCGGCCTCTTCAACGTCTACAGCTCACCGTGGTTCAGCGCCATCTACCTCCTGCTGATGACCTCCCTGGTCGGCTGCATCCTGCCGCGTACGAAGGTCTACTGGCGCGCGCTCAAAGCCCGCCCGCCCAAGGCTCCGCGCAATCTCTCGCGGATGCCGATCTCGGCCTCGCACGCCCTCGCTGACGAAGCCTCCGCCGAGGAGGTGCTGGCGCGTGCCGCCGCGACCTTGAAAGCCCGCCGCTACCGCGTCGAGCACTTCCCAGGCGAGGATGGCGATCAGTTCGTCAGCGCCGAGCGCGGTTACCTGCGTGAGGCCGGCAACCTGGTCTTCCACCTGGCCGTGCTCGTCGTGCTGGTCGGCGTCGCCGCGGGCTCGCTCTTCGGCTACAAGGGCGGCATGATCATCGTGACCGGCAACGGGTTCTCCAACGTCCTCACGCAGTACGACGACTTCATCCCCGGCGCCTTCTTCGACCCCGAAGAACTCGCGCCGTACTCCTTCACCGTCAACGACTTCGACGTCGACTTCATCATCGAGGGCGAGCAGCGCGGTCTCCCGCAGGACTTCACCGCCCGCGTGACCTACCGAAACTCACCCGGCGACGAGCCGACCGATTACGCCCTTGCGGTCAACCATCCGCTGCGCCTCGACGGTGGCGACGTCTACCTCGTCGGGCACGGCTACGCACCGCACATCACCGTGCGCGACGGTGAGGGCGAGGTCGCCTACTCCGGACCCACCGTCTTTCTCCCTGAAGACCCGAGCTTCCGATCGTTCGGCGTCGTCAAGGTGCCGTCGGCTGAGCCCGAGCAGATTGGACTCGAGGGGTTCTTCTACCCGACGTTCGCGATGGTCGACGGAGACCCGATGACCGTCTACCCGGACGCCGCGAACCCGCTGATCTCGATGCTCGTCTACGCCGGCGACCTCGGTCTCTCCGAGGGCTCGCAGTCGGTCTACACGCTCCGCAAGGACGCACTGGAGCAGGTCACGGGCGACGACGGCAAGCCGACCCGGATCGACCTCTCGCCTGGCCAGGTCGCCGACCTCCCTGACGGGCTCGGCACGGTGGAATTCGCCGGCCTGAGCCGATGGGTCAAGCTGCAGACCGCCCACACCCCAGGAACCTTCGTGGCGCTCGGCGGCGTCGTCCTGGCGCTGCTGGGGCTGATGCTGTCGCTGTTCATCCGTCCGCGCCGCGTCTGGGTACGCCTCCGAGAGGTCACCAGCGAAAGGCGCGGAGACCACCAGGGGGACGGCGACGCGGGACCCCGCACGCTGGTCGAGGTGGCCGGCCTCGATCGCTCGGGCAGCAGTGATGACCCCGGACGGCTCGCCGAAGCCGTCGACGACTTGGCACGCCAGCTTGCCGGGACCCAGACCGAGGAGAAGCAATGAACAACGCCGACTTCGCAGTGTTGAGCAATCAGGCGATCACCGTCGCCGGGGTCATCTACTTCGCCGCGCTGCTGGCGCACCTGGTCGAGTGGTCGCGCTTGCGCGCCGTCGTCCCGGCCGAGGCAGCAGCAGAGGGCACGGCGGCCGAGGGTGACGTGCTGGTGCGCACCGGCGGCCCGAACCCCACCGACGCCACCGGCCACGCTGACGAGCACCCGAAGGTCGCGTTCTGGGCGCGGCTCGGCGTCGCGCTCACGGCGTTCGCCGCCGTCGTCCATCTCGTAGGGGTCGTCACCCGCGGGCTCGGTGCCGACCCGGTGCGCGTGCCGTGGAGCAACATGTACGAGTTCACGATCACGGCCACCCTCGTCGCGGTCGTCATCTATCTCGCCCTGCACAGGAAGTTTCAGCTCGCCTGGCTCGGCCCGGTGATGGTCGGCTTCACCTGGGTCGTGCTGCTCGCCGCCGTACGCATCCTCTACATCCCGGCCGCACCAGTGATGCCCTCGCTGCAGTCGCCGTGGCTGATCATCCACGTCTTCGCCGCCATCCTCGCCACCGGCGCGTTCACCGTCGCCGGCATGGCCTCGATCATCTACCTGATCAAGGAGAGCCGCAGCCGCAAGGGCAAGGTCCGCCCCGGCGGCTACCTCGACCGCGTCCCGTCGCTGCCCGCGCTCGACCGGCTCGCCTACCGCGTCACCGCCTTCGCCTTCCCCGTGTGGACCTTCGGCGTCCTCATCGCCGGACCAATCTGGGCCGAGAACGCCTGGGGCCGCTACTGGGGCTGGGACCCCAAAGAGGTCTGGTCCTTCATCACCTGGGTCGTCTTCGCCGCCTACCTCCACGCCCGCGCCACCCGCGGCTGGAAGGGCCGGCACGCCGCGATCCTGTGCCTGGTCGGCCTGGTGACGCTGTGGTTCAACTTCATTGGCATCAACTACTTCTTCGGCGACACCAGCCAGCACGCCTACGCCCTCGACGTGGTGGCGACAGCGGTGTCGTCCGGTGTCACCGCCTGAGACCGAACGACACGGCTGACGACCCAACTCGACCCGCCAGACGGTCAGGCGTGTCCCGCGGCGGCGGCCTCCTGATCGCGCAGGGCGGCGGTCTCCAGCTGAATGGTGGCGTGGTCGAAGGAGACCGGGAAGTGTTCCTTCACGCAGTCGCGGATCTGCTCCAGGATCTGTGGGGCATGACCGGACTCGAAGCACCCGTCGTCGATGACCACATGCGCGGAGATCACCGGCAATCCTGTTCCGATCATCGAGGCATGCAGGTCGTGCACGTCGCGGACATGGTCCAGCTCCATGATGTGTCGGCGTACCTCGTCGAGATCGACGTCCTTGGGCGTGAACTCCATGAGAACCCGGACGGTTTCGCCGAACAACCTCAAGGCACGGGGAAGGATCAGAGCCGCGATGAACAGCCCGGCGATGGTGTCGGCGCGCTGGCAGCCGGTCGTGGCGATGACGACAGCGGCGACCATCACGCCGACCGAGCCGAGGGCATCGTTGAGCACCTCCAGGAACGCCGCGCGCATGTTGAAGTTCGCGGCGCGACCGGAAGACAGAATGGCGAGTGCAACCAGGTTGGCCGTCAGCGGGCGCTCGCGGTCTGCCTCGACCGCGGCTGCGAACAGCTCGGCTGGCGGATGGAGGACGGCATCATCGACACCCGCCGAGCACGCTGGGTGGTGTCCTGGGCGCTCGAGCAGCTCACCAGCGGCGACCTGGACCGTCGCATCACCGGACGCGTCCTGGGCGGTCTCGGCGTCGCCCTGCGCCGCTGCGAAGACCCGGTCCTCGCCGAGCAAGTCCTCACCACCGAGCTGCTGCCGCTGCTCGAGGAGTGGGGACCCTGCGCCACCGACCGGCGCTACACCACCCGCCGGTGCGGCCGCTGCATCCACAACGCCGGCACCTGCCGGTTCGTCGAAGTCGCCCGGCACGCCGTCGAAGCGTTCCTCTTCGACACCAGCGGCCCGACCCGGCAAGTCCGGACGGCCGGAGCAGACCGGTTCCTCCCCGGCTTCGAGCCAGGACACGGCCGACGCGGCCGCCCACCCGAGGGTCTCTACCAGCGGTTGCGTCGCGCCGGCTACTTGGACGCCGCCGGACACGGCGCCGCCCTGGTCGCCGCGCACCGACGCGACTACGGCCACCGCGAGTGGGCCCTGGCCATCCTGCGAAAGGTATGGGACGACGGCTGCCGAACCCCACGCCTCGCCGAACTGCTCGCCTCGATGACCGTCAACGACGCCACCCCGCACCAGCGCCGCAACCGCCAACACCTGCACCAGGCCATCGCGGTCCTCGACGCCGCGCTCCTGGAGAACCCGGCCGTGCTCGGCCGCTACGGCCACCGACTCCACCACCGACGCAACTGGCTCACCGCACGCCTGAACAGCCCGGTCCGCCCACGAGCACGCGGCATCCGCAACACCCGGCCGCCCGCATCGACCAAGCTCGGCGCCGCGCCGCCCGCTGTCGCCCGACCGTGAGCTCGCGCTGAAGCAAGTGCCTAGCGACGCAAGGTGGTCCCGGCGCGCGTCGGCACCGGTCAAGAGGCTGCGCTCGGTTGGGCTATAGGTAGCGGCAGACGTCCTGGGGACGGCAGTCGTCGGGGTCGGCGTGCATGGCGGCGTCATGTAGCTGGGCGACGGTCTCGCGGAGCGCCTGCAGCTCGGTGATCTGCCGGTCCAGGTCGGCGAGCCGGTAGGTGAGCAGGTCCTTCACGTGTCGGCATGGGGTGGCGCCGGCGTCGCGGAGGTCGATGACCTCGCGGATCTGAGCCAGCGTGAGGCCGGCGGCGCGGCCGCGGCGGATGAACGCCAGCCGGTCCACGGCGTCAGGCCCGAACTCGCGATAGCCGCTGGCGGTGCGCCCGGCGGGAGTGACCAGACCGGCTCCCTCGTAGAACCGCAACGTCTTCGGGGTGGTGCCGGTGACCTTGGCGAGTTCGCCGATGCGCATGGGTGCTCCTGCTGTCCGGGCTTGACCTTCCAGCACGGTGGAAGGTTGAGACTGGGTCCAGTCAACACACCCAGCGCAAGCAGGAGGAGCACCCCGTGACGCAGGACCTTGAGGTAGATCTCGCCGTCATCGGTTCCGGTGGTGCCGCGATGGCCGCCGGCATCGCGGCCCGGAAGGCCGGCGCGTCCGTGGTGCTGGTCGAGCGCGGCGTGCTCGGTGGCACCTGCGTGAATGTCGGCTGTGTGCCGTCGAAGATGCTGCTGGCGGCCGCCGGTGCCCGGCACGGAGCACTGACGAACCCGTTCGGCGGGGCCCCGACCAGCGCCGACGGCGTGGACCTGGCCGCGCTGGTCGGCCAGAAGTCCGAGCTGGTCGGGTGGCTGCGTCAGCACAAGTACGCCGACGTCGCCGACGCCTGGGGATTCCCCGTCCTCACCGGCGAGGCACGGTTCGTGGACAGGGACACCCTCGAGGTGGACGGGAAGCCGCTGCGGGCCGACGGCTATGTCCTGGCCACCGGGTCCCAGCCGCACACCGTCGACATCGACGGTATCGACGCCGTGGACTACCTGACCTCGACCACCGCGATGGAGCTCACCGAGGTCCCCGAGTCGCTGGTAGTCGTCGGGGGCGGGTACGTCGGCATGGAGCAGGCCCAGCTGTTCGCGCACCTCGGCGCCCGGGTCACCGTGGTCGGCCGCCTAGCCCCGCAGGCCGAGCCCGAGCTGCGCGAGGTGATGGCCGCGGTGTTCGCCGAGGACGGCATCACCGTCATCGAGGAGCACGCCGCCGTGGTGCAGAGCGCCGGCGACGGGGGCGTCACCGTGTCCACCAGCTCCGGGCGGGAAGCGGCCGGGCAGCGGCTGCTGGTCGCCACCGGGCGTCGGCCCGATACCACCGCACTCGACCTTGCGTTCGCCGGTGTGGGTACCGACCCCCGTGGCTTCGTCACCGTGGACGAGCACCAACGCACCACCAACCCGAAGGTCTACGCCGCCGGGGACGTGGCCGGGACCCCGCAGTACGTCTACGTCGCCGCCGCGGCCGGCCGGGTCGCCGCCACCAACGCCCTGGCACCCGAGGGGAGCCGGCCCGCATCGGTCGACTACACCGGCCTGCCGGCGGTCATGTTCACCCGACCCCAGCTTGCCTCGGCGGGGCTGACCGAGGAGCAGGCGATCGCCGACGGACATGCCTGCACCTGCCGGGTCCTCGGCCTCGGCGACGTGCCCCGGGCGCTGGTGAACCACGACACCCGAGGCGCGGTGAAGCTGGTCGCGGACGCGGAAACCGGCAAGGTGCTCGGCGTGCACGCGGTCGCCGACGGCGCCGGCGAGATGATGCTGGCCGCCACCTACGCCATCAAGGCGGGCATGACCGTCGACGACCTGGCCGACACCTGGGCGCCGTACCTGACGATGGCCGAGAGCCTGCGCCTGACCGCCGGCCTGTTCCGCGACGAGATGCCCACCTCCTGCTGCGCCTGAGGAGACAACCGATGCCCACCAGCCCCGACGACACCCGTCCCGACCCGCAGCACCGCGAACCGTTCCTGGACCCTGTCGCCGGGCTGCTGGAACTGCTCGACGGAGACGCCGCACGGGTTCGCCTGCGCAACGTTCGGGCGGCTGCTGGCCACCGCAGAACCCGTGAACGTCGCCACCCTGGCCACAGCCACCGGCCTGACCCCGGACCAGGTCGAGTCCGCCCTCGCCGAGCTGCCCGCTACCGGCGCCATCACCCGTGACTCGACCGGCGCGGTCGTCGCTGCCGGCGGCCTCAGCGTCACACCCCCACCGTGCACCGGCTCCGGTTGGGCGGCCTGCAGTTGAGGACCTGGTGCGCCTTCGACGTCATCGGCGTCCCCGCCGTGCTCGACCTCGACGCCGTCCTGGACACCCACTGCGCGCACTGCGACCACCCCCTTCGGGTCACCATCGAAACCGGGCAGCCGCCCAAGGAGAGCCCGGTTGTCGGCCGGCTGCCCGGCGGACCGTGCCGCAACGTTCAGGCCGACTTCTGCCCCGAGGCGAACCTGTTCTGCAACCACGCGCACCTGGCAGCCTGGCGCAAAGGCGCCGGTGACCCGCCAGGCACAACGGCGTCGCTGACCGAGCTCGCTCACACCGGCCGGCAGGTGTGGACCAAGCTCACCTGACCACGCAGCCGCCGCTGCCGCACCGGTCAGCGCAGCAGGTAGCGGTGGTTGGCCGACCCCGCCGCCGCACCAAAGGAGGGGAAATCCCGGCAGCTCGGGCGAGCCGCCGTCCTCCGCCGGAGTTCGCGTCGGATGCAGGCATGGCGAGCCTAGACATCCACAACCGGCGTGGAAGACGGTGTTTCGGCCAAGGCCAGCGGGGGTGACACTGGTTCATGGCCATCGACGGGCACCAGACGGACCGGCAGAGAATCCACCATGAGCTGGAACGTGTGCGCGGCGACCTCCACCACCTCGTCGCACGCGCCACTCCGGCGGACCTCCGTCGCCTCACCAACGGGACTCGGTGGACCAACGGTCAGATGCTGTGGCACGTGGCGTTCGGTTTCCTCATCGTGCGCCGACTGCTGCCGCTGGTACGCCTCTTCGGCCGGCTACCCGCCCCGTTCAGCCGCACCTTCGCCGCTGCGCTGAACGCTGCCACGAGGCCCTTCCACGTCATCAACTACCTGGGCTCCGTCGGCGGCGCGCTGGTGTTTCACGGTCCGCGGCTGACCCGGCAGTTCGACCGCACCATCGACCTGCTGCACCGCCGCCTCGACGGTGAGTCACAAGCGGCGCTCGACCGCCGGATGCACTTCCCGGTCGGCTGGGACCCGTTCTTCCGCGACACCATGACGCTCGAACAGGTGTACACCTACGGCGCCCAGCACTACGACTTCCACCGAGCCCAGCTCACGATCGACCAGTCCTGACAACTGTGACCCCGAGGCCGGTGCGCTGCCCACCGCCGGGCGCGTACTGGCGACACTGACACATCGAGCCGGACATCCCACATACGCAGGTGTATCTGCGGCATCCTCTTGGAGAGAGGGCCGTACCGGAGCACGAAGGCGACACGGATAATTCCGCCCCACGAGGGCCTCGAGGGCCAAGATCAACCTCAATCAACACTCCCAGCCGAATGCTGCGGCTCGATAGCGAACAAAGCGAGTGCGCGCAACACCTCTTTGAGGTCTTCGAGGTCGCCGGCGGCGTTCCCCTCGAAGTTCGGGACGGGGCGCTGGGCGGCTTCCTCCTGGGTCGTGGTCGGGCCGTTCTTCTCGATGTCCTCAACCAGCCAGTCCATCTCCTTGATTTCCTTGCGCTGGGACTCGATGATCCCGTCAGCGAGCTCACGGACGCGCACGTCATCGATATCGGCCCGCTCGCTAGTCAAGATGGCGATCGAGTGGTGCGGGATCATGCCCTTCATGTAGGCCTGATCGTCGACTAGCGCCTGGGATCGCGACAGATACAGTCCACCCGCGCCGAGTAGCACCGCCACCGCCACGAGCACAACGTTGTAGGTGCGGTTCTTGTACATCATGCTGCGCATGAACGCGAACATCACCAGCGCCATGGCGCCGCCCATCAACAGCGCCATGTAGAAGCGCTCCTCACTCCACCGCACATGGTCGAGAGCGAAGACGTTGGAGTACATCAAGACGAACATCACCACGGTCGAGGTGGCGATCATCAGCCCGAAGCGCACGTACATCCGTCGCTCGTGGGCCTTGTGCTGCTTCTCTTCACCGTTCGGCTCGTCGGCGTCTGACGACTGCTGCATGTGGTGCGATGACATGGGGTTGTCCTTTCGAAGTTCCAGGCGGGTCGCGGGTCGATACCGATCGAGGTGGCGTCAGCCGTCGTCGTCGACCGCGGCCCGCGACATCTCGATGAGCTGACGAAGGCAGTGCTGCCGAAGCGGCTCGGGAAAGCCCTCAGCGAGCCGGTAATAGACGATCCGGCCCTCCTTGCGGCGTGCCACCAGCCCGGCGGTGCGCAACACCCGCAGTCCATAGGACACCGCGTCCTCGCTCACCGACAACGCAAGGGCAAGGTCGCCTACACAGAGCTCCTCGACCACGTCGAGGGCGTACAGCAGTCGCGCACGAGTGGGATCGGCCATCAGCGACAGCACGCTGGTGAGCCGGTCCCCCTCCTCCGCCGATGGCAGCCGCTCGCGGGCCATCGCCACTCGCGTCGGATCGACCGGGTGTTGATGCCGGTCGCCGGCACTAGTCACCGGTTCGGGGTTGTCGTCCTGAGTGCGTACCGAGTCCTTGTCCTTGTCCATCACTCCACAGAAATACCCGATACCCGTGCGGCTATGCGGATGATGCTGCATCCAGTGGGTACAGGCAGCAGGAACGGCGGATCCAGGGTGCACCAACCGGTCTCCCGCCGCCAGACCTGAGGAGGAATCGTGGCTCACACCAAGATGCTGGACGCCTACCCGAAGGACCTTGGACACGTCGACAAGCAGAAATTGGCAGAGTGCATCGCGGCGTGTTTCGAGTGCGCCCAGGCCTGCACAGCGTGTGCCGACGCGTGCCTGTCGGAGGACATGGTGGCCGAGCTGACCAAGTGCATTCGAACCAATCTGGACTGCGCCGACATCTGCGCAGCCACCGGCAACGCACTGTCTCGGCAGACCGGGTACGACGCGAACGTGGCCCGCGCCTTCTTGGAGGCATGCGCGACCGCCTGCAAGGCATGCGGCGACGAATGCGAGAGCCATGCCGACATGCACGATCACTGCCGGATCTGCGCCGAGGCCTGCCGGCGGTGCGAGCATGCCTGCCGCGACCTCCTCGCCAGCCTCGGTTGAGATCCGACCTGGGCATTGCCGCGTGCATCGTTTTGCCACCCTGTGCGAGGCAGCAGCGCGCGGCGATGCTCGCCACCCGTGCCCGCGGCAAGCGCTTTAAAGAATCGGTCCACAGTCGCGCTGTTGGTCGCTCAAGCCCAGACTGCCCCGACGACAGCGGCGCCGATGAACCCCGCGCCAAGGCTGGCGACGACTGAGGCGATCACGTTTGCTGCAGCGAGGAATCGAGAGCCGGTCTCGGCAAGCCGCAGCGTCTCGTAGGAGAAAGTCGAGTACGTCGTTAGCGCTCCGCAGAAGTCCGTCCCGACCAGTGCCTGCCCCGACGCCGGGGCTGCGCCGTGAATGGTGGCTCCGGCAACCACGCCGAGGATCAGGCAGTCGACAACGTTTACCGTGAGGGTGCCCCAGGGGAAGATGGTGTCGTGGCGTGCTTGCACCGCCCGGTCGGTCAGGTACCGCATGGGGGCGCCGACCATGCCGCCGGCGAGCACGAGGAGCCAGGTCATTCGGCGGTCTCGGTCATGGGCTGCTTCTCCTCGTCATCAGCAGGCGGCGCGTCACCGCTGCGCTGCTCCACACAGCGGCCAAGGCCACGAGTGGAGTCGTCATCATGTAGGTGAGCCCGAGTAGCGCGTGGCCTTCGTCGACGGATCGCTGTACTTTTATGGCGTACGTCGAGAACGTGGTGAATCCCCCGAGCACGCCAGTGCCGAAGAATGGCCGGACGAGCCGGTGCGGCGTCCATACGTCGGTGATCAGGACCATAAACACCCCGATCACCGCGCACCCAACGCCATTGATGGCCAACGTTGTCCAGGGGAACGCTCCGGCGTACGTCGGCCAGGTGACGCCCGCGGCATACCGCGCGACCGCACCGATCCCCCCTCCCACCGCGACAGCGGCGAAGACCGGTGCCTGTTCCCGAGCAGTGCGTGCACGATGACGACGTGAGGTGCGCGAGGGCGCTGCGTCACCATCACTGCACGGCGAGGCAGGCGGCGACGGCATCGGAGGCTCCTACTCGTGTCGAGCGCTCGCGGCAAGCGGGCGCAGGTCTCACAAGCAGGGACCGTTGGCGGCCGATGCCGCGGTTCGGGTACGGCGAGCCCCACCGCCGCCGACCAGAGGAACTCCGGCCGAGGTCGAGAGGCCACCAAACGGCTGGCGTTTTGATGACCTGTCGAATCCCAGGCGACGCTCGGGATGGGCCGAGCACCTCAGGCAGGACGGCCCAGCGCACGCCCGATCAACGCGGCCGATGCTGCAAACGTGAAGAAACCGAACTTGATCGCGTTCCACGCGCACAGCGCAGTCGCTGCGTTGAGCCATCCGGGCGCACCCGCCTCGACCGCTGAGTTCAGCCCCGCTGTGGCTGCCATATATGCAGACGTCAGCGCAATGGAGACGGGGAGCGCCCACCACCGACCATTCGGGGTACGTAGGTGACGGATGAGGATGTTGCTCGGCGCGTACGCGCCGAGGTATGCGTGGACATTCGCGGCGAGGCGGACCGAAAGCATCACAATCATGGCGGCGTCCCTTCCTGACGACATTGCGACGAGGTCGTCTCTCTGGGGTAGCGCCGTTGATGCACAACGCGCGCAGCGCGCTCGCGTTCTGTGGAGAACCTGGATGGGCGGGTGCCTGTGCAAACCGATCAGCGCGCGATTGCGATCGACCGGATCTCAGGCACCCGGGACCCCGCGGTTTCGCGAGCCAACTCCTGCGCCCGGCGTAGAGCCCCTGCGGCGTGCGCCCGGTCGGCGCGCTGGGTGGCGCTCTCGGGCACCGTCCCGAACGGGTGGGCTCCGGCGATGTCGTAGCGGTCGCGGTAAGCCGCGACGACCCGGACCGCGTCGTGCCAGGCCCGCGAACGATCGGCGTCCTGGGGCGGAGGGCCTACTGCTGCGATCCACGGGTCGCGGGCTTGGATGGCGCGCTCCGCCAGGGCGGTCGCGCGGGCCTCGATCAGCGCGCGTCGCTCGTCGAGCGCTTGACGGTGATCGGCGGTCATGGCGCCAGTTGCGGCGGGAATGAAGCCGACGATCAGGTTCGGTTGGGTCCTGCGCCGTCCGGTTCGCTTGGGTTGTGCGGTGGCGTGGTGGAGTCGGCTGATCAGCACGGCGCCGAGGTCGTGGACATCAGCAAGTCCGCGGCTGGCAACCAGCCGCGGTAGGAGAGTCTCCAGGTCGTAGCCGTTGGCTTCGGCGCTGCGGAACTCCACGGTCAGCGGGGCGTAGGACTCGGAGGCAAGGAGGCACTCGACATCCGCGTCGTCCAGCCCGATCTCCTCGATCAACTTGGCCCAGCGGTCGCGTTGGGCGTCGGCTGCGATGGTTTCGTACTCCGCGGCCAGTTGGGCGATGGAGGACCAGTGTTCGTGCTCGGCCTCGATCATCTGGTGCGCCGACAGCTCCGCGCCGGAGCGCTTCAGGATGCCGTACAGGACGGTTCGGGCGGTGACCTCACCATCCTGCGGCGGGGTGTGAGCGTCGTCGGGGTCGTCGAGCGCGATGTACACGGTGTTCGACCGCCGGCCGCGGGTCATCGAGACGTACAGGTTCTCCCGGTTGGTTCGCCCGGAGGCGACGACGTGGGCGGTCTCGACCGTCATCCCTTGGGCTCGGTGAGCGGTGATGGCGTAGCCGAGATCGACGCTCTCGCGGACGTATGGCGCGGGCAACACCACCGCACCAGCCGTCTTCTGGCCGAGGCGGGCCGCCAGGACGGACCCGTCGCGTAGGACGTCGGTGACGCGCCAGCGGTCGCCGTTGCGGACCCACCCGCCACGCAGGGAGCGGAGTTGGCGTTGGTTACGCCGGGTGATGATCACGTCCCCGGTCGAAGCGCGGTTCCCGTCGGCGAGCTCGACCTCCCGGCCGGCCTCGGTCTCGCCGTTGAGGATTCGTTCGGCCCGGGCCCGCTGGTTGAGCGTGGTGACGGTGGCGGTGGCTTCGGTGACCAGCACGCTCGCCAACCCGGCCCGGAGGTCGGTGCGCCATGCGGAGTATGCGGCGTCGGTCATCTCGTCGGTGGTGCCACTGTGGATGCGATCGTTGTGAAGGTAGGTGCCGATCACGTCGGTGTCCCCCGCGCGCAGCGCCGCGGTGGCCGTGGTTTCCCAGTGGTGGTCGAAGCGGAGGATGTCCACCAATTCGGGGGTGTCGTCACGGGCGTCGGCGAGCATCGAGAACGCGCCACCGGCGTCGACGGACTGCAGTTGCGCTCCGTCCCCCACCAGCAACACCTTCGCCCCGGCGTCGGCGGCCAGCCCGGTGATCCGGTCCAGCGTGCCGGTGCCGCCCAGCGTGGCTTCGTCGATGATCACCAGCTGACCACGCGTGAATGCGGCGCGGCCGTGGTCGTGCTCGTGGAGCCACTTCGCGGTGTTGTCACACACGATCCCCAGGTCGTCGGCCAACACCTGCGCTGCTGCAGCCGAAGGTGCCAACCCCACCACTGAGCCCGTCCCATGGGTTGTGGTCCATGCGGCGTGCAGCGCCCGCATCGCGGTGGTCTTCCCCGCGCCTGCCGGCCCGACGAGGAGATCGATCTGCCGGCCCGAGGTGGCGATCTGGGCCAACGCGCTCGCCTGCCCATCGGACAGGTGATGTCCGAGAACCTCGCAGTTGGTGGCGTTCTTGACCGTAGACAGGTCGACCGACGGTGCGATCCCCGTGTTCGCCCGAACCAACAGACGGTCTTCGGCGGCGAGCAGGTCGGCTGAGCTGAAGACCGCGGACTGCCGGGGCCGGAAGCGGCTCGAACCGTCCTCCCACCGGAACGCTTCCGGGCTCACCGCGAGTTCCGGTGGGGTGAGGCGGATGGATGCTCCGGTGGCGGCGTCGACGATCAGCGCGACGACGGCTTCCCTGTCGCGGGGTGTGGCGAAACGCCACTCATTCGTCTGACGCGTTGCTTCGGCCCACAGGTTCCAGTGCCGCCAGGTCGACCGCTTCTCCCCCACCACCGCTACGACCCGCCGGCCGGCCTCGGCTACCACGTCGTGCGGCACGTCCTCGGCACAAAGCGCTACCGGGTCGGTGTGGGCGACGACGTCGCGGGCCCAGGTGGCAGGGTCCGCACTCAGCAGGCTCTGGGCGCGGTCGCGCCAACCGGCGGTCAACTCGGCCAGGGAGTGCAGTTCCTTCTCAGGACGGGTGGAGATCGTCGCCGTGGCCCGGAGTTCGATGATCGTCTTCGTCGACGGCCGCCGGCCATACGCTGCGACGTACTCCTCGATCAGCCGGTCGGTCGCGACGTCGACATCGCGCGAGCGGTTCGAGAACTCCTTGACAAGTTGTTCACCGACGCCGGTGATCTCCAAGGCGTTGTTGCGGTCCGCGCCACGGTCGCGGCAATCCCAACTGACGCCGAGACGTCGGGTCAGCAGGTCGGCCAGCACCGCGTTGTAGTGCTCCGAGATCGCGACCACGCTGCGGTGGATCGGGACCGAATCCAGGCTGCGCCACTTCTGGTCATAGACCGTGCGGACCTTGTTAGACACCACCACGTGGGTGTGCAGTTGCGGGTCACCGCAACGCGAATCCCAGTGGTCGTACGCCGTCGCCGCCACCCCGGCCACCTCATGCTGCGCGACCGCACCATTGCGGGCATTCGCCCCCGCCCGGGTCACCGCGACCTCGCGCTCGAAGAACCCCAGCACCTCCGCGACCGCGTCGTGATGCGCTCGCACCAACTGCGCCTGGATATCGGCGTCCGCAAGCCCCCACAGCACCGACACCGACTTGGGCACGCTGAAGGTCAGGTCGAATCCCGACACCGCGGACTTCGGCCCGCGCTCATCACTCGATGGATACGTCGGGTAGGCCCGCCCCAGCTGCTCACCCGTGACCGGGTCGCGGCCGTGGACCAGAAGCAGTTCGAGCTGCGCTGGCGTGACCTCCGCACCAGCAGCCAACTGGCCCGCGCCGAACTCCCGCACGCCGGACCCCAACCAGACGCCGGGCGGGGTGCCCGCCTCGGTGTAGTACCGCGTCATCGGTGTGCGCAGAGACCGGTTCCCGTCACCCACGGCCACGCTCTTCAGCAGGTAGTCGCACCCGTGTCCGGGGCTCATCTTCCGCAGCGAAACCGTCACCGTGCACCTCCTCGACCACAAGGTGCGCCGGTGCCGCCTCGCTGTGCCAGAGGTGTGACCGGATTGAGCGGTCAGGCTGCGGAGCGGTCGATTTCGAGCGGGAACGGGCGGTCGGGGACGACGGTGCACCTGGTCGTTGAGGTGCGAACAGGAGGGAAAATGTTGCGTAGATCACATTTGACTGGCTCAATGGTCGAAGGCGGTGATCTCGGTGGGACCGCTATCGGGGCGCCGCTGACTCCTCTCTCGGGACCATCTCCGGGGAGGTGGATGGACTCGGCCATGACGAAATTCTCGGGAACTTTCTCGGTCGCGACGGCAGTGTTTCTGCTCGCCGCAGCGACCGCCTGCGGCTCGGACTCCGACCCCGACCCCACACCGACAGCGGCGGCCAACGCGTCGTCTCCGTCTACCGCTGCACCGGCCACGGGGACGCCGGAGGATGCCGCGACCTCGGCAGCCGAGGGTGCCGTCGGTGACTACTACGCGCTCACGGACCTCCTGCTCCAAGACGACACCGTCTCTCTTGATCGTCTGGATGAGGTCGCGATCAGCACCCAACTCTCGGCCCAAGAGAACTTCCTGACGGGCGAACGTGCCGCCGGCACCCAGCAGCGCGGCGACACGGTCATCGTGGAGACAAAGGTGCAATCGGTCAGCTTGGACAACTCCGACCCGAAGACCGGCCGCGTCCCGTCGGTGACGATCGACGTCTGCTGGGACGTCAGTGAGGTGGACGTTCTCGACGCCTCCGGCACGTCGATGGTCGCCTCTGATCGGCCTGACCGCGGGTGGACCCGGTTGACGGTTGCGAACTACGCCTGGGACACCGACCCGGAGGCTGGCTGGCGAGTCGCGGGCGGTCAAGACCTGGAGAAGACCCCGTGCACCGGGTGAGTACGCGGATTGCCGCGCTATTGCCCCTCCTCGTCGGGTGCCTGATCACCTTCGCTGCTCCGCCGGTCGCTGCCGACTCCAAGACGGTCTGTCAGCAGACGCATCCGACCACAGGCAAGTGCCTGGTGTGGGTGGTCATCGAGGTGCCTGGCAACGAGAACGTCGACGACGGCCCAGAAGACACCGGATCCGGTGAAAGCTGCTACTGGGACGGCACAAACCAGGGCATCAGCAACCCGCCACCGGGGCCAGTGGCCTGCTCGTCGGAGTACGGCTACTGGTCGAACACCTACCGCTGCTACATCCGACTGGCTGATCCACAACCGCCGGCCGGTGACCCGGTGTGGCGAGGACACGAACCTGGCGACGGCGCGGTCTACGACTGCTACCAACCGCAAGTCGATCTGATGGGCTACATCTGGGCGGACAACCCGCCGGAGAACTCCGGCGCCGGTCCAAACCCGCGTGAGGTCGCACAGTTCGCCATCGACGATATGGCGCTGCGAGCCATCGACGTCGGCATCACCCCGCAGCCCGGGGCGAACCGGATCGGGCTGGTCGGGATGCCGGTGTGGATGTGGGCAGCCAATCCCGACAGCCACACCTACGGACCGATCACCGCAACCGCCAGCGCCGGTGGCATCACGATCACCGCGACGGCGAACGTGCAGAAGGTGACGTGGCAGATGGGCGACGGCACCACGGTCGAGTGCCGGGCCCCGGGTACGCCGTACAGGGCCTCGTACGAGAAGAAGCCGTCACCGGACTGCGGCCATGTCTACAAGAAGTCGAGCGCCGGAGAGCCGGGTGGCGCCTACACGGTGACGGCGACGTCGTCGTGGGTGATCACGTGGGAGGGCGCTGGCCAGACCGGAACCATCCGTCTCGACGGTCTGCAGAGGTCCGTCGAGATCACCGTCGGAGAGGCACAGGTGCTCGTGGAGTAACGAGCAGCGGCGAGAGGCGAACAAAAGATGAGCAACACCGCGACACGGAATGAGCGATCACACGTCACTCATCCGCCCTCTGCCGAGCCATCGTTGCCTCCGCCTCCGAAGTTGCGACGACGTCCGGCCCTGATCGCGGCGGCCATCGTGGCGGTCTGCCTGGGCGCACTCCTCGGCGGCTGGGCGTGGACCGCCACAACGAACACCCAGGAAGTGCTCGCCGCGCGTGCCGACATCGAGCGCGGGTCCATCATTGAGGCCGGCGACCTGGCGCGAGTCCGAGTCAACAGCGACCCCGCTTTGAGCCCAGTCGGCGCCGGTTCATTGGAGTCGGTGGTCGGCCAGCGAGCCGCGATCGACATCGCGTCCGGTTCGCTCCTGACGCCCTCGTCGTACGCCGACTCAGTGGTTCCGGCCGTGAACATGTCGGTCGTCGGTGTCGCGTTGACCTCGTCGCAGGCGCCCGGGATGGACCTGCAGACCGGTGACCGGGTGCGCGTGGTCGCAACGCCGGCCGAAGGCAGCGAGGTTTCGGCCGAAACGCCCTCGTTCAGTGATGCCGAAGTGGTCAATGTCCGCGTCTCCGATGACACCGGCCAGCTGGTCGTGGATCTCCTCGTCCCCCATGCCGGAGCCGCCGCGCTGGCTGCCCAGATCGCGACCGGGAACGTGGCGATCGTTCTGGATTCCAGGGCGCGGTGAGATCATGGCTGTCGTTGCGCTCTGCTCTGCGTCTGGCTCCCCAGGAGTCACGACGTCCGCTCTCGGACTGGCGTTGCTCTGGCCCCGACCGGTGCTGCTGGTCGAAGCCGACGCCACCGGAGGGTCCGGCATCTTGGCGGGCTACTTCCGCGGCATCAAGTCCTATGACCAGGGTCTGGTCGAGCTGGCCCTCTCGGCTGACGACGTGGCCGACCTGCTGCCCAGCGCTGCTCAACCGATTGGGTCCTCGTCGGCTGCGTTCATCCCCGGCCCACGTGCCCACACCCAAGCGCCAGCGCTCGCCAGCCTGTGGGCGCCACTGATGACGGCCCTGCAGAACCTAGAAACCACCGGCCAGGACGTCATCGTCGACTGTGGGCGACTCGGCTTGGTGGGCTGGCCCGAGCCGGTGCTCGCCGAGGCTGACCTTTCGCTGATCCTGTGTCGAACGCACCTGCCCGCCATCTCGGCCGCACGATCGTGGGCGAAGGCCGTCCAGCGCGGCCATCCGGCGTGGGCACATCCCGGCGCGATGCTCGTGGGCGAGCGGCAGCCCTACTCGGCCAAAGAGGTCAGCAGCGTCCTGGGGCTGCCGATCCATGCCACGGTCGCTGACGATCCGCAGTCTGCAGCGGTCTTGCACCGCGGCGTGACGATCCCCGACCGGTTCGATCGCAGCCCGTTGGTGCGCAGCCTGCAGGCAGCGATCTCCGCAATCCACGCCGCAGTGAACGTCCGGCGCGACCGGCTCGGGACGGAGGTGCTCTCCGATGTCCAGTGATCATCTCGTCCGTCCGACGAATGCCGACCCGCGACTCATCGACCTGCCGATCTTCGGCCAACCGCTGCCCGGCGGTTCCGTGCCGGGTCCACTGACGCCACCCGAACCACCGCGCGCGCCGACGTACGACGAAACTGACGTCGACTGGGGCGTTGTCGCCTCGCTGCGCGCCTTGGCCTCGAAGCAGTTGAGCCAGGCAGTGAGCGCGGAGTCGTCACGTCTGGACAAGACGGCGCAGACCGAGTTGGGCCGGGCCATCGTGCTGGATCTGATCGAGTCGACGATGGCGGATCGGGTCAATGGCGGACGTCGTGCGTGGAGTCCGGTGGACCAGGCGGTGCTGGCCCAGGCAGTGTTCGACTCGCTGTTCCGTCTCGGTCGCCTTCAGCCTCTGGTTGACGACGACCGAGTCGAGAACATCATCATCGCCGGGCACGACAACGTCATGCTCGAACTCGTCGACGGATCACTCGTCGAGGGGCCGCCCGTCGCGGACTCCGATGCCGAGCTGATTGACTTCTTGGTCTTCCTCGCCTCGCGCAGCGAGGTGAACGCCCGCGGGTTCTCCGAGGCACAACCCCGACTGCACCTGCGTCTCGACGGCGGCTCGCGGTTGGCTGCAGCGGCCTGGGTGACGCCTCGGCCCTCAGTGGTGATCAGGCGGCACCGGCTGATGCAAGTCACCCTCGCCGACCTCGTAGAGCGCGGCATGCTCTCGCCCCTGCTGGCCTCGTTTCTGCGGGCCGCCGTTCGCGCCCGCAAGAGCATCGTCGTGTCGGGTTGCCAAGGAGCCGGCAAGACGACGCTGGTGCGCGCCCTGTGCAGCGAGATCGATGAACACGAGGCGATCGGCACGTTCGAGACCGAGTACGAGCTCCACCTCAACGAGTTGGGTCGTCACAGGATCGTGCACGCCTGGGAGTCCCGGCCCGGCTCCGGCGAACGCGGCGCCGACGGCCGACTGGCTGGCGAGTTCAATCTCGACGAAGCGCTGATCGACTCGTTCCGGTTCAACCTGTCCCGTCAGATCGTCGGTGAGGTCCGCGGTCGCGAGATCTGGGCGATGATCAAGGCGATGGAGTCCGGCACCGGCTCCATCTCGACCACCCACGCCTCCGACGCCGTCGCGGCCATTCGCAAACTCGTGACCTGCGCGATGGAGGCCGGTCCCCACGTCACCCATGAACTCGCCACGAGCAAGCTGGCATCGACCATCGACCTGATCGTGCAGTTGGACCTCACCACGGAGCGCGCAGCGGACGGGTTCCAACGGCGCCGTCGCGTGCACGAGGTGATCGCGGTTGCCCCAGGCGAACGCGAGACCGGCTACGCGACCACCCATCTGTTCTCACCTGATGCGTTCGGGACCGCGCGGGCCACGATCCTTCCCGAGGAGTACCGCTCGCTGGACTCCTACGGATTCGACCTCAACTCCTTCCTCAGCGAACAGCAGGTGCTCTCGTGATCGCCCTGGTCCCAGCCGTCGCAGGCGCGCTGGTCGTCGCCGGGCTCATCGGATTGGTGGTCGGCTTGAAACCAGCTCCGGTCCGTCCGCCACGGTCGCGGCCGGTTCCGCGCAAGCCCATCAGCGCTCGCACGAAGCGCCTGATGCTGGTGGGTGTGGTCGGCGGGTGTGTGGCGTGGCTGGTGACGGGCTGGGCACTCGCCCTGGTCGCCGTACCGCTGGCGTGCGTCGGTGTGCCGATCCTGCTGTCCAACTCCGGCACCGCGGCGCGCATCAACCGACTCGAAGCGATGGAGGAATGGACTCGTTCGCTGTCCGGCGTGCTCACCGTCGGCATCGGTCTGGAGCAGGCGCTGGTGGCCACTGAACGCTCCACCCCGGGCGCGATTCGACCGGAAGTGCAACGCCTGGTCGCGCGGCTACGTTCGCGGTGGAACACCGAGGACGCCATCCGTGCGTTCGCCGACGAACTCGACGACGCGACCGGCGACTTGGTGGCCGCCAATCTGATCCTCGCGGCTCGACGCCGAGGCGCCGGCCTCGCGCAGGTGCTGGAAAGCCTCGCTGAGTCGGTCTCTGCCGACGTCCGGGCTCGACGCCAGATCGAGGCTGACCGAGCCAAGCCCCGCGCCACCGCCCGGTGGGTCACGATCATCAGCGTCAGCGTGCTGGCCGTGCTCGCGGTCTCCGGGACGTACGTGGAGCCGTACCGGAGCCCGCTCGGTCAGGTCATCCTGGTGACGTTGTTGGCCGCGTACGTCGCCACGTTGGTGTGGATGAAGCGAATGGCGATCGGCAAGCCGTTGGCGCGATTCCTCGTCGGTACGCCGGGACCTGTGGGGCCGGCATCATGATCGCGGGACTGCCTTTGGCGATAGCCGCCGGTGCGCTGCTGATGCTCGGCGGTGTCCTACTGGTCGCGCGTCTGTTGCCGGCTCAGGTGGATCTCGCCGAGGCACTCGGGCGGCTCACGCCCTCGCAGCGCACCGACTTGGCCGCCACCGCCGAGGCAGCAACGTCGGGCAAGGAACGCCTCGGGGTCTGGGCGATCCGGGTGCTTCCTCCCGGGATCTGGGTGCGCACGCCGACTCGAGAACTCGCGCTGCTACGGATCTCGCTGGCGAAGTTCTACGGCGACAAGCTGACGTTCGCCGCTATCGGATTGGTGGCACCGCCGCTGCTCGGTCTCTTCTTCGACGTCCTGGGCATCGGGCTGCCGGTCATAGTGCCTGCGTTCGCTTCGGTCGTGCTGGCGGCGGTGATGTTCCTCATGCCGAACTACAACGCCATCGACGACGCCAAGCGGGCGCGGGTGGAGTTCGCGCGGGCGCTCGGGGCCTACATCGATCTGGTCGCTTTGGAGCGCCACAACGGCTCCGGCGTCCGCCAGGCGATGGAGTCGGCCGCCGAGGTGGCGGACTCGTGGGTCTTTCGGCGGCTCAGCGAGGAACTCGGCCGGTCGCGATGGTCGGGCCTTCCCCCGTGGGATGCGTTGCATGCGCTGGCCGAAGAACTCGGCCTGCCCGAGCTGGAGGACTTCGCCGACATCATGCGGCTCTCCGGCGAGGAGGGCGCAGCGGTCTACGGCAACCTGCGCGCCCGATCGGCCGCGATGCGGACGGCGATGCTCAACGCCGAAGTCGCCCAGGCCAATGCGGTGGGCGAACGGATGACGATTCCCGGCTCGCTGCTCGGAGTCATCTTCATGGCGCTGCTCGTGGCGCCCTCCCTGTTGCGGATGTTCAACGGCACCTGATGTGAAGAGGAAGGAACCACACCATGAAGGGATTGATGGCGGCGGTCACGACGCTGATGCTCGTCTGGGACGACCACGTCAAACGTGACCAGCGGGGCTCAGTGACCACCGAGCACGTCTTGTGGGCGGTGGCGGTGATCGCCATCGTCGGGCTCGTGGTCGCGGCGGTGAAGACCTTTGTCGAGATTCAAGCCGGCAAGATCAACTGAGCGACGACGGGATCAGCGAGGGTCGGTCTCGGTCGAACTCGTGATCCTGCTGCCGGCTCTGTTCGCGGTCCTCTTCCTGGGGATGCAGGCCGCGCTCCACTACCACGCCCGAACGGTCGCGATCGCCGCTGCACAGGAGGGCGCGCGAGCGGCAGGATCAGACACCGGCAGCGAATCGCGTGGCATCGACGCCGCCCATGCCTTCATCGACGACATCGGCAACGACGTACTGCGGCACGCCGTCGCCCAGGCCGAACGTACGGCGACGACGGCCACCGTGGTGATTGAAGCGCGCAGCCTCAGCGTCATCCCGGGCTGGAACCCCGTAATCCGCCAGAGCGCCACCGTCCCCGTCGAGCGAGTGACCGCACCATGAGCCACGGAAACTCTCGAGGATCCGCCTCGGTCGAGGCCGCCATCGCCGTGCCGGCCTTCGCCCTCTTCGTGGGGCTCATCATCTTCGGCGGGCGCACTGCCGTTGTACGCCACTCCGTGGAGTCGGCCGCCGCCGACGCAGCCCGTGCCGCCTCCATCTTGCGGGTCGAGAAGGACGCGAAGAACGCTGCGAAGGATGCAGCCATCACCAACCTTGCCAGTCAGGGCATCAACTGCCTCCGCGTCGACGTCGACATCGACACTCAGCAGTTCTCCCACGCTGTCGGCACGCCAGCGCAGGTCGACGTGACCGTGTCGTGCCGGCTCGACCTCTCAGATCTCTCCGCACCCGGAGTGCCGGGCACCCGGACCATCTCGGCCACGATGACCAGTCCGATCGACAGTTGGCGGGAGCGGTCTCCATGACGCGACTGCACAACGAACGCGGCTCGATCAGCATCTGGGTCGCCACCGCGACCATCGTGATGGTGACCTTGGTCGGCTTGGCTGTCGACCTCGGCGGTCAGGTCCACGCCCAGCAGCGCGCACACAATATTGCCGCTCAGGCCGCCCGCGCCGGTGGACAGCAGGTGCAGGCAGCTCCCGCGGTGGAAGGCCGCTACGTCGCGCTCGACACGACCGCCGCGCGCCACGCTGCCCAGCAGTATCTAGCCGCCGCTGGGGTCGATGGCACCGTCACCGTGACTGGCGGCACGACCCTTACGGTTCGCGTCACCGACACCCACAAACCGACCTTCCTGTCCATGGTCGGCATCGGGGATCTGACGGTGACCGGCGATGCGTCAGCGCGTTTGATCAGAACGACTGGAGGAGTCGAGCGATGAACCGCACCCACGCCCGTGCCCGAGGCCTTGTTGCGGCCGTGTTGATCGCCGCGGTGCTCGCCGGCGTTCCGGTCCTCCTGATCACCCTCGCCGCGACACCGTGGACCGTCGACCTGTCCGAGCTGCAACTCAGCCTCCTGAGCCCCGACGACGGCAGCGTCGCCCTGCTCATCGTCGGCGCCACAGCCTGGATCGCGTGGGCCGTGATGGCCTTCTGCTTGGTCACCGAGATCGTCGCTGCCGCCCGCGGCGTGCGAGCACCACAACTGCGCGGCCTCGGAGCAGGACAGCAGCTGGCCTCCCAGCTGGTCGCCTCGGCAGCGATGCTGTTTGCCGTCGCCCAGCCGCTCAGCATCACCCTGACCACCCCACCCGCCCAGGCTCACGAAGTCACCGACGTTCAGCTTGCTGCTGCGCCGGCCGCCCATGATGAACTCGTTGCTGAAGGGGTTCCCGAGCCACGTCTCCCCGTCGAGGCGGTTCTTGCGACCGAGTCGTACACCACCCGCGCCCACGACAGCCTCTGGAAGATCGCCGAAACCCAACTCGGCGATGGCACCCGGTTCACCGAGATCGTCGAACTCAACCCCGACCTATTTCCCAGCGGGCCGAAGTTCCTCACCGCCGGCACAGTGCTCCAACTCCCAGCGAACGAACCTGCCGCGGCCGGCGAACCCGACGACGCTCCCTACGTGGTAGCACCCGGTGACACGTTGTGGGACATCGCCGACGAGGAGCTCGGCGACTCCACTCGCTACGACGAGATCTTCGAAGCATCCAACGACATCGTCCAACCCGATGGCCGCACCCTGACCGATCCAGACCTGATCTACCCAGGCTGGGAACTCGAGATCCCCGACGAAGCACCACCAGTCGCCGTGGATCCAGAGGAGCCAGTTCCCGAGCACCCGAGCCCAGAGACTCCGCACGAGACCGCTCCCGCAACACCCCGGTCAGCCACACCCACTCCCCCGGCCATCGACCTCGAAGTATCCGCCGACCTCTCGGCGGAGGAACAGTCCGTCGATGTCGACCAAGACTCCGGCTCCCCTGCCTGGCTGCTGCCCGGACTCACCGGCGCCGGAACCCTGCTCGCCGGGTCGCTCTTCCTCGTCCTCCGCGCTCATCGCCGCACCCAACTGCGTTACCGAAACCCCGGCGAAGTGCTCGAGGCGCCTCCTCAGGAATTGATCAACGTAGAGAAGAGCGCACGCCTTTCCGCCAGCACGGTCCCGCGCCTCCAGGACCTCGACCGACTGCTCCGATGCCTCGCCGACGGACTGGAACTGACTCGCCAACCTCTGCCCCGTCTCCAGAGCATCGAACTTGCCGACCGGTCCGTCACCCTCCATCTCGCCGAGCACGCCCCGGCCCCACCCGGATGGACCGGCACGGACACCTGGGCCTTCCAGTTCGATGAAACACTCCCCGACCCCGCGAGCCCCGCACCCTGGCCGCTGCTGTGCACCATCGGCAGCACCGACGTCGGGCATCTGGTGCTGGTCAACCTGGAGGAACTCGGCACCATTGCCCTCACCGGGGACCCGGAAGCATCAGCGGCGCTCGCGCGATCGATGGCAGCCGAACTCGCCCTCAGTCCGTGGGGCGTGCTCGCCGACATCGACACCGTTGGGGTCGCCCGCGAACTCGCCGACCTCGACCCGGTGCGGCACCACCACCACGAACCCGACGACCGTGGCTTCCTCGATCGGCTCGCGACCGATCTCGCCAGCCGAGGCGACAACGAACCCGAAATGTTCCATGCCGTCATCACGACCGACGCCGATGCTGCGGAACCCGTCATCCGGGTCATCGCAGACGCCACCTCACGACTCGGCGCCACAGTCGTGACCGCGGGCGACCCGCCCGAGACCGAGGCGGTGACCTTCCGCATGACTGGTCACGGTCGACTGCACATCGCCGATCTCGGCCTCGACCTCACCGCCGCTGGCCTCACATCCGAAGAAGCAGCCGCGACCGCAGCCATCGTCGCCGTCGCTCGCGACGCCGCGCCGGCACCCCCTCCGGTGCATCACACCAACAAGCCGCCCGAAACCGACATCTCCCCGCTGCAGGAGACTGCAGATTCTTCCGATCCCACGCTCGATGACGACGTCGCTGCTTGGTTCGACTCCGACAGCCGAGTGCCCAAACTGCATCTGCTGGGGCCGGTGCGGGCGACCGCGCACGGCAACCCGTCGGCGGTGGCACGACGCAAGCCGCACTACGTCGAGTTGCTCGCCTACTTGGCGCTGCACCCCGAAGGCGTGTCGTCCCGACAGGTCGCGGAAGCATTCTCGATGAGCAAGGACAGGGTCCGCATCGACATCGGCGTGGTGCGCAAGTGGCTCGGTGACAATCCGCGCACCGGCCGTCCGTACCTGCCGCCCGCGGCACAGACTCGCGCCGCTGGCGAAGCGGGCGTGTGGACGTACCAAGTCGATGATGTGCTCGTCGACGCCGACCTCTTTCGGCGCCTCCGAGCACGCGGCCAGGCCCGCGGCGACGAGAGCCAAGAGGACTTCGACACCGCCCTTCGGCTGGTCGAGGGTCCCCCGTTCTCCGACCTTCGCGAAACCGGTTGGAGTTGGCTGCTCGACGCCGAGTCCCGCGACGACGAGATCCTGGCCTGCGCGATCGTCGACGTCGCGCACGACGTCGTCACGGACGCACTCCGGGAAGAAGACCTGGATCGAGCAGCCGAAGCTGTCAAGACAGCGACGCTGGCCTCTCCCTACGACGAGATCGCGCGCGTAGACCGCGCCGCCGTGCTCGTTGCGCAGGGACACGAGGACGCGGCCCGGAAGTTCCTTGCGTCGGCTGTGCACAACCGAAGCGACGACCACATGGCACCTATCGAAGTGCCTCGCAGCACAGCGGCCCGTATCCCAAACCCGGGTCGGCGCGGCCGCTGATTCTGCGCTGCAACCCCCGAGTGCTCGACTTCCGGCACGACTGGAGGTACGGCCTCTGACCTGCACAAACGCGCTCTGAGAGGGGTGTACCCCCACCGCTACCGGGCGGTAAGGGGTACGAAGTCGGATACGGGATCTGAGGATCGTCCAGCCCATGGCCCACTCGACACTCCACGCCACCAGGACCCCTCGCTGGTCGCCGGCGCTGGTCGCTGACCTGGAGCAGGCGGCGTCGCCCGCGAGCGCCGCGGCGTTGCTTGCGTCGGCGGGCGTGCCGGTGTTTCCGTGCGTTCCGCTGCAGAAGAATCCGCTCACCGAGCATGGGTTCCACGACGGCTCGGCCGAGCCGACCACCGTCGCGGAGTGGTGGCACCGATGGCCGGACGCGAACGTGGCCATGCCGACCGGGTTCGCCTCGGGTGTCGACGTCGTGGACATCGACGTACATGCATCGGGCAGTGGTTTCGACGCGCTGGAGCAGGCCCGGTCGGTTGGCCTCTTGGGCACGCCTGCGTGGGTGGTCTCGACTCCGGCGGGCGGGCTGCACGCGTGCTTCCTGCGGGCGGGTTCGGATGAGCAGCGTTCGTGGCAGGTCCCCGGGCGGCACGTCGACTTCCGAGGCGACGGCGGGTACGTGGTGCTACCGCCGTCGACTGTCCTCCAGCCCGATGGCGAGGCTCGCCCCTACCAGGTCGTCAACGTCGCGACTCGACAGCCCGACTCGGTCGACGCGACCGCGCTCCGTCACTTCTTGGAGCCACCTCGCCCGACCCGGCCCCCGGCTGAGCTGCCGAGGGCCGGGGCACGGCCGGACCGACTCGCTGCCTGGGTGGCCACCCTCAGCGAGGGAGAGCGAAACCGGGGGCTCTTCTGGGCCTCGTGCCGCATGGCTGAGACCGGCGAACGTTTCGACGTCACCGCGGCCGCGCTGGGCAACGCGGCGCAGTCGGCTGGTCTCACCGAGCGCGAGGCGATGACCACGATCCGCTCGGCCTACCGCATCGCCACCTGCCTGGAACCTGCTCCGGCGCGGGGTGGACGCCTGGGCCCTTCCCGGGCGACTGAGGGGGTTCGCCTTTGACGCCACCCCCGCCACCTGCCGAGCCGTCACCTGATTTCACGAGGAACTTCCATGAATGGACCTGACCCCTACGACCGCCGACTCAACCGGATGTCAGAGCAAGCCGCACCCAGCCCCGCCGCAACCGGGGCGGCTGAGGCTCCTGCGCTCGCGGCGCGACGCGACCCGTCCCAGCCGTCGATTGCGACAAGTCAGCAGACCGCCAATGGCATCGCATGGGTGCGCCCCACCGAACTTGCCATGCGTGTCGGATCGCCCGCCGCCGGCCGTGGAATCGACCTACAAACGGCGTTGGCAGCTCGAGCTCGCCGCGCTCCGGCCTCCCGCGCCGGTGCCGGCCGCCGTACAACCCGGTCGGCAATCGCCCGGCCGACCACCACCGTCTCGCACGAAGGGATGGAAATGTGAAGACGCCCCCGTTCACCACTGCGCAAGGCTTGCGGCTCCTGCTGGTCCGACTGCACTACTCCCCGACCGGTGCCTGGCAGCACGACCTGGACGCGCACGCGTTGATGCAGTTCGCGACCCAGAAGTACGCCGCCCTCGCACGCAAGCACGACCTTGCCCCCGAGGACGCCGCCTATGCCGCCTTCGAGGCGATGCGGACCCGCGCCGTACGGACCGCGATCGACCCATGGGCGGTGGTCACCCGGGCCGTCCAGGTCACCTTGATCTACGAGGCCCGTGCCCAAGGGCTGCTGTGCTCGAACCACCAGGCACGTCGCCCCGAGGTAGCAGCCCACCACGACGCCGAACGGTTCTGCGAACGTGAGAATGACCTGACCGACTATCACCCGGCGTTCCACGTCACCGACCAACTCAATGACGGATACGGCGCCTGCTCACTTGACGCGCCGGACAGCGACGAGCCGACCAACGCTTGGGTCGCAGCAGAGCACGCGGTCGCGATCATGGTCGACAACGGGTGGCCGCGACCGACCGCCACCGGCTGCGTCGAGTACGTCTGCGGCCAATTGATCCGCTCGGTCAATCGCGCCACCGCGTACAGCCGCCTGGTCCGCGACCACCACGCAGAAGCGCTGCTCGACCTATCGCACGCGCACTGGATCTCCGTCCTGCAGGCGCTCCTGGGCAACCAGCTCCCCACGCACGAACGCACTCGCGAGGGCCGCGGTCTGCTTCAGTTGCTTGCGCTCGGATATCTCCCGGCCGAACTCAGTGCCGTGCCGTGCTTCGCTGACGTCTTCGAAGCAACCGCCCCCAGCCACGAGGGGGTATCCCATGTCTGACGCGCACGGACACATCGAGTTGGAGCGACGCGTCGACTCCATCAGGGTCGGCGTGCGGCACCGCTCCGACCCCGAACGAGATCTCGCGCCGCTGATGCGGTCGATCGAACGCCTCGGACTACTGCAGCCCGTCACGATCACTCCCGACGGAGTGCTGGTGTGCGGCCATCGCCGGTTGGAGGCCGTCAAACAATTGGGCTGGACAACACTGCGCGTGTGGGTGCGCACAGGGGTCTCGGACCATCTGACGCAACTGTTGGCGGAGCAGGACGAAAATCTGATGCACCGGCCGCTCTCACCGCTCGACGCAGCCGCGCTGTATCGGGAGCTGAAGGCACTGCTGGCCGAAGACGCTGCCCGCAGGCAGCGGGCCTCCCGGTTCGGTGTCGACGGCGGGGACGAAGGCGACGGTGGTCCCGATTCGGGACCACCGCAGATGGGGCCGGGAAGGGCTTCCCGGCAGGCAGCACATTCGATCACGAACTCTGCATCGCACACGCGGCTCGAGCAGATCTGCCAGATCGAGAGCATCGCCGCCGACGAGTCGAGGGCCGACACCATCCGCAAGGTCGCGGAGGAAGAACTCGAGCGGATCCGCGAAGGCGGCGCCGTCGACCCCAGCCATCTGCGGGTGCGGGCCGCTGTTGCTGCGGCTGAACAGGCATCCGAGGCGGACGACGAGGATGCCGCCGAGGAGGTCGACGACCTGGAAGAGCTGGCAGCCCGGGCCTTGGCGCGAGCCAAAACAGACCGGGCGCGGCGCATCCGAGATAACCGGCTCAAGCGGGAGGCTGCCGCCGAGGCTGCCCGCCGTTCGGTGCACTCCTTCACCTTGATGTGGGACGACCTAGCCGGATGGGTCAACCGGTACGACCCGATCGAGGTCGGCCGCGAACTGACCGACGAACAGTGGACCTCCTTCCAGCGGACGATCGCTGAATCGGTGGCCTTCGCCGAAGCCGCCTGTGAGGCGCGCGAAAACCAGCCGAGCGACGCACTCGTAGACGCGTGAGGAGGAACCAGACCATGCTGCGCTCCGCCGTTCACAACCCCGGCCTTCGACGACGTCGCCTCATCGTCCTGATCATCGTCACGGTCCTGCTTCTCATCTCGGCCATCAGCTACGCGCTGCTGACTCGCGACAAGACGCACACTGCACAATCCAGTACTCCCCCTCCCACCACCGCGCCCGAACAGTCGACGGGGCCGATGTCCCCGCCGGACGACGGCACCCTGCCGGAGTTGCTGCCTGTTGCCGATCCGGAGCAGTTCGCCGAGCTCATGGCTCACGCGATCTTCGACTGGGACACCACCTCCCTGGCGCCACGGGCGGCGTACCTGCAGCGCATCGCCACGGTCGCCGACCCGACCGGGGAGTCTTCGCCGGGGCTGATCAGTGACGTAGACGCCTACCTGCCGCCGGAGAAGACCTGGATCGATCTTCGCGAGTACGAGACCCGCCAGTGGATCGAGGTCGAGACCGTCGAGGTCCCCACCGAGTGGGACACGGCCTTGGACCAGGCCAGCGGGGCGCTCGCGCCCGGAACCACCGCCTACACGATCACCGGAGTGCGTCACCGCGACGGCGTTTGGGAAGGCGAACCTGTCGCCAGTCAGCACGAGGTGGCCTTCACCGTTTTCATGACCTGCGCGCCGACGTACGAGCAGTGCCGGCTGTTGCGACTCTCGCTGCTCGACGAACCGCTGGATTAGGCGAGGTCCCCATGCAGAAGGCATTCGTCGCTGGTCTCGTCACCCTCATGCTCGGGCCGGCGTCGGTTCTGCTGTCGCTCACCGTGATCCTGAATCCGTCGGCCGAGGCATCATGCCTCCAGCTCACATCCGTTGGCTTCTTCGACAACAACGACGAACCGGAGCCAGCACCGGTGGGCGAGTCGTCCCGGGTGGTGTTCCCACTGCCGACCGGCACATGGGTCAAGACCAGCAACTACGGAACGCGCCGCCACTCGATCACCGGCATCGACAAGCTCCACTCCGGCGTTGACCTCGCCGCTCCGGCAGGCACTCCGATCTTCGCAGCGGCAGACGGCCGCGTGGCCTCGGCAGGCGCGTCGGCAGGCAACGGCTACTTGATCCTGATCGAGCACATTGTTG
Source organism: Nocardioides massiliensis (assembly GCF_030811215.1). NCBI lineage: Bacteria > Bacillati > Actinomycetota > Actinomycetes > Propionibacteriales > Nocardioidaceae > Nocardioides > Nocardioides massiliensis. The sequence goes on from NZ_JAUSQM010000001.1 coordinate 3,135,463, forward strand.
CCGGACAACACGTGGCCACCGGATACGCCCACATGACCGAGGCCACCATCATGGTCCGCGCCGGTGACCGCGTGACCGCCGGTCAGCAGATCGCATCGGTCGGGTCGACGGGATACGCGACCGGGCCTCACCTGCACTTCGAGCTTCGTCCAGGTGGCGCGAACGCCGCCACCGCAGATCCGGTGCCGTGGCTCGACGCGCAAGCAGCGGACGATCTGGCAACTGGCACTCCGAGCGCCACCGGCGAATGCGGCCCCGACGGCGACGCCGCCACGTACGCCGGCGACAACCCCACCGGGATGGTCGACGACCCCACCACCACTGGACAGATCACCCAACGGACCGCGCACATCCTGGCCCAAGTCCGCAAGCAGTTCCCGACCTCGGGGTGGTCGTGCTTCTCCCCCCGCCCCGGGCAGCCCTCCGAGCACTCCCTGGGCCGCGCCTGCGACGGCACCTTCGGCAACTCCATCGGCGTCGCCGCCCGAGGACCAGCACTCGATCTGGGCTGGAAAGTCGCGAACTGGATGAAGGCCAACGCCGAGACACTCGGCGTCGAGTACCTGATCTGGCAGGGCAAGATCTGGTCGGTCACCCGAACAGCCGAAGGCTGGCGCCCGTACAACGGCGGCGGCATGCACGACCCCGCCGGCATCACCGGCGGCCACTACGACCACCTCCACTTCACCGCCACCCCCTGATCACAGTGCCGATGATCGGCGAGAGCACAACAACGTGACACTCCGCGAGAATGCATGTGCAACGTCGACCGCAGCGAATCTGCAACTAGACCGCGCGGATCGCGGCACGTCCGGACTCTCCGAACCGACATCCACGTCTTGCAGCGCAGCGTGAGGGGGTGTACTCACTGAGTCTCTTCAGATGCCGAAGGCTCCACCGCTGTAGAGAATGACGATGCCGAGTCCGATAAGGACGCTCGGGAACAGCACATGCTCCCAGCGTTCGAGGACCTCCTTGATGCCGGGGCGAGTGGCAACGAACCTGGCAAGTTGGACCAGCACCGCCACGAGGATGAGGAAGACGGCGCAGTACGCGGCTGTCGCGGCGGCACCCACGGTGAGGAAGACGGGAACGTAGACCCCGATGTTGTCGCCGCCGTTGGCGAAGGTGACTGCGGCCACGGTCCAGACTGCCACTGACTTGCCCGCGACTTTCGCTTCATCGTCATCGTCGTCGCCTTCACGCCATGCTTGCCATCCTGCCCAGAGACCAAGGGCCAGTGGGATGAGGCCGAAGTAGGGAATCGCCTCTTCAGGCAGGAAGACTCCTGCTCCCAGGGAAACGAGCACCGCCGCGGCCAGGATGCCTGCAAACCCTAGGTATTGCCCGGCGAGGATTCGGGCTGTCGTGCCGCTTCGTCCTGACCCGCGCGCGAAGAACAGCGAGAGCACGATGATGTCGTCGATGTTGGTGGCGATGAAAAGGCCGATCGCCTGTAGCGCGGAGGACAGGATCACGCGTCCGTCCCTTCGTGTGCGCACTCGGGCACCGTGCATGCCTGGTCGATGCAGGGTGCACTCTCGTCGATCGCGAGCGTGACCTCGATCAGTGCGGTGAGCGCCTGAGCCAAGTGCGGATCAGCCATCGCATAGCGCGTCTGACGGCCCTCCGGCTCAGCGACAACGATCCCGCAATCGCGAAGGCACGACAGGTGGTTCGACACGTTCGAGCGGGTCAGGCCAAGATCGCGAGCAAGTTCGGCCGGGTAGGCGGGCCGCTCCAAGAGGGTCATAAGTAGTCGTGATCGGGTTGGGTCGGCCATCGACCGACCCAACCGATTCATAACGTCCAACTGCGAGGCAACGGTCAGCACGTGCTGAACAGTACATCGAGGACTGAACCGTCAAGGTCGCGGGGGCGTCGTATCAAGGGAGTTGCAAGAGCGCATTGGAGTCCGCTCATCGGCAGATCCGGCCTTTCGTGCAACCCGCAGTCACAGCCGATCTGCAATCTTTGCAGATCGGATCGGACCATTGCAGATTCGCCAATCGTCGGCACGCCGCTGTCCCCCCTGGGCCGTGTTCGCGCACCTGACCACCATGGCCACCATCGAACTCGCCCAACGTGCCGCCGGTCCTGACTTCGGGGCTGTCGGCGGTTCCGCGGACATGCGTGCTGTCATCGGTGCTCTACTGACCTACGGGCTGATGCTCGCCTGCCTGATGCTCATCATCTCCGCTGCCGCGTGGGCGCTCTTGTCGTCCAGCGGCAGCTGGCAGTCCGCCGCAAAGGCGAAGACCGGCGTGTTCGTCGCCGTCGGCGGGGCCGCTCTGACCGGTGGAGCCCTGACGTGGGCGAACTGGCTGCTCGACGTCGGCGCCGCACTCTGAGCCGCCTCCGTCGGCACACCTGTCGTACAGACCGTCCTGTGATTCTCCGAGGAGGAATCATGCCTCACCCCGACCTGCAGTCCACCCTGACGCAACTGCTGCCGATGAACATCAGCATCGACCCGAACTCCAACGGTTTGCCCGGCATTGGGCAGCTCAACAAGATCGTCGGGGCGTCCATGACCGTCGGCCTGATCCTGGCCGTCCTGGCGCTCATCATGTCTGCCGTCGTATGGGCGATGGGCGCCAACTCGTCCAACCCCCACCTCGCTGGTCGCGGGAAGTTGGGTGTCGTGATCGCGCTCGGCGCAGCCATCGTCACCGGCGCCTCGGTCGCGTTGGTCAACTTCTTCTGGAACGTCGGCCAAGCGGTCTGACCCGCACCCCGAACGACAGGAGCAGAACGATGGTCGACGTATGCAACGTCCCCGTGGTCTCCAAGGTCTGCGACGTGGCCGGCGACGCCGCCGCGAGCTTGGTCACCGCACCCTTCAACTGGCTGGCCGAGGGAATGGGCAACGCTGCGGAGTGGATGTTCGAATCCGTGTGGAAGATCTTCGATAGCACCACATCGGTGGACATCACCAGCGACGAATATTTGCAGGTCTACAACATCCTTTTTGGCGTCGCGGTGTTCGTGATGCTCGGCTTCTTCCTTCTTCAGGTCATCGGCGGCATGGTGAGACGAGAACCCGCAGCCCTGACCCGAGCACTCACCGGTCTGGCGAAATCCATCCTCGGGTCCTTCGTCGCGATCACGCTGCTCGCCCTCGCGCTTGAGATCACCGACCAGCTCACCATCGGCATCGTCAACGCCGCCGGCACCAATATGGACGAGATGGGAGACCGGGTCGCCCTGCTCGCCGTCGGCATCGGCGGACTCAGCCTCAGGGCGCCCGGGGCCGCGGCGATCCTGACAATCTTCCTCGCCGGGCTCGCCATCGGCGCCGCGGTGATCGTGTGGGTCAGCCTGCTGGTCCGCAAGGCCCTGCTGCTGGTCGCGATCGTGTTCGCACCCATCGCCCTGGCTGGAGCTTCGTGGGACCAGACCCGCGGCTGGATCGGCAAATGGGCCACCTTCGTCATCGCGCTGATCTTGTCCAAGCTCGTACTCGTGGTGATCTTCCTGCTCGCCACCGCCCAGGTTTCAGCACCGATCGACGCCGACCTGCAATCGGTCAGCGAACCCATCGCCGGGGTCGTACTCATGCTGATGGCCGGCTTCGCGCCGTACATGACCTACAAAGCGATCAGCTTCATGGGCTTCGACATGTACCACGCCATGTCAGCCGAGCAGGAGACCAAGTCGTCGATGAACAGGCCCATGCCGATCCGAACCGGCGGCGGCGCTGGCGGGATGGTCCCGAAGATCCTCGGCGGCGACAGCGGAGGCTCCGGAAGTTCGGGCCGCGGACCCACGCCTGCTGCCGCACCCAGCGGAAGCGGAGGCCGTGGCGCAGGAGGTGCGTCTTCGAGTGGGGCCGCAACTGGCGGAGTCGTGGCCGCCGGTGCGGTAGCAGCCAAGGAGGCTGCGACAGCCGGGCCGAAGATGGGCAACTACGTAGCCGCCCAGTCGTCCGGCCATGCCGAACAAGCGACCGCACCCTCCGGTGCCACCGGGACCGTTCCCGCCCACACTGCCGATCCGACCCCGACAATGACGGGACGCCGCTCGGGTGACCCGGGAGCCGGACGATGAGCACCACGAACGCTGCCCGGTCGGGCGACTACGACCTGCAGCCGGTGAAGTTCTCCCGCCTCGCACGCCGCGGGATCCTGTTCGGTCTGACCGTCTCTCAACTGATCGTGGTCGGCCTCGGCGCGGTGACGCTGGTGTTCTCCCTCTACGTCGGCGGCGGGGCCAGCCTGGTCGTCGCTCTCCCCGTCATCCTGTGCTGCAGCGCGCTGGCTTGGGTCGGCATGGAGGGTCGAAAACTCATCCAGTGGCTACCCATCGTCGGCGTCTGGCTGTGGCGCTCGACCGCCGGCCAGCTGATCTACCGGTGCCGCGTCGTCGCCCCACGACCGGTCGGCACGCTCGCACTGCCCGGCGATGCGGCCCGGCTGCGTCAGTGGCTCGACGCCGAAACCGGTGCGGTGATGGTCCACGACCCGCACCGCTCCACGCTGACCGCGATCGTTGCGGTCTCCCACCCGGCGTTCATCCTGCTCGACCCGCTCGAACAAGAACGACGCGTCACCGGTTGGAGCCGGGTCCTCGCCACCGCCTGCCGCTCGGGACGGATCGCCTCACTGCAAGTCATGGAGCGCACCCTGCCCGACTCCGGCAAAGGGCTCACTGAATGGTGGCACCAGCACGGCTCCGGTGACGACACCTTCACCGCCACCACCTACGGCGAACTCATCGACCGCGCCGGACCGGCCGGCGAACGTCACGCGTCGACCATCTCCCTGTCGCTGAACCTCAAGACCGCCAACCGAGCCATCCGCGCCGCCGGCGGAGGCAACCGTGGCGCCACCGCCGTACTGCGCCAAGAGATGTCGACGATCATCGCCGCGCTCCGCTCGGCCGACCTCGCCCCCTCCGACTGGCTCGCCCCTGGCGAGCTCGCCATCATCCTGCGCGGGGCGTACGACCCCGACGTCGGCGCCGCTCTCGAACGCCACGGCGACATCGGGCGCGACCTCGCCACTGCCGGCCCGGTCGCGGTCACCGAGAGCTGGGCAATGTTGCGCTCGGACTCCGCCCACCACTGCGTGCTGTGGATCAGCGAATGGCCCCGATCCCTCGTCTTCCCTGGCTTCCTCGCACCCGTCCTGCTGTCCTCGGGCATCCGGCGAACCTTCACGCTGCTCTATACGCCGCTGCGCACCGACCAGGCCGCCCGCGACATCCGCAAGAAGAAGACCGAGTACGTCTCAGATGCCGCGCAACGGCAACGCATCGGCCAGATCGAGGACGCCCAGCACAGCGCCGAGTACCAGGACGTCCTCCAGCAGGAGGCCGACCTGACCGCCGGCCACGGCATCCTCCGCGTCACCGGGCTGATCGCCGTCAGCGCCGGCGACCCCGATGAACTCGAACGGGCCGTGGCCGACATCGAGCAAGCCGCGATCCAAGCCTCGTGCGAGACCAGGCGCCTGTGGGGCCAGCAGGCTCAGGCGTTCACCGCTGCTGCGCTCCCCCTGTGTCGTCACGTCTGACCCAGGCGCGCACCTCGATAGCAACCCGACCCACTGTCCTCTGGGAGGAAGAATGCCGACCTTCGACAACCCCGCCGCCGATGCCGCCGAAGCAGAGCAAGCTCTGCGCGGCCTTGCTCATGCCACACGCAGAATCGAGGATCCGTCCCAGATCTATGGCGTGCTCGGGTCGCTCTCCCAAGCGACCGCTTCGCTGAGCCAAGCGCTGCATCAGTTGGGGTCGTATCACGACAGACACGGGGCACGCGCGGACGCGACGATCGTCGACCCGCGCCAAAGCGGCGCGGCGTACCGAGTGTCGTGGGACCTGCACCGTGCCGGGGAGATGCTGGCCAGCATCCAGAAGGCGATCGACAGCGCACATCAGTCAGAAGCCACGATCGTCTACCAACCCCCAGCCCCTGCAGCGCGCACCAGCCGCGCCCACGACGGGTTGTCGCTGTGAAGGAACACGACACGTCCCGCCTGCACAGTGCAGTGCTGGTCTCGCCCAAGCGCGAGCGCCGCCGCGACCGGAAGGCCCGCAAGCTCGCCGCGCGGGAACTCCTCGCGCGCGATCGTGCTGAACAGAAGACGGCAGCACGGGCCAGAGCCGATGCACTCACCGCAGAACGCAAAGCCACCGTGGTGCTGCCGAAAGCCGGCGAAGCCGGTCTCGCGGCGTTGCGGACCCCGGGAAGGTTGCGGCTCCCCCGCCACCAAGACACCTCAGCCACCCTGGCTGGGGCCTACCCGTTCCTGGCCGAAGGTGGGCTCGGCAGCGACGGAGTGTTCGTCGGCCAAGACCTCTACTCCGGCAGCTCATTCGTCTACGACCCGTGGGTGCTCTACACCCAGGGTCTGATCACCGCCCCGAACCTCGTGCTCGCCGGCATCGTCGGCTCCGGCAAGTCATCGCTGGCCAAGAGCCTCTACACCCGATCCATCCCGTTCGGGCGACGCGTCTACATCCCCGGCGACCCAAAGGGCGAACACACCGCCGTCGCCGAAGCGGTCGGCGGCAAGGCCATCGCCCTCGGCCACGGCATGTCCGCCCGACTCAACCCCCTCGAAGAGGGCCACCGCCCGAGCGGCCTCGACGACGCCCAATGGGCCGCCCAAGTCAGCGCACGCCGCCGCGACCTGCTCGGCGCACTCGCCGAAACGGTCCTCGACCGCCAACTCTCCCCGCTGGAGCACACCGCCATCGACATCGCCCTGGCAGAGGTCGTCCGCACCGCCGACGTACCGGTCCTTCCGCTGGTGGTCGACCGACTTCTGGAGCCCGACCCGTCCGTCGATCCAGACGGGCGCCTCACTGAGGACGGCCGCCTTCCCGGCCATGCGCTACGCCGCCTCGTCGCAGGCGATCTCGCCGGGCTGTTCGACGGCCCCTCGACCGTGCGGTTCGACCCGACCCTGCCGATGGTCTCCCTCGACCTGTCCCGCGTCACCGAGAACGCGACCCTGGTCTCGGTGCTGATGACGTGTGCCTCGGCATGGATGGAGTCCGCGCTCCTCGACCCCAACGGCGGACAACGCTGGGTCGTGTACGACGAAGCCTGGCGGCTCATGTCCCACCCCGCCCTTCTACGGCGCATGGACGCCCATTGGCGCCTCGCCCGGCACTACGGCATCGCCAACATGCTCGTCTTCCACAAACTCTCCGACCTCGACAACGTTGGCGACTCCGGATCCGCCATGCGCGCCCTCGCCGCCTCCCTGCTGGCGAACGCCGAAACCCGTGTCGTCTACCGACAAGAGTCCGACCAGCTCGGCAGCACCGCCTCCGCCCTCGGGCTGACCGGCACAGAGCAATCCCTGCTACCGACGCTGGGTACCGGGCAAGGCTTGTGGCGGATCAAGCACCGCTCCTTTGTCGTGCAGCATCAGCTCCACCCCGCTGAGTTGGAGTTGTTCGACACCGCAGGGCGCATGACCGGGGTCGCCCCGGCGCCCCCGGCGCACCTGATGGACGGAACGTCCTCCAGGAGGTGAGCCGGGATGCGGCATCAGACACGGGAAGCCCAGCAGGCAAGAGAGGCCAAGCTCGACGCGCTGCACGCCAAGTTGACCGAATCGGTCGGCACGCTGGTCAGCGGCGACGACTGGCGACGTGCGCTCGAGTTCTCCGCAAAATTTCGCAGCCGGTCGTTCAACAACACGATGCTGATCTACCTGCAGCACTACGAAGCTTTCCAAGCCGGTCGCGTCCCTTCTGCGACCCCCACGTACGTCGCTGGCTTCAGGCAGTGGCAGACCCTGGGCCGGCAAGTGATGAAGGGGCAGTCGGGGTACGGGATCCTCGCGCCAGTCACCGCCCGGTTCGCTTCCCGCACCCCCAACAACGCGGAGTCGTGGCGGCGCCTGGGCCGCGGTGAACGCGCCCAACCCTGCGAGACCATCCGTACCAAGCTGGTAGGCCTCCGGGCGGCGTACGTGTGGGACGTGGCGCAGACCGACGGCGACCCGATCCCGGAGCCCCCAGCTCCGACCCTGCTGTCGGGCCAAGCACCCCTCGGGCTCTGGGAGGGACTCGCCGCCCAGGTTGAGACCCACGGGTTCACCCTCAAACAGGTTCCCGATGCGGCGGCCATCGGCGGCGCCAACGGCATCACCAATTTCTCCACCCACGAGGTCTGCGTACGTCGCGATATGGACGAGGCAGCCCAGGTCAAGACACTCGCCCACGAGCTCGGCCACGTCATGCTCCACTCCCCCGAAGCCCGCACCGGCGACAACGCAGCTGCCCGCGACGCAGCGCTGCACCGGGGCATCGCCGAAGTCGAAGCCGAGTCCGTGGCGCTGATGATCGGCGCAGCCCACGGCCTCGACACCAGCGCCTACACCATCCCGTACGTGTCGAGCTGGGCCAGCAGCGTCGCCGGCAGCGACCCAGTCGGGGTCATCCAGGCCACCGCCGAACGAGTCCGCAACACCGCAGTCCGCGTCCTCGATCAGCTCGACACCACCCAAGTCGGCGACGGCGACCCGCCAGGCCTCGACCGCACCACCCCCACCCGCACCGCACCGGAGCGCGGGGCGCGACCGACCGTCGAGCCGCAGGTGGTCGCCCTATGAGTCCCTTGAATCCAGCCACTGCTTACCGCCGCTCCGCATCACGGCCACGGATCCCCGTGGTCCTGCCGCTGGTCCGTGGCACCGTCGACAACGCAGGACTGTTGTGTGTGACGATCGACGGCGAGCCGCTGGCCCAGGAAGCACCAGGACTGGACCGCAGCGAGCTACGGCCGCTGCTGGATCGCATCTCTGCGGAACGGGGCTCGGCTCTGCGCGTCGAGATCCACGAACCCGACGGCAAGGTCTTCACCGACTTCCACACACCCGCAGCACCCGACCCCGCCCACCCTGTCGGCCCCACCCCCGCATCTGCCGCGCTCGAGCGCAGCGGACGTGACGGCCGGCCGACCGTGAGAGTGCAGGCGGGGTCCGTGCGTGGTGAAGGTTTCCAGCCAGACGAAGTGGTCGTCGTTGCGATCGTGGTGCACCGCGCCTCGACTAACTCCGATGGGACGCTCGATCTCAATTTGCCGGTCGCGCTGCTCGATCGGACGGCAGGTAATGTCGTGCTCGTCGGTCAGCAGTCCGGTGCCACCCAGCCGTCCTCGGACAACACGGCCGTATCGGGGCGTAAGGCGTCGTGAAAAGCGCAGGTCGCCCGGTCGACGACACCCTCGTGAACCTCGCACTCATCGCCATCGGGGTCGCCGGTGCCGGTGCCGCACTCCTCCGTGGCGCCGCAATCCTCACCGCCTGGGTGAGCAGAACCGAGCAGCCCACCGCCGAATGGACCGCCGGCATCGGCGTGCTCACCGACCCGACCGACCCCGGCCGCGTCTTCGGAACCGAGATCTCGCCGTGGGTCTACTGGCCCGTCCTCACCATGCTCGTTCTTCTGCTCCTGGCCGCTGGATTTCTGACCTGGCGGCGGGTCGATGCGCTGCGCCACAGCACTCAGCACGACCCGCGACGACTCGACGGCGTCGCGACCCGCACCGACGTTGCCACCGTGGCCTCGAAGAAGGCACTCCTGTCGCGTAGCGCCACCTTGCGTCCCAGCCTGACCGCTGCGGCGGCCAGCGATGTCGGGTACCTGCTCGGCCGGTCCCGTGGCATGGACGTCTGGGCCTCGGTCGAGGACTCGATCCTGCTCCTCGGGCCACCGCGGTCCGGCAAGGGCCTGCACGTCGTCATCAACGCGATCCTGGATGCACCCGGAGCGGTCGTGACCACCGCAACCCGACCCGACAACATCGCCGCCACCATCACCGCGCGCCAGAAGCTCGGCCCGGTGGCGGTGTTCGACCCGCAACGGCTCGCCCAAGGACTCCCGTCGGGTCTGCGGTGGTCCCCCGTCCGTGGATGCGAAGACCCGCTGACCGCGATGATCCGGGCCACCGGACTGGCGTCCGCCACCGGACTCTCAGCCGGTGGCGTCGAGTCCGGAGGCTTCTGGGAAGGCAAGACCCGAACCGCCCTCCAAGCGCTGCTGCACGCAGCAGCACTCGATCACCGCAGCCCCGCCGAACTATTCGCCTGGACCCTGTCGCCGTCATCAGCGAGCGACGCCGTCGCGATTCTCGCCTCTCACCCCAACGCAGCCGCCGGCTGGGGCGAGTCGCTGGACTCGATGATCCACGCGGACGCTCGCACCCGCGACTCCATCTGGATGGGCGTCTCCCTCGCGTTGTCCTGCCTCGCCGACCCCCGCGTCCTCGATGCCGTCACGCCACGGCCCGGTGAACACTTCGACCCAACCGAATTCCTCACCGGCAACGGAACCGTCTACCTGCTCGCCACCGGCGCAGGCGCCGGCGCCTCCTGGGCCCTGGTCGCTGCCTTCATCGAAGACCTCATCGAAACCGCCCGACGACTCGCAGCCGCCTCACCCGGAGCCCGACTCGACCCACCGCTGCTACTGGCTCTCGACGAGATCGGCAACCTCTCCCCCCTGCCGTCCCTGCCAGTACTCATGGCCGAAGGCGGCGGCACAGGCATCACCACCATGCCCGTCCTCCAGTCGCTGTCCCAAGCCCGCGACAAATGGGGCGACCACGCCGCCGGAGCCATCTGGGACGCCTCCATCGCCAAAATCATCCTCGGCGGCACATCCTCCGCCCGCGACCTCCAAGACCTCTCCGCGCTCATCGGCGAACGCGACGAGAAGACCGACACCATCTCCGTCGGCGACTACGGCTCACGCTCCCTCCAACGCTCCACCCGACGCGCGCCGATCCTTCCGCCCGAAACGATCCGCACCCTCCCGTTCGGAACCGCGCTCGTCCTCCTACGTAGCTCACCACCGCTGGTCACTGACCTACGGCCCTGGACCGCTCGCAGCGATGCCGCGCAGATACGAGCCGATCGCTCGACCAGCGAAGACGCCCTGCAACAGTGAGCTCATCCGGAAGCACGAGTACACGAACCCGACCTGACCAGCGGACAAGCAGGACGACCACAGTTGTGAGGAGCAGCGTCGTTCGCGGCGGAAGGACGCACCCGGATGGCCGGTGAAGGCCTTGTGCATGCCCCAGCCGGGCAGCGCACAGGTGTGGCAGGGTGAGGTGCCGAGGCACCTAGGCCGTCACTGATCAGGAGTACGCCTGCTCTTCGGCCTTCGCCTCAGATACGTACCGTTGCCCGGCCACCATTTCCTCGATACGGCGGTCGATCTCATCAGTCCAGTTGTCGGGTGGCAGGTTGCCCGCAAGGTACATCTGCTTCGAGTAGTAAGCCGCGCTAACAGCGTGCCGAAGGGTCAGCACGTACTCCGAGTGAGCCCCGGAGTACGACGTGTGCGACGTTCCCTGCACGAATCCCTTCTGCGGGTCACTGACGACAACCATGTAGCCGGTTGGATGGCGAATCAGCAGCGTGCTCTCCTGGTGGCCAGCCCGACTCGTGTCGCACCGCCGAAGCGTCTCGAAGCCCTGTTCCCCCGACATGATGGACTCGTACACGTCTCTCGGCGCCGGCGCAGATTGCTTCATGACGCAATGAGAACACGGCCGACGATTTGCCTGCTTCGGAATCGCTCGACTGGATAGGCTGGACCCGCAAGCGGCGGTATGACGCAGTCCAATCCTGGGCGCTCGGGCTCGTCACATCAAAGATTCAGGCAGTTGCCTAGTCGAGCACTGGCACTGCCATCCTTATTGATGGATTGGAAACTCCCTGCTCTTCGAGTCGTTGTAGAACAAACGTTAAGACTTCGCTCGGTGACACTTCTTCTGCCAGGACGGTCTCGGTTGCTCCTTCTTGTGGCATGGCGGAGGTCGGGTAAGCCGGCGGGAAGAGGAGTTCGTCACGCCACCATCTGAGTACGGCTTGCTCGAGGTTGTAGGCGTCATCTCCGGTGGGCAGCCGGATTGACCAGAGATGGCGCCATCCTTGACGTCGATGGGCTGACAATCGGTCGGACTCGGGCGCAGAGATGCCGATCTTGATTGCTGTTCCGTTCTCGACCATGTAGAGGTCGGCGTCGCTGGCAAACGGGAACGAACTGTTGCAGTAGCGACAGATGCCTCGGCCGACGCGGACGTTCGACAAGGTCGGTGAGACCACACCGCCGCAGGTGTGGGCTGCTCTCCACGGGCGCATGCTCCCCGGATACTCCTCGAGCGGTTGAAGCCCGGCTTCGACGAAGGTCGCAACCGCCAGGTTCTCGGGCATACGAAGCCGAATTGAAGCAGCCCGGGAGGCGCACTGAATGCATCCTCCTTGTCCTCGCTTAACGTTGGAGTAGGACGGGGACACTTCGGCGCCGCAGGCCAGGTGTCGACAGGGCCACGGCTTGTCGACACCTGGGAATGGCGTAGTCGGGTCCAGTCCGGCTTCCTGCATCAGCAATTTCGCGAGGGTGTCGTCGAGACGTAGGGCCCGGTGAGTTGCTTCGAGTCCGCATTCTCGACACGGGCCTTGCCCTTGCGCGATGTTCCCGAGTCGGGGCGAGACCGTTCGGCCACACTGTTTGTGGCGCGACTTCCAAGGCGTCGTAGAGGAGCCGGGGTAGGGCTCCAGCGGTTCTAGGCCGACCGAGTAGAAGTAGGCGGTCGCCTCGTCATCGTTCCATGTTCGCCAGCCGCGAGCCGCGAGGCTGCACTTCGCACATCCCTTCCCAGCCCGTCGGACCGAATTGAGTGATGGGCTGACTTTCATTCCGCATGTCGTGTGCCTTGAGAGCCAGGGCTTTCCGGCGCCCGGATAGTCGATCAGTGGCTCGAAACCGCACTCGACCATGGTCCTCACCGCGTCTTCGGCGTGCCGCGCGCGACGAGCCGCCCCGCGCGCCCAGGCCGCGCACTGTCTGCATGCAGTTCCGCGTCGTCGGACATTGCTCAGGAGCGGTGAAATTTCGCGACCGCACCGAAGATGTAGAGATGGCCAGGGCTTGTGCGCACCCGGATACGGGACGAGCGGCTCCAATCCCGCCCGCCGCATGGTCCGCATGGCCTCGACCGGGTCAAGGCGAAGACGGCCCAGCTGTTGCGGTTCGACGGTTGCCATGGGCACCTCCTGGGACGGATCCCACCACAGCCCTCCGACAGGACTTGCCGACTCACGAGATTGCGCTTGGGCGGGGCGCTCGATTGCGCGCACTGAAGCGGCGGAAAGACGCGGCTTCGGGAGCCGTATCGCCGCTGTTGCCGCGGGCGGCCCGCTTGGTGACATGACCGGCTCTGCCTATCGATAGGCGACCTTCCCGGTGGCTGTCGGCGCGAAACCGCAGAATGGTCGTTGAGCCATTGCCACAGAACGGGGGACCACATGGAGCCAGTCACGACGGCGATGGTGCTCGTCTACCTTGCCGACCTTGGCGCGGGCGTCGCCGCGGACGAGGTGACTGCGCAGCTGAAGCACCTTCTGGCGAACAGGTCTCGCCGCCGGCGGATCGCCAAGGCGACCGCCAACGTCGCGGCGAAGGAAGGGATCCACGTCAAGCCCGCCGTGCTGCGGGAGTGGCTTCGCCGGTCCGATGTCCAACAACAGCTGGTTCTGGGGACCCACGAGTCGGTGGAAACTGCGATCACGCGACTGGCCTGGGCACTGGAAGGTACCGACCAGGAACGGGCCGAGCACGCGGTCCGGCTGGTCGAGATCACGTGCCAGCAGTACCTGCTGGTGCAAAGCCCCCAAGAAGCCACGGCCGTTTCCGCAGTGCAGACGCAGGCTCTCGTCAGTGCCGAGCACCAGACGACGCGGGAAGCCACCGCGGAGGGGTTCGCCGAGGTCATCAACAGGCTTGACGCGCCAGCGGTCTTCGAGGAGAACCTGACCCGGTTACACCCCTGGCGTGCCGAGAGCGCTCGACAGCTCGCCGAGTCGTGGTCGTCCATCCACGAAGTTGTGGACCTAATTGCGCGCTCGCGCGACCGCCGCGCCCTGCTGGCGACCTGGGCGGTCACTACACCAATTGTCCTGGCTGACGCACCGGGCGGCGTGTGGTGCTGGATGGGTGAGCTGGCCAGGGACTACGGCTGTGACTGCGCCGCACAGTTCATCACTCGTGGCATCGAACGCGGGGTACCCGACCCGGACTACTGGTGGGCGAGAGCCGCGTTGGCGACAGACCCGGAAGATGAAGGCTTCGAGCGGTCTCGCCGCGACTTGCTTCAACATGCGCACAACCCGCACCCGCTTGGTCGGGCCCAGCTCGCCTTTCTGGACAGCGACTGGAACCAGGTCGATGAAGCACTCGCCGCATGGGAACCGGCGACTCGAGGAGACGCCTCGATCAAGGCCATCCTCGCGTCCGAGTCCTTCCGCGCCCGGGGCGAGCTCGACTTCGCCATCGGCCTCCTTGAGGAGGCCAGCCTCGCGGAGCCCGATGCCAGCGGTCTCAAGGTCCACCTGGCGGAGCTGCTTCTCTCCCGTGGGTATCGAGGTCACACGGTCAGCCGGACCAAGGACTTCGCCCAGGCCCAGGCACTGGCGATTCAGGCGCGAGACGCCCGACGCCTGTGGGGCGGAGACAGTGTCAAAGCAGCGCTGGTCGCCATCAAGGCTTCCGCGGTGGCCAGTGATCTGAACCGGACCTGGCAGCTCACGCAGACAGAGCCCGGTGGCAACGCCACCTCCGGCGAGGCGACCGATCCGCGGATCCGCCGAGAAGCAGCCGTTCTCGCGGCGATGACCGGGCGAACCGATGAGGCGGACCAGCTCGCAGCTAGTCTCGCGGATTCCTACACGACCGAGCTGGTTGCCGGATACCACGCACTCAACAACGATGACCTCGGCGCGGCCGAGATCCACTGGCTCCAGGCTTGGGATGTCGCGCCCGACGACTTCAGCCGGCTCCAGGTCGCCCGCTCCCTGGCGCCACTCGGACTACGTCTGCCTGACCTCGACGACCTCGCAGCCGACCACCCCGACCTGGTCGCTGAGACCCGCGCGATCCACGACGTCATGGCCACAGGGACCGGGCAACGCCTCACCAAACTGCGTGCGCACGCGCCGGAGTACGAGCAGATCGCCGTCTTGCTCGCGCAAGAACTCTCGGCACAAGGTGACCTTCTCGAGGCAGGCGAGGTTCTGGACCAGGCGGCGACCAGGTGGGACCTACCTCTGCTGCGGAAGATGGCCGCCGACCGGTTCTTCCATGGCGGCGAGTACAAACGTGCTGTCCATGCTGCTCAGCAAGCGCGAACGATGGCGGGAGCATCGTGGCCGGGCGAGGTCGAGTGCCTGGGGATCGAGTTCAATGCGCTCGAGGCTCTCGGACGCGAAGACGAGGCCCTTGCCGTTGTCCGACAGATGACAAACCTTGCCCCCGAGAGCGAAGACGCACGATGGGCCCTAGTGAACAGCCTGGGTCGACGCGGCAACCTCGACGCAGCCTTCGCAGCGCTGCGCCACAAGGGCGTGCCCATCCGGCCCCGCAACCGAGAGGAGGCCCGGAACTGGATCATCCTCCTCACCGCTTGCGACCGGAGCCCCTACTACCTCTCGCGCGCCCTGGACGAGCTGGACCGATGGAGCGACGACGAAGAGACCGCCGGCGTGTTCCTCACCAACATCACCTTCGGACTGACCAAGCGTGAGGGCACACCGGATCCGACCGAACTTGGCCGGCTGCACACTTCCACAGACGACTACGTCGACAAGTTCCCCGAGAGCCCGGTCTTCCGCAGGTTCACGATCTCCGAGGACGACCCACTGGGCGACCTCGCGGCAGTCTTGAAGAAGCGCCACACCGACCCCGCGCTGCAAGAGCTTCAGGCTAAGGTGGCCTCCGCCGAGCTTCCGGTTGGGCTGGCAGCGGAAGTGCACGGGGTTTCCTACGCGGAGGCCTCGCTCAAGCGGGCAGCCGGCTTCGTCTACAGCAACGTCCCAGGGGCGAACGGCCTCACGCATGGAGAGCTACTGGCCCTTCTCCGCAAAGGCCCTGCGGTCCTCGACACCACTGCCGCGGTGTCCATTCTTGCGTTGGGCGGGACTCTCCGCGAGCAGCTGGTCGGCCAGTTCACGCGACTTGAGAGCACAGGCATGGCATTCCGTGACGCGCGCGCGTCGCAGCGGTCCCTCAGTCTTAAGTCAACGATGAGCATGCACTGGGACGCTGAGCAGGACCGGCTCCGACTGACCGAGCTCACCGTGGAGGAGGCGGACACACTCGCCGAGCGGGCAGACCAGCTCGTCGCCCTCCTGACCACCACACGTAGACAAGACTGGCAGTTACGCCGATTCACCGAGCTGACCATGGAAGGAGCCTGGGTCAACCTTGTCGACTACGCCGTCAGCAACTCGCTCCCATTCTGGTGTGACGACATAGTGCTGCGCGGCCTGGCCCGCCAAGAGGGATGCACGACCTTCGGCACGATCGACCTCATCCAAGCGCTCGAAGCGACCGGCGACCTTGATGCATCAGCAGCACGAACCGCCCAAGCCACGCTCCTCGTGGAGTTCCATGCACTGCTGGAGTTCGACCACGACCTGTTTGTTGAAGCTGCGCAACTGGACGATTGGCGGGCACGAGGCGTCGCCGCAGCGCTGACATTGCCCGAAACCTGGAGCACACCTGTCGAAGTCATGAAGTTCGTCCATCAGGCGGCGGGTGAGAACGCACAGGCGGCCCATGACGAACTGCGCGGTTGGGTCGCCGCGGCCGCGACCGGACTAGCCAAGATCGGCGCCGACGCGAACGGCGCATCCCAGAACCTGTCGGCCCTGCTGGGCAGCTTCCTGGCGCGACCATGGATGACCCCGCGCCTGCTGCCGGTCGTTGTCGAAGCGGTAAGACAGGCACTCAGGCAGCGTCCGGACGTCGACGACCCACTGCACGGGATGCTCGTGATGATGTACCGCTTGGCTGCCCAGGAGTTCAACGAGTCCGCCGGAAGCCACGTGCTGCTGCACTGGGCCGAGCACCTCGAGCAGACTGACAAGCACGACGCGACGATGATCGCCGCCCGTCGCGGCTGATGTGGCTTCAGACGCCCTCAGCGTCCCTCCACCAGGGCTTCCCCTCAGGGTCGGCGTCCATCTTCGCCGGGCCGCGGGCTTGCGCACGGTTCTCTCAGCGCATACCTCTGAGGATCGCCAGGGGCCCGCGTCATAGTGGGCGGAAGGCAGTGGACCTCGACCGCTCCAACCCTGCGCTTGTGTCCGTGCCGGAGCGGCACGCCCACCTGACTCTAGAGAGCGATCGCCGACCGCGGCGTCGCATGAGGTCAGGAGTCGATGATGACGATCCCCACCCAGATGAGTCTGCACGGCTTCATCGTCACCGCACCCGAGTTGACATACGGCAAGAGTGACGTCGCGAGGTTCCGTGCTCGGGTCGGCATCGAGCAGTGGCGCAAGGAGCCCGATGGATCCTTCACCAAGCTCGACCCGCAGTTTTGCGAGATGGTGATGTTCAAATCCGCCGCCGAGCGGGCCTACGCCCGGTTCCGTGTCGGTGATCAGTTCGTCGCTTCCGGCTACGTCCACGAATACGAGTTCGACCGCGACGGCGAAACGATCCGGCGCGAGGAGTTCGTGGCTCGCCGGATCGGACACGACACGGCGCGTACTCGCTACAGCGTCGAACGCCCCTCGCCCGACCGCGACGCCGGCACAGAGACCGGCCACGATGCCCAGCGCACGGTCGAGCCGTCCTCGACCGCTGTCGGAATCTGACCATGACCGAGGCCGACGACAGCGCGGGCGCGGAGGCGTCGATGCTCGATGTCGAGCGGCATCCGGTCTTCGATACTTGGCAAAGCTTCACCACGAGCGATCTCGCCGGCGCCGAAGACGACTACGCGGAGTGGCCGAGTTCCTTCGAGGCAGCGTCGTTGGCTGAACCGTTGGGGCCGATCAACTGGAACACCCTCACCGCTGATGACGCCGAGGCCGAGTGGCTCGACCTGAACGCGTGGGTGAACTGGCTGCGCGGCACCTACGGACTCGCACCGAACGAAGTGCCGCCAATGTGGCACCGCCACGACGAACTCGTCTGGGAGCTGTCCGCCCTGCACCTGCACTGGCTGAACTCCTACAGCCCCGACGCCTCCCCCTCTTCGCCCTTGGCGTGGCATCGCGACTTCGCCGAGGCCCGCCACCGGCTGCGGGACTGGGTCGCCGCCTGCGGCACCCGCCTGGACCGCGACCGCCCCACCCGCCAGACCGCCTGGCCCGGCGAACCGGCCGCTCTCCCCGCGACTGAGGCCTCGGTCACCGATCGCGATAACGACTTCGTGCAGTTCGTGATGGAAGACGTCACCGCACGCCGCCAGGTCGAAGCCGAGATCGAACGCCGCGTCTCCTGACTCCGGTCCGGTGACCTGTGGAGAACCCGTCGTGTCCACAGCCCAATTGATCGGCACACCCCGGAACCCGTTTCGGGATGGACGGTGGCGCTGCGCGCACCTGATTACCAATGAAGGGAACCCTCATGCTTCTCGCCCACGCGGTCACCCTGGCCGAAGCCCGCTCCTACATCGCAGCACTCGCTGACGAGGCCGCGACCTTCGATGCCTCGGTTGAGTACGAGCACGCGTTGCTCTATCTCGACCTGATCCACGGCCAGGACGTCCCGGCGCTCGACACCCACGGGCTCACCGACGATCGAACCATCCTGCATGCCATCGCCGTCAGTGCCGTCAAGGAGCTTGTCGGCCACGGGGTCGACACGCTCCAGGTCGAACTGCTCCTCGACATGCTCGACGTCGCCCGTGATCGCGGCAACCCGAGCAGCGCATCCAGTCGGTTCTGATGTACGGGGAGAACACGGCAGCGCTGCGCGGTGAGCTTGCCACGCTCATGCAGATCACCCGCAACACGCCGGGTCTCGACACCCTCGGGACTGACGAGGTCGCCCTGATCGCGTCGTTCCGCACGAGCCTGACCGTCTGGTGCCAACAAGCCGTCCGGGCATCGAACCCTGTCGGAGACCTTGGTGGGCGGACGCCACGCAGCCGCGGCCCGGCGGAGGAACTCCGGTACCGGCTCGACCAAGCCCGCACGACCTACGCCGGTCCCCTGCCAGATTCGAATCAGCTCGCCACCCCTCATCCAAACGATGTTGTTGACGTGTGGCGGCGTGCAGCAAAAGCAGCAGCACTCGGCGAACACGACTTCCCCGCCGGTCTGGACTACGGCAACCTCACCGAACTCCAGGCCATGACGGTCCTGAAGGACGCCGCCGAAGTCGCCCGCGGCCTCACTGGTCTCGACCGGCATTACGCCGCGGCCGTCCCTGGCTGGGAACCCATCACTGACGCGGACCTGCTCGGCCGTGCCGCCGTCGTCTGCGCCGCCCACGCCGGCTACAGCGACCCCGACTACAGCGTCGACCACCGGGGCTGGCGTCCCCCGGTCCAACTCCTTGACGGACCAGCACTCCCCGGACTCGACGGTGTGCTGCAGGCGCAGAACAACTTGCTCGTCCACCTGCGCCAACAACCCGACGCCTACAGCCTGCGCCTCATCTTCGACTCCCAACGGATCGTCAGCTGCGGCGCCTTGGCACTCGGCACCCCGAGCCCGAACCGCGGCCAGATGGCAACGAAGTGGGACCGCCGGCACGAGACCTACCGCCAGCTGATCGATCAGTCCCGCAACCTCCGCGGCCTTGTCGGCACCAGCCTCGCAGCAGCCGACGGCGCGCTCGCCGCTGCCCGCATGGACGAACTCTCCCCTGCCAACGGCGTCAGCGACAGACAACTTCGCCACCTTGATGCGCTGTTCGACCATATCGACCGACGGATCGCCGTAATCATCCGCGCCGGCGCGAGCGATCGCAGTTACCTGCTGCGCGTCTCCATCCCGCGCATCGACCTGGCCACCCCAGTTGCGGTCAAGGAACTGCGAGCGCGACACGTCCCTCTCGACGTACCCACCAAGGCTCGGCTCCTGGTGACCATCGACCAGCGACTCCGCGCACCGACATCACGCAGACCTGTCTCCCCGACCTCAGCCACTGAGCGGGCGGCCTTCGTGCGCTCGATCAACGGACGCCCGCAGGAAGGATCGATTCACCATGAGCGAAGCCTCTGACAACCATCACGCGGCGGTGCACCGGCTCGCCGCAGTGGGCGACGCGGCGGGCCAGCAAAGCCGGGAAAAATCCGACCCGAACAGCACCAAGTCTGCGGCAAGCGCACGTCCTCTGACGGCCGTTGATGATCCGTTCTTCAACACTGCAGATGCGGGCAACTACCTCGGCATTCCCAAAGCCACTCTGCTGACCTGGCGCGCTCGCCGACCTGGATACGGCCCGCGTGCGGTGAAGGCGGGCGGGCGGCTGAAGTATCGGCTGTCTGAACTCGATCGGTGGCTTCAGGCCCATGAGGAGTCGTTCGCGGAAGACGAATCTGCCGACGCGTCCATTCCCGTCCCAGACAGGGCAAGTCCGGTCCGTACCCGCAACCGCGCCAGCCGGGTGGGCGCTGGAGCCCTGAGGGCGGCGCGGTCCTGACAGGGTCATACGGAAAAGGAGCGAGAAGGTGGCCCGACAGAAGCTGATGGTTGGCACCTACGGCGATATCAACTGCACGAAACGTGCGAACGGTACTTGGTTGGCGCGTGCCCGGTACTGCGACGTGGACGGAGTCGTCCGCGAGTACCGCAAGAGTGGCGAAACGAAGAACAAGGCGAGAGCCAACCTCAAAGCGTTCTTCGTCGACCACACGGGCACCTTCGGCGATGGCGCCATCGCTCCTGACGACACGGTGCAGCAATTGCTCGACCTCTGGTTCGCCAAGATGGAGAAGTCCGACGGCGGGCCCAGTTCAGAAACCCTGGAGCACTACCGCTACCACATGCGCTGGGTGCTCGACAGCGACAAGACCGAGCACCCACTCGGTGCCTACCAACTGCGACACGTCCGGCCAGTGATCATTCAGGCGGCCCTGGACAGCGCCGGAGTCTCGGCAGACATGCGCAAGCGGATACGCAGCGTCCTCGTGCGTGCGTTCAACCTGGCGATCTTTCATGAGGCACTCAACGGCAACCCCGCCACGGCCGTCCCATCGGTTCCGGTTCCGAAGGTCAAGAAGAAGCCGGTGGCCGTGGAGGAGCTCGACGCAGTGCGTACGGCCATCCGTGAGTGGGCGAACGCCGAGCGGCGCAACGGTCCCAAGAGCGTGGATCTGCCCGACATCGTCGACATGCTCATCGCCACCGGTATGCGGATCGGAGAATTGCTCGCCCTGCGATGGTCCGACATCGAACTGACGGCCCCGCCCGAGCGCCGGGACGACGAGACCTGGTTCCCGTGGCTGATGGTGAATGGCCAGATCACCTCCAAGGGCAAGCGGGTCGATTACGGCAAGACCCACGCAGCGATCCGTCCCATCGCACTTCCCGACTGGGCCGTCGCGCTCCTGCGACGACGCAAGGTCGCTCAACCGCCCAACGATCTCGACGCAGTCTTCGTCAGCCGCAATGGGACCTGGCACTACCCAGGCAACGTCCAGAGCCGGTTATGGCATATCCGCCAACTCGACGAGTACGCCGACATCGCCGCGCTCCACGACGTCTCGCCCCATTCGTTTCGCCGGACGGTGGCCACGGCGATCGACGAGGTCTACGACGCCGAAGCCGCCAAGGATCAGCTCGGACACACCTCCAAGACGGTCACCGAGCGGCACTACATCAACCGCCGGCTCGTGGTGCCGGACTACCGCGCAGCCACCGAGCGGCTTGCACCCCGTTCCGATCCCAGTGACGGTCAACCGCTCGGGCCCTGAGAGCCCCCAGGCCACTCCGAGCGGCCCGAGAGCCCGCCCTCGCACTGCGCGGCGGCCCACGGGCCGTTCTGCGGGCTCTCGCGGCGTCTCACGCGCTGCGTCGGCGGCGGTCCTGAACTCAAAGTGCGCCCAAAGTGCGCCCTAAGGCCTGATTTACGGTCTCGACGCCAGAACGCAGATTCGCATCACCGCAGGTCAGAGTCAGTTTTCGTCAACAGAGCGACGCATTCGACGTGGTGTGTCATCGGGAACAGGTCGAAGGCGCGCAGCCCCGCGAGCTCGAAGCCCTCGGCGGCGAACGTCCCGACGTCGCGGGCCAATGCGGCCGGGTCGCAGGCGACGTAGGCGATCGCCCGCGGCCGCAGCCCCGCCACCGGCGCCACCACCGCGCGCTTCGCGCCCGCACGCGGCGGATCCAGGACCACGAGGTCGACATGTCCGTCCGGGTCGTCCCGGCGTCGACGCGCCAGCCACCGGTCCACCCGGTCGGTGTGCACGCGCGCCCCCGTGCCGGCGAGGTTGCGCTCGGCGTACGACGTCGCGGTGCGGTCGCCCTCGACGACCTCGACCCGCCCCGGCGCGACGCGGGGCGCGAGGAAGCCGGCGAACAGCCCGACGCCGGCGTAGAGGTCGAGCACGGACTCCCCCGGCTGCGGCGCGAGCAGCTCGAGCACCGTCTCCACGAGCACCCGCGGTGCTCCCGGGTGCACTTGCCAGAACCCGTCCGCCGCCACCTCGAAGGCGCGCTCCTGCCCGGCGGCGGCCACGACCTCGGTCACTGCTCCGCTGCCCTGTCCGGGCTCGCGGGCGTCGGGGTGGGCGATCGGGCAGTCCTCGATCGGGACGACGTCGTGCGAGCGGTGCCGGCGCAGGCCACGCCCACCATCGGCGGCGCGCTCATACTGCATCCGCGTGCGCCAGCGCAGACCCTCGTCCTGCACCGGCAGGTCCCCGGCGACAGGCTGCACGGTGACCTCGAGCTCGAGCCCGGCGAGCCGGCTGAGCTGCTCCTGCAGCACGGCGGCCTTCAGCTCACGCTGGTGCGCAAGCGTCGCGTGCTGGAAGTCGCACCCACCACACCCGAGGGGTACGGCGACGGGGCACGGCGGCTGCACGCGGTGGACCGAGGCGCGGTCGATGCGCACGGCATCCGCACGCAGGTACGACGACCCCTCCTCCCCCTCGGTGACCCGGACCCGGACGAGCTCTCCGGGGAGGGCGTGCCGGACGAAGATCACTCGCCCCTCGTGCCGCGCGACGCAGTGCCCACCGTGTGCGACCGGCCCGACCTCGACGTCGTACTCCTGGCCGACCAGGGAGGCGCCACGCGCCACCCGCTCCCGAGTACGCCGCCCGCGGGGTGCGGCCGGGCTCACGAGAGATCCCTGCGGCGGCCGCCGGAGTGCACGTCGTGGACGCGGCCCTGCCGGACGTCGCCGGGCCGGGTGCGGGCGAACTCGCGCTCGGTGCGTTCCTTGGCGATCGCCGAGGAACGCAGCTGGTACGGGACCGAGGTCACCATCACGCCGGGGGTGAACAGCAACCGCCCCTTCAACCTGAGCGCGGTCTGGTTGTGCAGCAGCTGCTCCCACCAGCGACCCACGACGTACTCCGGGATGTAGACGGCCACGACCCCGCGCGGCGCGGCCGCGCGGATCGAGCGGGCGTACTCCAGGATCGGGCGGGTGATCTCGCGGTAGGGCGAGTAGAGCACCTTGAGCGGGACGTCGATGCCGCGCTCGTCCCACTCCTCCAGCAGTTGGTCGGTGGTCCGGGAGTCAGTGTCGACGTAGACCGCCTCGAGCAGATTGGGCCGCGCAGCCTTGGCATAGGCCAGCGCCCGCATGGTCGGCTTGTGCAGCTTGGAGACCAGCACGATCGCGTGCACCCGGGTCGGCAGCAGCTGATCGTCATCAGCGATCTCCAGCTCGTGGCCGACCTTGTCGTAGTGGCCGCGGATGGTGCGCATCACGAGGTAGAACGTGCCCATCGCCAGCACGGTGATCCAGGCGCCCTCGAGAAACTTCGTGACGAGGACGACGACGAGCACGATCGCGGTCATCGTCAGCCCGAAGGCGTTGATGGCCCGCGACCGGTGCATCCGCCGGCGCTCGGCGGGGTCGCGCTCGTCGCGCAGGGCGCGGGTCCAGTGCCGCAGCATCCCGAGCTGGCTGAGGTTGAAGGACACGAAGACGCCGACGATGTAGAGCTGGATCAGCTGCGTGGTCTCGGCGTCGAACGCCACGATCAGGACGATCGCGAGTGCGGCGAGGAAGACGATCCCGTTGCTGTAGGCCAGCCGGTCGCCCCGTGCCCCGAGCTGGCGCGGCGCCAGGCCGTCGCGCGCCAGGATCGAGCCGAGGACCGGGAAGCCGTTGAACGCGGTGTTGGCCGCGAGCACGAGGATGAGCGCAGTCACGCCGATGACGAGGTAGAAGCCGGGCGCGAAGTTGTCGAAGATGCCGCCGGCGATCTGCGCGAGCAGCGTCGGCTGGTCGTAGTCGCCCGGGAGGGGGGCTCCGTCTGCCTGGACGAGACGGTCGAGGTCGAGCGGGTCGACGTAGCGGACGTCCATCCGGTTGGCCAGCGCGATGACGCTCATCATCATCACGATGGCGGCGACTCCCAGCAGCAGGAGCGTGGACGCCGCGTTGCGGCTCTTGGGCTTGCGGAAGGCCGGGACCCCGTTGCTGATCCCCTCGACCCCGGTCAGCGCCACGCAGCCGGACGAGAACGCCCGGGCGACGAGGAACACGAGCGCGACGGTCGTCAGGGTCCCCTCGGCGTACCCGTCCGCCTCGATGATCCGCAGCGAGGCGCTCTCCGCGTCCGGGAGGGTGCCGAGCAGGTCGCGCCCGATCCCCCAGGCGCACATCCCCACGATGCCGACGATGAAGGCGTACGTCGGGATCGCGAAGAGCGGCCCCGACTCGCGGATGCCCCGCAGGTTGAGGGCGGCGACGAGCGCCACCAGCACGACGGCCACGAGAACCTCGTTGCCGCTGACCCAGCCGAGCGCCGAGCCGGCGTTCTGGACCGCGGCGGAGACCGACACGGCCACGGTGAGCACGTAGTCGACCAGCAGTGCGCTGGCGACGGTCGTGCCGGCCCGCGGCCCGAGGTTGACGGTGGCGACCTCGTAGTCGCCGCCGCCACTGGGGTAGGCGTGGACGGTCTGCCGGTACGACGCGACCACGGCGAGCAGCACCACGGCCACGGCCAGACCGACCTGCCAGCTCAGGGCGTACGCCGAGATGCCGGCCAGCGACAGCATCAAGAAGATCTCGTCGGGCGCGTAGGCCACCGACGACAGCGCGTCGCTCGCGAAGACCGGGAACGCGACCTTCTTGGGCAGCAACGTCTCCCCGGCCTGGGTGCTGCGCAATTTGCGGCCCAGCAGGATCCGCTTGGAGACGTCGGTGACACCCACGGCGCTCAGGCTAGGCCATGGTCGCGACCGATCCGCGCACGCAGGAGTAGCGTCACCCCCGTGCACGTCGTGATCATGGGTTGCGGCCGGGTCGGTTCCACACTGGCGCGGGGCCTCGAGGACCGCCACCACACCGTCGCCGTCATCGACTCCGACCCCTCCGCCTTCCGCCGCCTCGGCCCCGACTTCAACGGCCAACAGGTCACCGGGATGGGCTTCGACCGCGCCGTGCTGGCCAAGGCCGGCATTGAGCGGGCCGAAGCGTTCGCTGCCGTCTCCAGCGGCGACAACTCCAACATCATCGCCGCCCGGGTGGCGCGGGAGACGTTCGGCCTGCAGCAGGTGGTGGCCCGGATCTACGACCCCGGCCGCGCCGAGGTCTTCCAGCGCCTGGGCATCACCACCGTCGCCACGGTCAAGTGGACCGCCGACCAGGTGATGCGCCGACTGCTGCCCGCGGGCGCGGAGCCCTTCTTCCGCGACCCGTCGGGCACGATCCGCCTCGACCAGGTCCCGATGCCGGAGTCGTGGGTCGGCGCGCGCACGGTGCACTTCCAGCAGCAGACCGGCAGCCGGATCGCCTGGATCGACCGACTGGGCGAGGGCATGCTGCCCCACCGCGAGTCGGTGATCCAGGAGGGCGACATCCTGCACGTCGTCATGCGCGAGGAGTCCGCCGACAGCGTCTACGCCGCGCTCCACGCCGGACCGGAGGAGGACTGACGTGCGGGTCGCCATCGCCGGAGCCGGCGCCGTCGGCCGCTCCATCGCCACTGAGCTGCTGGTCAACGGTCACGAGGTGCTGCTCATCGACAAGGACCCGCGCTCGATCCGTCCCGAGCTGGTCCCCGAGGCCGAGTGGCTGCTGGCCGATGCCTGCGAGCTGTCCTCGCTCGAGGAGGCACAGATGGAGCGCTTCGACGTCGCGATCGCGGCGACCGGCGACGACAAGGCCAACCTCGTCACCTCGCTGCTGGCGAAGACCGAGTTCGGCGTCCCCCGCACGGTGGGGCGGGTCAACCACCCCGACAACGAGTGGCTCTTCACCGAGGCCTGGGGCGTCGACGTGAACGTGTCGACCCCGCGCATCATGTCGGCGCTTGTCGAGGAGGCGGTCAGCGTCGGCGAGCTGGTGCGTCTGTTCACCTTCCGCCAGGGCGGGGCGAACCTCGTCGAGATCACGCTCGCCTCGGACTCGCCGTACGTCGGCACGCCGGTGGGGCTCATCCCCTGGCCCGAGAACACTGCGCTCGTGACGGTGCTGCGGGACGGACAGGTCTACCCGCCCGACGACGAGCAGGCGATCGAGGCGGGCGACGAGCTGTTGTTCGTCTCGGCCGCCGAGACCGAGCGCGAGCTGGAGCGGCTGCTCAGTCCCGATCAGGAGGACTGAGCCCGGCCAGCGACTCCCCCTCCTCCAGCGGGGTCGCGTTGCGCGCCAGCAGCCAGACCATCGCGCTGAGCGCGGCCACCTGCAGCGGCCAGCCCATCACGATCCTCGAGACGCCGAGCAGCGCGATCATCTGGTCGGGGTCGGCGAAGCCGCTGCGACCGGCGAGATAGAACGGCGTCTGCACGACCACGCGCACGACGCACGGCAGCACCAGCAGCCAGGTCAGCCGCGAGCACAGCTGCACGACGCGCGGGTCGCTGCGCCACGCCGTCGGGTCCCCGGTGACGCTGCCGACCATGAATCCGACGATCGGCCAGCGGACGACGATCGACAGGGTGAGGCCCACGGCGTACGCCGCGTTGTAGAGCAGACCGGGCAGGAAGTAGGCGAGCGCGGCGTCGGTCTCGCTCCCGCCCCCGCGCAGGGACCGCCAGGCGAACAGCGCTCCGATGCCGATGCCGACGAGGCTGTTGAAGACGAACTGGATCGTCTGCCGCTGGACCACGCGGACCACCAGCAGGACCGCGGTGACCGACACCGAGCAGATCAGCGCCAGCTGCAGGTCGCGCGCAGTGAGGAAGGTGATCGTGAAGACGAGCGTCGGGATCGCCGCCTCGATGATCCCGCGCATCCCGCCGAGCGCCTTGGAGAGCTCGGCGCGCACCGCCTCCTCGACGGTGGCCACCGGGCGTGCCGGACCCGCAGGGGTCGTCACGCGGTGCACCGCAGCTCGTAGCGGGGGTTGAAGATGACTCGCTGGCCCTCGTGGAGCGCCACCCGGCCCTCGACCCGGACCTGACGTCCCGGGGAGATGCCGGCGATGCGGCGACGCCCCAGCCAGACGACCGTGATCGTGCCGGTGCCGTCGTAGAGCTCCGCCTCGAGCGCGGGTACGCCGCCGCGCGGGCGCAGCGTGAGGGTGCGCAGGGAGCCCTGGAGGACGACGCGCTCACGGGCCGGGGCGTCGGCGATCGACGTGCACCCGGCGCGGACCGCCTCGGTCTGCAGCTGCTTCGCCTCGTCAGCGGTCCCGTCGGCCCAGCGGCTCAGTCCCTGGCGCACCCGGGTCGCGATGTCACCCATGGAGGTCACCCACCGCTGTCAGCCGTCGCCGGGCTGCGGCTGGGCCGCAGGGTCCGGGGACACGCGGCGGGCCTGCGGCGGGACGGTGATCGGCAGCGCATCGCCGGGCGCCATCGCGACGTTGCCGCGCACGACGACCAGGGACCGGACCGCGGCGAGGTAGGGCTCGGCCGCCTCAACCTCGACCGCCGGACGCCCCATCAGCGTGGCGCGCAGGAACCACCGCGGCCCGTCGATGCCGAGGACGCGCGAGGGCTGCTGGCCGGTCCGACCGTCCTCGGTGGTGACGGGCATGAGGACCCGCAGCTCGGTCCCGAACGGACCGGGACCCTCCGTCGCCGTACCTCCGCGCCGGGAGGTCTCGGAGGCGATCTGGCGCCGGACGTCCTCCCACATGGAGGTGGTGCGGGGGGCGGCAAAGGGCCGCACCTCTACTGCGCCGTCCTGGCCGACGAAGAGCACCGCGGCGACCTCGCCGCTGCGCTCGTCGACCTGCATCCGCAGCTCGAGTCCGGGCTGACCCGTGACCAGCAGGCTGGTCAGGTCGACCCAGCCCTCGGTCTCGGCGGTGACGTCGGTCTCCGCGATGTCGCGCGGACCGTCACGGCGTACGTCGACCGGTGCATCCTGCGCGGGTGCAGGCGTCTCGGCGTCCCCGGCCACGTCGGGCTCGGGAGCCACGTCCTGCTGCGGCTGCGCGGTGGCCTTGCGCCGGAACCTCACACTGTCTCCTCACGGTCGGGATAGGTGAATCCACCTGTGGAACCGTAGCCGCCGCTGCCACGCACGGACTCCGGCAGGGCGTCGACCTCGACGAAGGTCGCGGTCTCGACCCGTTGGACCACCAGCTGGGCGATCCGGTCGCCGCGCCGCAGCGTCACCGGCTCGTGAGCGTCGGTGTTGACCAGCAGCACCTTGATCTCTCCGCGGTAGCCCGCGTCGACGGTCCCCGGGGTGTTGACGATCGACAGCCCGTGACGCGCCGCGAGACCCGAGCGCGGGTGCACCAGGGCGACGTACCCCTCGGGCAGCGCGATGCCGACCCCGGTCGGCACCAGCATCCGCTCGCCCGGGGCGAGCCTCAGGTCGACCGTCGTGCGCAGGTCCGCCCCGGCGTCCCCGGGGTGCGCGTACGACGGGGGCGGCAGGTCGGGGTCGAGGCGCTGCAACAGGATCTCCACCACGACCGGCGACCCTACTCTCCGGCGGCGCGGGGCGGGTGGGAGGCTTGTGCTGTGTACAAGGAGCGACTCCACGTCCCGCTGCGCTGGTGGGTGCAGGCCGTCATGCTGTGCGTGGCGCTGTGGTACGCCTTCGTGGTCGCCCTCGGTCCGCTCGTCGCCTGGGGACTGACCGGGGCGATCGCCGCCGGGATCCTCTCGTTCTTCGCGACGTACGGCGCCACCTCGGTCACCGTCGCCGACGGCGTGCTGCAGGCGGGCCGGGCCCGGATCGACGTCACGCACCTGGCGCACCCCGAGCCGCTCGACAAGGAGCAGACCCGTCGGGTCCACGGCGTCGACGCCGACGTCCGGGCGTTCCTGCACGTGCGGCCGTGGATCGGCCGCTCGGTACGGGTGCAGGTCCGCGACCCGCGCGACCCCACGCCGTACTGGCTGATCTCCACCCGTCGCCCGCGCAAGCTGGTCGCGGCCCTGGTCGCCCACGGTGCTGCGGCGGCCCCCGATACGGTGGACCACACGGACTGACGCGGTCCGGACCAGACGCGATCGACGAGGGGGCTGCAGTGGCCAAGGGCAAGGGCAAGAACTCACGGGGCTGGTCGGCGGCCAACACCATCAGCGCGATCGCCGGGGCCGCCCTGGCCAAGCAGGTGCTGACCGCGCTCTGGCGCGCCTCCACCGGCAAGCGCCCGCCGGCGAACCCCGCGCACCCCGACGTGGCGATGCGCGAGGCGGTCGCCTGGGCCGTCCTGTCCGGTACGGCGATCGGGGTCGCACGGATGCTCGCCTCGCGCGGCGCTGCGGACTACTACCGCCGGTCCTACGGCCACCTGCCCAGGGGCATGGAACGCGACGACGCCTGAGCAGACACGCGAGCCTGCGAAGCGGGTCTGGTGATGGTCATCGAGTAGCCGGCGGACACTGAGCCCGCGAAGTGTCCACCGGCGTACCGAGATGCGGTGACCTGTGCTGAGCGATGGCGGGACTCAGTCACTCACTCGCAGTCGCGGCAGATCATCTTCTTCGCGTCAGCCAGCTGGCTGCGGTGGTGCACCAGGAAGCACGACATGCAGGTGAACTCGTCCTCCTGCCGCGGCTTCACCTCGACGGCGAGCTCCTCGTGCGAGAGGTCCGCACCAGGCAGCTCGAACGACTCGGCGGCCTCCGCCTCGTCCTCGTCGACCTTGCCGGAGTTCTTGTCGTGACGCCGCGCCTTGAGCTCCTCGATGCTCTCTTCGCTCTGGTCCTCTTCGGTCTTGCGCGGTGCGTCGTAGTCGGTTGCCATCTTCTTGTCTCCTGACCCCCTCGTTGGCGGCGGACCCTCCTGGCCCGGCTCACCGTCCCCACCCATCGTCCGGCGCCAGATTGTGCACCATGGCAGCTACGGGCGCATCCGCGGCCCAGGCTTTGTCTCGGCCGTCACATCTGCCCCGGAAGGGCGTACGGTAACCACCGCCTCCAACCCGGGCGTCGCCCGCTTCATTCCGTGCGGGCTGCGGGTCGGGGTGTGGGTCAGGTCTCGATCCGGTTCCCGTGCTCGTCCCAGTGCTCGGCAACCTTCTTCGACGGCTGCACACGCGGCGGCTCGCCCGGCTGCTTCGGGTAGTCCGGGGGCCAGTTGAGCTCTCCGCCGGGCAGGGTCTCCCACAGCTCCAGCAGCGGCTCGAGGGAGTAGGCCTCGGCGTCCATGTCGGCCCACGGGTCGCCGTCGGCCAGCAGGTCGGGGACCGTGGTGAGGTTGAGCTCGCGCGGGTCGTCGAGGTCGGCGAGCGCCGACCATGTGAGCGGGGTGCTCACCGGTGCGCCCGGCCGGGCGCGCAGGCTCCAAGCGCTGGCGATGGTGCGGTCGCGGAGGTTCTGGTTGTAGTCGATGAAGAGCCGCTCGCCGCGCTGCTCCTTCCACCACGCCGTCGTGACCCGGTCGTCGCGGCGCTCGAGCTCACGGCCGAATCCGATCGCGGCGTGCCGGACCTCGTCGAAGGTCCACCGCGGCTGGATGCGGACGAAGATGTGGACGCCGCGGTTGCCGCTGGTCTTCGCGTAGCCACGCAGACCGAGCTCCTCGAGGAGCTCGCGGGCGACGTCGGCGACCCGGCGGGCATCGGCGAAGTCGGTGCCCGGCTGGGGGTCGAGGTCCAGCCGCAGCTCGTCGGGGTGGTCGACGTCGGGTCGGCGCACGGGCCACGGGTGGAAGGTCAGCGCCCCCATCTGGGCCGCCCACACCAGTGCAGCGGGCTCGGTAGGGCAGAGCTCGTCGGCGGTGCGGCCGCTGGGGAAGGCGATCTGCACCGTCTCGACGTAGTCGGGAGCCCCCTTCGGCAGCCGCTTCTGGTAGAAGCCGTCGGCGCCCCGGTCCTGCGGTCCGGTGGCCAGCCGCATGCCCTCGCGCCAGCCGTCGGGCCACCGCTCCATCGCGGTGGGCCGCTCCCCCACGACCCGCATCAGGGCATCGCCCACCTCGGCGACGTAGCCGCAGACCTCGAGCTTGGTGATCGCCGGCGTCCGGTCGGTGGGCTCGTAGATGACCCGGTCGGGGCTGGACACCCGGACCTCGCGCTCGCCGACCTCGAGCACGGCCGCCGGTGTCTTCGCCATGGATCGAGAGACTAGTGCGCCTCGGCCCCCGTCGGGAGGAACCACGTGCGCTCCTCCGGCTCCCGCGTCGACGGACGCAGCAGCGAGAACCCGCCGGTCTCGACCCGCTCCCACGCCCCTGCCTGCTCGTGGTGCCCGAGCAACGTGCCGTGGACCTGCGCCCGCAGGTCCTGCACCCACGCCGCACACCCCGCGTGGAACGGCGGCAGCGAGAACGCCCCGCTCGCCGCCTCGGCAGCCGGCCCGACCAGCACCAGCGGTGGTTCGTCCAGGCTGTCCCCGCACAGCGCGCAGATCCGGCTCAACGCGCACTGGGTGACGCGCGCCCGGCGTACGTCGTGGACGGTGCCGCTGCCGTCGGATCGCTGGCACACGAACGGCAGCGGCAGGCCGTGCTCGGTCGTCGGCAGTGCTGCGATGCGCTGCTCCGTGCCGGCCGGGGCCGGCCGGCCGGCGACCAGGCGACGGAGCTCAGCCAGCACGGCGCGACACCCACTGGCCGGTCTCGGTGCGGCGGGCCGGACGCTCGTCGTCGGTGCGGCGGCGCCGGTTGCGCACCGGCCCGGTCGGGGTCGGGTTCTTGGGGATCCGGCCGCTGAACCTGTTGGGCAGCGAGAGCACCATGATCGTGCGGAGGGCCTGGCCGTACTGCCGGTGCAGCGGGCCGGTCGTGTAGGGCAGGCCGTACTCCTTGCACAGCTCCTGCACGGTCTCGGAGATCTCCGCGTAGCGGTTGCTCGGCAGGTCCGGGTAGAGGTGGTGCTCGATCTGGAACCCGAGGTTGCCGCTCATGATGTGCAGCAGCGGGCCGCCCTTGAAGTTCGCGGCGCCGAGGATCTGGCGCAGGTACCACTCCGCGCGGGTCTCGTCCTCGATCTCGTCCTCGGTGAAGTGCTCGGCCCCGTCGGGGAAGTGCCCGCAGAAGATGATCACGTAGGCCCACAGGTTGCGGATCAGGTTCGCGGTCGCGTTGGCCGTCATCGTGTGCCGCCACCCCGGGCCGGCCAGCAGCGGGTAGAGCACGTAGTCCTTGCCCACCTGGCGGCGTACCTTGTGCCCGATCTGGCGCAGCTGCTTGGCCATCACCTTCGGGTCCTTCTCCCGCTTGCGGATGGCCTCGATGTCGAGGTCGTGCAGCGCGACGCCCCACTGGAAGAGCGTGGCCAACAGCGCGTTGTAGACGGGCTGGCCGAGGTTGGCCGGGTGCCACTTCTGCTCGCGCGCCATCCGCAGGATGCCGTAGCCGATGTCGTTGTCGTAGCCGAGGACGTTGGTGAACTGGTGGTGGATGTAGTTGTGGGAGTGCTTCCACTGCTCGGCCGGCTGTGCGGTGTCCCACTCCCAGGTGCTGGAGTGGATCTCCGGGTCGTTCATCCAGTCCCACTGGCCGTGCATGACGTTGTGGCCGATCTCCATGTTCTCGAGGATCTTGGCGATCGCGAGCATGGCGGTGCCGGCCGCCCACGCGGGCTTCCAGCGACTGGCGAAGAGCGTCACGCGGCCGGCCGCTGCGAGCCCGCGCTGGATCTTGATCAGTCGTCGGATGTAGGCCGCGTCCGCGGCGCCGCGCGACTCTTCGATCTCCGCGCGCAGCTCGTCGAGACGGCGGCCCAGCTCCTCGACCTCCTCGGTGGTGAGGTGGGCGTACTCCTTCACATCGGCGATGGCCATGTGATCCTCCGGATCCCTAGATGTCGAGCTCGCAGTCACCCGCGGCGGCGGTGACGCAGGTCTGGATGCGGTCGTTGGTGTCGGCGAACTCCTGGCCGTTGCGCAGGTCGCGGACGCGGCCCTGCACCAGGGTCACCGTGCAGGTGTGGCAGATGCCCATGCGGCAGCCGTAGGGCATCCCGACGCCGGCGTCCTCGCCGGCCTCCAGCAGCGTGGTGGCGCCGTCGACGTCGATGGTCTTGCCGGTGTTGCGGAAGCGGATCGTCCCGCCCTCGCCACCCTCGCCGCCGAGCTCGAGCGAGAACCGCTCGATGTGCAGCTTGTCGAGCACGCCGGCGGCCTCGTAGTGCTCACACAGCATGTCGAGCATCGGCCCCGGCCCGCACGCCCAGGTCTCGCGCTCGCGCCAGTCGGGGCAGATCTCATCGAGATGCTCACCGGCGAGCATCCCGTCGGAGTCGGTGTGCAGCTCGTGCAGCGTCATGCGCGGGCCGGCGTCGGCGAGTTCCCTCAGCTCGTCACGGAAGATCATCCGCTCCGGCGTGGGTGATGAGTAGTGCACCACGATGTCGGGGCCCTCCTCGTCGCTGAGGTGCCCACGACGGGCCAGCGTGCGCAGCATCGCCATGACAGGGGTGACCCCGCTGCCGGCGACGAGGAAGAGGATCCGAGGCGGCGGCGGGTCGGGCAGGACGAAGTCACCCTGCGGCGCGGCGAGACGCACGATCGTGCCGGGCGCCAGGCCGTTGACGAGGTGGTCGGAGATGAAGCCCTCCGGCATCGCGCGCACCGTCACGGCGACGTGCCGACCGCGGCGGCGCGGCGGGGAGCTGAGGGAGTACGAGCGCCAGTGGTAACGACCGTCGACGTCGACGCCGATGCCGATGTATTGCCCCGGCTGGTGCGGCCAACGCCAGCCCCACCCCGGGCGGATGACGATCGTCGCCGCGTCCTCGGTCTCCCGGATCACCTTGTCGACGCGTCCGCGCAGCTCCCGCGCCGTCCAC
The DNA here is from genome assembly GCF_030811215.1 of Nocardioides massiliensis. Classification (NCBI taxonomy): domain Bacteria; kingdom Bacillati; phylum Actinomycetota; class Actinomycetes; order Propionibacteriales; family Nocardioidaceae; genus Nocardioides; species Nocardioides massiliensis. Next base: position 3,169,517 of record NZ_JAUSQM010000001.1, read on the forward strand.
AGCGGGTTGATGAGGCGCAGGTAGTCGTCGGGCTGCAGCGGCGTCGTCAGCCCGGACGCCGCCGTGCGCAAGCGGGTCCACGTGCTCATGCGTCGCGTCTACCCCGCCGCGCCACGGTGAACACCTGTGCACGCCACGAAGTTCTGCCCAGGCCCGGACTAGGCTCGGCGTCATGGCGTACGAGGTGCAGAAGTCCGACGAGGAGTGGCGCGAGCTGCTCACCCCCGCGGAGTACGACGTGCTGCGGCGCGCCGGCACGGAGCGGCCCTACACGGGTGAGTACACCGACGCCAAGACCACCGGTGTCTACCGGTGCCGGGCGTGCTCGGCCGAGCTGTTCCGCTCCGACACGAAGTTCGACTCCCACTGCGGGTGGCCGTCGTTCTACGCCCCCCTGGCCGAGGACCGCGTGGAATACATCGAGGACACCTCGATGGGCATGCGTCGCGTCGAGGTGCGCTGTGCGACCTGCGGGTCGCACCTCGGGCACGTCTTCGAGGGCGAGGGCTTCGGCACCCCGACCGACCAGCGCTACTG